>JBBSQN010000118.1:0-17950 GCA_038257875.1 Mycobacteriales bacterium
GCCCCTACCCCCCCGCGGCCCCCGCCCGGCTGGGGGCTACGCTAGGGCACGCCGCCGGTTCTCCCCCCGATAGGGACACATAGCGGGGTTAGACCCGGCCGTTCGGCACCGATGTGGGTACATGTCGGGGTACGAGGTGGCGGCCCGGTCATGCTCGGGCAGTCGCGTGCGGGGTGCTCGGCCGGGCAGGTGGGATCAGCTACACGGACTACTGAGCGGAAGGCCATGCGCAGACAGGGCATGCCGCTACCCACAGTTGTGGTCATCGCGGCTGCCAGGCGCGTACGAGATCATCCGGCCCCCACATCGCTGCCAGCGGTAGGTTGGCGATCACTCCGCTGCGAGAGACCGCCACCAATGGCGTGCCCGCAGCCGCGCCGGGGACGGCGAGCATGTCTCGGGCCAGGGCGTCGTAGTCGCTACGACCGAAGGGGCGGCTCTCCTGCCACTTCACTGACCCGACGAAGTGCACTGCGCCGGCCACCGGCTCGCGGTCGGCTCCGACCAGGTCGATCTCAGGGTTGTTCTGACGGTTCCACCACCCGCCGACCGCCTCGGTCTCGGCCCAGTCCTCGTCGGGCAGCAGCCTGCGCAGGGACTCGCGGATGAGCGGCTCGACCGCGCGGCCGCGCCACGTCGTCCACGACTGCTCGATGCGTTCCAAGGCCAGATCCCCCCGGCCGCGTTGGACCATCGGGATGGCGCGCTGCAGGAAGGTCAGCCAGAACCGCAGATAGGGGTCGGCGACGCGGTAACGCTTGTTCTTGCTGTCAGGTTTCGTCGACAGCGGCAGGTCGGCGGCCAGGGCTCGCTTGGCCAGCAGCGTGTTCAGCAGGGGCGAGAGGGTGCCGGACGGCAGCGGGTTGGCGCCCCCGGCCTGGGTGGCGATCGCGGTGAAGGTGCGTTCACCGCTGCCCACAGCTTCCAGGACAGCTCGCGATTGGGACGCTGCGGGGAACTCCCCCAGCAGCGACAGCTCCCCCGAAGCCAGCAGCGGCGACAGCGGACTCGCGACCGACTCCCGCAGGAAGTCCGTCCGGTTCATACCGGGTCGCCACGCGTGGACGATCTCCGGGAACCCGCCGGTGATGAGGAGCGCGTCCACCGCGTCCGCGGCCTCCAGGTTGGTCATGATCTGCACGTCAGCCAGATGCAGTGGCTCGACGGTCATCGTGACCGCCCTCCCGAAGAAGGGTCGCCCGTACGACTGCAGTGCCTCCATCACCGACATGTCGCTACCGACGAGGACCAGCAGCACCGGCTTGGCGGACAGGTGCCGATCCCACACGGTCTGCAGGGCGCCTTCGAACTCCCGATCCTGCTCGACCAGCCAGGGCGCCTCGTCGATCACCGCGATGCTGGGGGTGCCGTCCGGGACCGCGACAGCCAGTGACCGCAGGGCCTGGTTCCAGTCCCCTGCTTGTAGACCGGCGACCAGCTCCGCCCCCGGCAACGATGACTGCGCCAGCGTCGTGGTGAAGTCCGCGCGTTCAGCCACCGGATTGCGTCCCCTCGTGGCCTGAAAGATCACATACGGCGCTCCCGACCGGTCACAGAGCTCCTGGACCAGCCGCGACTTCCCCACCCGACGCCGACCCGTCACGATCACAGCCCGGCCTCTCGTGGAGCCGCTGCGCTCGACAACGCCCCTGAGCTGCCCGTCAAGCACCCCGAGATCTGCGGCCCGCCCCCGAAACTCCACGACACCACCGCACTAAGTAGATCGTTTCTTACGTAGACCAGATCATACTCATCTGTGGGACACCTTGTGGGAGTTGCGGAGGCACCCGCGACGTCGCCCGCCGCGCTGCCGAACCGGCGCGGGAGGCGTGACCACTCGAGCCACAAGGCCCGTCTCTCCTACAGCAGGTGCACCGTGGTCCTGGCGGAACGGTCAGCAGCTCGCCGTCGACATGCTGTGGTGGGCTTGCCTAGCTCCGGGACAGTGAACGTGCGATCTCCGGTTGTCGCCGTTGCCAGTATCCGAGGATCTGCTCGCGAGTCTCGGGCAGGAACGGGTCGTCTGTGACGTCGTCGAAGTAGCCAAGTCCCAGCAGCAGGTGGCGGATGGCGGCGTCGGGGTCTCGCGGCCGATAGCGACGGATGAATAATCCGAGCCCCTCCTCGGCGCGGCGGCCGGCCTGGATCTCGATCACTTTCGTGTCGAAGTAGTCCCGCAGCTCACCGCGGTCGCCGATGACCTTGAGCTTCGTGGCGAGCAAGTCCCCCAGCCCGGCGACGCGGACTCCCTCGATGACAGCGAGGGGCTCGAGCACCTGCTGGTCGGTTGCGCTCAAGAACTGGACCTTGGTGCCGTTGAACAGGCCATTCAGGGTGTCGTCGCTGTGCTGCGTCGCGGCGAAGCGGCCGATGCCCTCCAGCGCATGCCGGATCCCTACCAGGTCGACAGTTTCGCTCAGGAAGAAGTCGAGATCGCGCGACACCCGGTGTCGCAGGTGGACGGCAATCGCTGTGCCGCCGACCAGGTAGCCGGCATCCGGGACGATGTCGCGGATGGCCTCCCAAGTCTGGGCGGTATCGCCGGGCAGCACGGCACGCAACCAGGACGGCAGCGTCATGCGGAAGCCGCTGCCAGGTTCTCAGCCAGGGCGCGCCGTCGCGCATCGATCCCCCGGCCTTGAGCGGCGGCGCGCCAGTTCTCGGCGGTGAGTGTCTCCGCGGCCCACGCCAAGGCTTGCGTGTCACCCTCAAGCAGGACTCGGCGCGCAATGAACGGACCGTGCTCGGTCACATCGATGTCGCGGACCGGCACATTCCAGAAGACGTGCGCGAGTCTCGCGGGGATCCTCCGCGAGGCGGCACGCGGAGCGCGAGGTCTGCGAACCTGGGCGAGGCGGGGCGCCAGCTCGGGCCACTGGGGGTGCATGAGGTTCGCGTAGAGAATCTCCGCGGTGGTCACCGTGCCTTCGGCGAAGGTCTCGTGGCGCCGTTCAACGAGACCGAGGTCGAAGAGATCGCGGACCGCGCGGATCCCGGCCGTCGGCGACAAGCCGCCCGCGCGGGCGACCGCGCGGGCCGAACGTCGACCCATCGGTGAGCGAGCCAATGCAGCGAGCACCTGGATGTGGCTGCGCCGAAGGTTGGTCACCCGGGTCGCGATATCGAGTTCGCGTCCCGGGTGCTGCACATCGTCGTTGGCACCCCGAACCGTGCCGCTGCTCGTCGGCTCTGGGCTGAGCTTGCGCGCAGCGCTGGTAACCGAGAGGGTGCTCATGAGGTCAAGGATACGTGTGGGCCTGACGCCGGTGTGTTCGATCAATGATCGTGGCCACCGGGGCGGTGGCTGAGCTCACGCGCGCGGGCGTCGATCTCGTCGGTGAACACCGTGCCGTCGCTGGCCAGGACGTCCTCGAGGGCGTCGAGCCAGCAGTGGTAGTAGCTCCAGCCCACTCCGGTCGGGTGGTCGGCTTCCCAGCTCGCGATGCGGGTGATCAGCGCGCTCTGGAACTGCTCCCAGGTGAACGCGCCCGCCTCGTGCAGGGTCACCGCCATGCCGAACGCGCGGCCCTCCCACGGCTCGGCGAACACGAGCTCGCCGTTGGACCGGGGGGGAGCGGCCGGGCCGTCGACCGCGAGTGGCGCGGTCACGGTGCCTGCACGCGAGCCACGCCCACCAGCGCGTCGCGGGTGATCAGCGGGATCAGCTCGTCGACGGAGAGGCCTTCGGTGCCAGCCGGGCGCTCGGGAAGCACGAGCCAGCGCACCTCGCTGCTGGAGTCGCGTACCACGATCTCGGTCTCGGCGGGCAGGTCCAGACCCATCTCGGCGAGCACCGCGCGCGGTTCGCGCACCACCCGGGCCCGGTAGGCCGGGTCCTTGTACCAGGACGGCGGCAGCCCGAGCACCGGCCACGGGTAGCAGGAGCACAGCGTGCAGACGATCACGTTGTGCACGGTGGGGGAGTTCTCCACGACCACGATGTGCTCACCCTGCGGGCCGGCGAACCCGAGCTCCTTGATCGCGGCGGTGCCGTCGGTGAGCAGGCGGGCCTTGTACTCCGGATCGGTCCAGGCCTTCGCGACGACCGTGGCCCCGTTCAGGGGCCCGACCTTCGTCTCGTAGGTGGCGATGAACGTGTCCATCACCGCGGGGTCGATGAGCCCGCGCTCGGCGAGCAGCTGCTCCAGCGCCTCGGTGTGCAGCGCCGGGGGGACGCGGTCGGCCGGGCGGGAGTCGGACGCGGAGGTGGTCATGACGCGGGCTCCAGGTAGCTCTCGTACAGCTCGACGGTGAGCGCGAAGTCCTCGGCGCTCTCGCCCCACAGCTCGTGGGAGTCGAAGCGCACGGAATAGACGTACTGGGGGTTCTCGCCCTGGAAGTGGGCGTGCGTGTCGGGCAGCAGGTGGGCGGGCTGCACGACCTCGACGACGCCGGTGTGCCCGCGCACGTAGCGGGGCAGCTTCGTGTGCCCTTCCGACGGGGTGCTGCGCGCGCGCACGGTGTCGCCCACGGCGAACGCGGGCGCCTCCGCCACGGTGCGCAGCGAACCGGCTGCCGTGGGCGCGTAGTCCGGTTTCCTCGGTTCCGGCACCGGCGGCTCCTCGACGGCCTCGCCGGTGATCGTGCGAGCGCGGGCGTCGATCGCCCCGGGTGCGAGGATCGCCGAATCGGTCAGCATCAGCTCGGCGGCGTTGAGCCACCGGCCGTAGTAGCCGTCGTCGAGGTAGTCGGCACGGTCGAGCCGTTCGAGGGCGTGCCGGAAGGCGTCGAGGTTCCGCCCGGACACCCGGCCCATCGTGAGCAGGGTGAGCGCGAAGGCACGACCCTCCCACGGCTCGGCGAAGGGCGGCTCGTCGCGGGTCGGGGCCGTGACCGGGCCCCAGCCCTCGGTCCCGCCCATATCGGAGATCCCGTCCATCACGCTCCTCTCCCTGGGGTGCAGGCGCCGTTTACCATAGTGGACGTCAGGTCCGTTCCGCGAGGTCGTGCAGGGCCGCGACGAAGCAGTCGAGCGGGGCCGTCGCCACGCCCGCCCCGATCTGGCCAGAGCCGTCGCTCGCGTGCAGGATGCCGGTGGTCACCTTCGGGGTGATCCCCAGCTCGACGACCAGGCGCGCGTCGACGCCCAGCGGGGTGCCGCGGAACCCCATCGCCGGCAGCGTGAACCGCCGGCTGGTGCCCACGCAGATCGCCCGGTAGCCCTCGGTGGCCGCGGCCGCGTCGGCCATCGTGCCGCCGAGGAAGGACGCGACGGCGGGGGAGTTGCCGGCCGCCGGCCCGCCCATGCCGGTCAGCTCGAGGACGGCGCTGTCACCGATGTCCGGTGCGGCGGTCTCCGGGCCCTGCCCGGCGTTGTAGAGCGCCTCCCCGACCGGCGGCGCGCCGGTGACATACCACGTCGGCGAGCCGGCGAGCTTGATCCCGAACGTGGTGCCGTTGCGCGCCATCGTGGTGACGATGCTTGACCCCGGCACCTGCTCGGCGGACAGCTGCAGCGACTTCGCCGCCGCCATCGCGAGGTTGAGGAAGAACAGGTGGTTGCCGGCCAGGTAGGCGGCGAACGGCTCCCGGACGGTCCCGGGAAGCGCGGCGATGTGCGGCAGCCAGGTGCGGGTGAGCAGGTTCGTGGCGGCCTGGGTGCGCATGTGCAGGTCATCGCCCATCTCGATGCCCTGGGCGGCGACCGTGAGCACGTCCAGCGGCCCGGCCCGCGCCACGATCGCGGCGATGGTGGGCCCGGCGGTGGCGGCGAGAAAACGGAGCCTGGCGATCGCCGCGTCGGTGTCGCGGCCGAACCAGGCCACGTCGCCGGGACCCTGGTTGAGCGGGGCGAACGCGCGCGTTCCTCCCTCAGCGTTCTCCACGACGAGAACCGGAGCCGATGGCCCGATCGCGCTGGCCATCGGGACGACGGTGTCGTGATGGTGTGCGGCGTCGAGTGTGATGGCGCCGCTGACCAGCAGCTGCTCGGCTTTCTCGACGCCGTCGGCCCAGCCCTCCGCGACGGTGGCGGCGCGCAGCGACCGCTGTAGCGGGTCGCAGTGCTGCGGGTAGGGCAGGGACGGGCCACAGTGCAGCAGCATCCGGCCCGTGACGCCCGGCACGGCTGTGTTGACCGTCGTGACGCCGACGAGCTGCGGAACGCCGTCGTTGAGGCGTCGGACGACCTCGGCGTTGGCCGCGTCGATGCCCGCGGCCGCGTCGCCGTGGAGGTGTTCGAGCGTGGCGACCATGGCACGGTCCCCGCCTGCCGGGATCCGCCAGTCCACCTGCTGCACCGGGGCGCCCTGGGCGCGGACGGCCTCGGCGAACATCGGCAGCCCGACGTTGACGACGGTGACGTCGTCGGGCAACACCAGCTCGGACATGCCTGACCCTTCTCTGATAGTAGATGCATAAACACTATCGGAGAATTCGCATCCTTCGCAGCCTAGCGTGACGAACACTGCCACGATTATCGCACGATGCTATGATGATCTGATGAGTACCAAGAGCCGACTGTCGGCGTCAGTGGACCCTGAGCTCGTCGCCGCCGGGCAGGCCGAGGTGGCTGCTGGCCGGGCCGAGAACTTGAGCGCCTGGGTGAACCATGCGCTGCACCGCCAGGTCGAGCACGATCGCCAGGTGCGGGCGCTCGACGAGTTCCTGGCCGCGTTCGAGGCGGACCACGGCGAGATCGGCGAGGACGAGATGCGGGAGGCGGTCCGGCGGGCACGGGGCCAGGCGGTGGTCGTTCGAGGCTCGGGGGTGGCATGACACTCGTGCTCGATGCCGGCGCCTTCGTCGCGGTTGAGCGTGCGGATCGCGCCGTCGTCGCGCTGATCAAGGCTGAGCGACGGGCGGGGCGGGTTCCAGTGACGCACGGCGGCGTCGTCGGGCAGGTGTGGCGCGGGGGTGCGGGCCGCCAGGCGAACCTCGCGCGGTTGCTTGCGGGAGTGCGGGTCGTTCCTCTCGACGACAGGCTGGCCCGGCAGGTGGGCGTGCTGCTGGGGCGCGCCGGTGGCAGTGACGTGGTCGATGCGGCCGTGGTGCTGCTGGCCGACGACGGCGACACGATCCTGACCTCGGACACCGGCGACCTCATCGTCCTCGCGTCCGCCACGGGCGTCCATCTCGAGCTGGTCGGAGTGCGCTGATGAGATACACCGACGGGCCCACCGTAGAGGCCACCGTGCAGGTGGCCGCCCCGCCGCAGCGGGTGTGGGAGCTGGTCAGTGACATCCACCTGATCGCCTCGCTGAGCACCGAGGTCCAGGAGGTGGGGTGGCTCGACGGCGTCGAGGCCGCCGCACCCGGTGCCACGTTTCGCGGCCGCAACCTGCACTCCGCCGTCGGGGAGTGGACGACCACGTGCTACGTGGTCGAGTGCGTGGCACCGCGGGTCTTCGCGTGGGCGATGGAGGACGTGGTGCACCCGTCGGCGAGCTGGCGTTTCGAGCTCACCGCGGCCGGCGGCGGCACGCAGCTGCGACAGTGGGCCCGGATAGGTCCGGGGCCGTCCCTGCTGAGCCGGGCGATCGAGGCGCGGCCGGACAAGGAGGAACGGATCGTCGCCGGCTGGCTGCGGGAGTTGCAGGCGGGTATCGACGCCACCCTGGCCGCACTCGCGGAGCTGGCCGAGCGGCGCTGACGCGCTCCGCGCCCGTGGCAGGCTGGCGGGATCGTCGATCCCGAGGAGCGCCATGCTGGCCCGTGTCCTGGACACCGTGCTGGACCGCACGATCGTGCCCGGCTACTCCCGCCTGGGCTACGTGCTGCGCTCGCGGAGCTGGACCGGCGAGCGCGCCGACCCGGCACCGGACGCGCTGCGCGGGCGCGTCGCGCTCGTCACCGGCGCGAGCGCCGGGCTGGGCACGGCGACCGTCGCTGGTCTGGCGCGGTTGGGGGCGAGCGTGCACCTGGTGGTCCGCGACACCGAACGTGGCGACCGAGCCCGGGCCGCGGTGGCCACCGCCGTCCCGGGAGCCGACCTGCACGTGTCGCGGTGTGACGTGAGCAGCCTTGCCGACGTCCGCCGGGCCGCCGCGGAGCTGGTGACGTCAGGTCCCGACCTGCTTGTGCACAACGCCGGCGTGCTCCCGCCGCAGCGACTCGTCACCGCCGAGGGTCATGAGCTCGCCTTCGCCACCCACGTCCTCGGCCCGTTCCTGTTGACCGCGCTGCTCGCCGACGCCCTCGCGTCGCAGGGGCGGGTCCTGTTCGTCTCCTCCGGCGGCATGTACGCGCAGAAACTCGCGCTCGACGACGTCGAGTCCACCCGCGAGCCCTACAACGGCACGGCCGCGTACGCGCGTACCAAGCGGATGCAGGTGGTGCTCGCCGGGCTGTGGGCCGACCGGCTGCGGGTCGACGAGGTCAGCGTGCACGCCGTGCACCCCGGCTGGGCCGACACTCCGGGGCTGACGGGGTCGTTGCCGTGGTTCGGGTCGGTGCTCGGCCCGCTGCTGCGCACGCCCGAGCAGGGTGCCGACACGACGGTATGGCTGGCTGCGGCGCCTGCGGCGGTGATCGGCACCGGCCGGTTCTGGCACGACCGGCGCACCCGGCCGGAGCACTACGTGCCGTGGACGCGCGAGGGCCCGGACGATCGAGTGCGGCTGTGGGAGCTGTGCGAACGGTTGACCGGCTGAGCTGCGCTGACGAGCTGAGCTCGCGGCGCCGGGCTCTGTCGGTGGCTCTACTCGGCGCAGCTTCGAGTGATCCTGGCGATCTCCAGGTCCAGGTCCATGTGGTCCGCCTCGGTGCCCATCGCGACCACGTCGGTGCTCGCGTCGACGAAGTGGTGCAGCAGGTCGCGGTCGACTTCCAGCACGGCGTGCCCGTCCGGCAACTGGATCGTGATCTCGATGATGTCGTAGCCCTGCACCTCCTGCGGGCTCATCCGGATGTCGCCGTCGCCTGCCGGGCCGACCAGCGCCTCGACCAGGAGATCGCGTGCGACGAGCCACTCGACCCACCGGTCGGGCCTGGTCTGGACCGCGAAGGTCACCGCGAACGGGTCGGACGCGGTATAGGTCCATCGCATCACGATCGGAGCGGGCTGCCCGTGGAGCACGGTGAACATGTCCTGCTGGACGGAGTCACTTGTCATCTCGTCGCCCCCTGGCGAGCCTGGCCGTCGCTCGTGCGACGACGTCATGGGGGACATCGCTGCGTGGCGCGGGAACGCTGCAACCTCGCGACGTGTTCACCCGATCAAGGGAGCAGAGCCGTCAGATGGTACGGATCGTGATGGTGATCTCGGGAGCTGCTCACCGTTCAGCGGTGTTGCTGCCGTAGCCAGGAGCACCACGACAGGTCGAACGGGATTCGCAGCTCAAGCGGGGCGCGGTGGGCAGTCAGTGGTCTCCCACGATCGCCGCAATCAGCGGACCCGCGCGGCACCGGCCCGGCGCCTCCTGATCGAGGTGAGACGCCGGGCCGCGCACCAGATGTCGTTTGTCGGGGTACCCGAGTGCCTCGCGGCAACGAGGGTTCCTCGGTCACGTCACGACAGACTCGTCAGCTGTCGCTGGCTCGGTCGGAACCGGCTAGGCGAGCCCGGCGGTCGTGAGCACGCAGACAACGATACCGCCGATGGCGCCAGCGGGATCCGCGGCGACCGCGCCCAGCGTACCGACCGGGTCTGCCAGCGCTCCGGTCACGGTGGCGACGAGGCAGTTCTCCGCAGGGGCCTCCTCCGCAGGGGCTTTCTCCCCGGCACTGGCGAGACCGGCGGAGCCTAGGATGAGGCAGCCCGTCATCGCGAGGACAGCGGCAGATCGTGTGGTCCTGTTCATGTCGGATCTCCTTGGTGGCTGGGTGTGCGGGGTGTCACCGTGGCAGAGCCCGCGGGGAGCGACAAGCAAACTGGCGCAAGTGTGCCCGGCTAGGCCATGCCTGGTGACCTTTTGTCACCGTTACGAGTGAGGAATTTCACCCATATTGGTGTTCATCTAACCCGAATGACGTAGGTTGGCTCGTCTTAGTGACGACTGCTGCTGCGGCGCCGGTTCTCCCGCAGCAACTGGGTCGTTGCTGGTGGAGGCGTAGCTCCTGCATGATCAGCTCCGTTATCTCGACGGTTGCGCAGCCGTTAGGGTGCCGGGCAGCAGAGTGGTTACTTCGCGAGGTGAGCCATGACCCCGTCGGCACCGGCCTTCTACGCGGCGCGTGAGTTCCTGGTGGCGCACCGGGAGGACTACGACACGGCCTACCGCGACTTCCGCTGGCCCGAGATCGACGAGTTCAACTGGGCGATCGATCACTTCGACGCCGTCGCCGCCGATCCTGAGCGCGGGGTGGCGCGGGCACTGTGGATCGTCGAGGATGACGGGACCGAGGCGCACTGGACCTTCGCCGAGCTCTCCGCGCGGTCGAACCAGGTGGCCAACTGGCTGCGCGCCCACGGCGTCGCCCGCGGTGACCGGATCATCCTCATGCTCGGCAACCAGGTCGAGCTCTGGGAGACGCTGCTCGCCGCGATGAAGCTGGGCGCGGTCGTCATCCCGGCCACGACGCTGCTACACGCCTCGGACCTGCGTGACCGGCTCGACCGGGGTGGGGCGAGCCACGTGGTCGTCGGCGGGTCGGACGTGGCCAAGTTCGACGGCGTCGAGGGCGACTACACCCGCATCGTCGTCCGTCCGGAGAACGACACGGCACCCGCGGGCTGGCTGGACTACGTCGGCGCCGAGGCGGCTGAGGCCACGTTCACCCCGGACGGCGCCACCCACGGCACCGACGCCTTGCTGCTGTACTTCACCTCCGGCACCACGGCGACGCCTAAGCTCGTGGAGCACACCCACGCGTCCTACCCCGTCGGGCATCTGTCCACGATGTACTGGATCGGCCTCGCCCCCGGTGACGTGCACCTGAACATCTCCTCGCCCGGCTGGGCCAAGCACGCGTGGAGCAACGTCTTCGCGCCGTGGATCGCCGAGTCGTGCGTGTTGGTCATGAACTACACCCGGTTCGACGCCGAGTCGGTGCTCGACGTGCTCGACCGCTGCGGCGTCACGAGCTTCTGCGCGCCTCCGACCGTGTGGCGGATGCTCATCCAGGCCGACCTGTCGGGCCTGGCGAACCCGCCCACGAAGGTCGTCGGGGCGGGGGAGCCGCTGAACCCCGAGGTGATCGAGCAGGTCGAGAAGGCCTGGGGAGTGCGGATCCGCGACGGGTTCGGCCAGACCGAGAGCACCGTGCAGATCGGCAACCCGCCGGGGCAGGCGATCAAGCCCGGCTCGATGGGACGGCCGATCCCGGGCTACGCGGTGGCGCTGCTCGACCCGGCCACCGGTGAGCTTGCCGACGAGGGCGAGATCTGCCTCGATCTCGCCCGTCGCCCGCTCGGGTTGATGGTCGGCTACGCCGGCGATCCCGAGCGCAACGCCGAGGCGATGGCCGGCGGGTACTACCACACCGGTGACCTGGGATCCCGGGACGAGGACGGCTACATCGCCTACGTCGGCCGGGCCGACGACGTGTTCAAGGCGTCGGACTACCGGATCAGCCCGTTCGAGCTGGAGAGCGTGCTCATCGAGCACCCCGCCGTGGCCGAGGCCGCGGTCGTCCCGTCGCCCGACCCGGTGCGGCTGGCGGTCCCGAAGGCCTACGTCGTGCTGGCCGCCGGGTTCGAGCCCACCGAGGAGACGGCGCGGACGATCCTGGAGTTCGCCCGCGACCACCTCGCGCCGTACAAGCGGATCCGTCGCCTGGAGTTCGCCACGCTGCCCAAGACGATCTCCGGGAAGATCAGGAGGGTGGAGCTGCGGGAACGGGAGATCGAGCAGCGCAGCACCGGTCGCGAGGACGTCGCGGTGCTTGCGGGGGAGTTCGCCTTGTGAGGAGCGTCGCGGCGGCCGGGCTCCTGGTCGGTCAGGCGGTGGGCGGGGAGTAGCGCCCTGAGTAGTGTCCTGGCCATTGCTCGTGCGGAATCCGCGTGATGGCGAGCACGTCGCCGATCGTCGACCACTCGTTGCGGCCGAGCCGCGCGAGCGGACGGAGCTTGACGATCGACGGGAGCCCGCCCCGGTGGGGATCGCCGTCGAACACGTCGGTGCTGACGGCGGCGTGCACCACCCTGCCGATCACCACCGTCGAGTCCCCCAGCTCCAGGGTCTGGTGCAGCCGGCACTCCAGCGCCACCGGTGACTCCGCCACCCGCGCCGGCGCGACGAGCCTGCTCGGTTCGGGGGTCAGACCGACCTCGCGGAACTCGCTCACGGCGGCCGGGAAGTTCGTACCCGTCGCGTTGACCTGCTCGAACAGGGGCTCGGTGGCCAGGCAGACGACGAACTCACCGGTCTCGCGGACGTTGCGCAGCGAGTCCTTCACCCCGACGCTGGTGAACTGGACCATCGGCGGATCCACGCAGGAGACGGTGAAGAACGAGTGCGGCGCGAGGTTGTCCACACCGGCGGCCGACCGGGTGGACACCCACGCGATCGGCCGCGGGACGACCACCGCGGTGAGCAGCGAGTAGAACGGCCGGGGGCCCAGCTCGACGGGGTCCAGGTCGGTGCGCATGGTGACGATCATCCCTCGCCGGGCCGCCGTCGACCGGGTTCTGCTGAGGAAGCACGCCGATGCTGTGCACGCTCGGCGATCGGGCGGTCGAGACCCGCCGCTGTGACACTAGGCTCTGCGGAACCGCCGTCACCCGTCGTGGTGTCGAACGGTCCCCGATCCCAACGAGCCGTCGAGGAGAGACACGTACATGGCGCCCGAGGTGGGAACCGAAGCCCCCGACTTCACCCTCAAGGACCAGAACAACCAGGAGGTCACGCTCTCGTCGTTCCGCGGCGAGCGCAGCGTCCTGGTGGTCTTCTACCCGTTCGCGTTCTCCGGCATCTGCACGGGTGAGCTGAGCGCGGTCCGCGACGACTTGGCCAGTTTCCAGAACGACGACGTGCAGATCCTGGCCGTCTCCGTGGACCACGCGTTCGCGCTGAAGGCCTGGGCCGACGCGCAGAGCTACGAGTTCCCGCTGCTGAGCGACTTCTGGCCGCACGGTGAGGTCGCCAAGGACTACGGGGTGTTCAGCGGCGACGCCGGGTTCGCCCTGCGCGGCACGTTCCTCGTCGACAAGACGGGGATCGTCCGGTTCGCCGAGGTCAACGGCGCGGGTGAGGTACGCGAGCAAGAAGCGTGGAAGAAGGCCGTCGCCGCGCTGGCGGCCTGAACCACCGACCCGGGTGCGGCGCCGCGCTCGGGTCTCCGGGCGCGTAGCTCAGCGGGAGAGCACTCGGCTTACACCCGAGCGGTCGCAGGTTCGAACCCTGCCGCGCCCACCATCGTGAGCAGCGGCGCGGTACGCGACCCAGCTACGATTCATCAGACACTCGGTGATGCTACGTTTGCATTCGTGGACGTCAGTTATCGGACTGCGGACGCAGCAAAGCGGCTCCAGCGGTTACATCTGATTGCGGGCGAACCCCGTAGAGATTGCTACCGACGTCGGGTGATTCCCGGCTTGTCGGCCCAGTTCAGCACGCCACACGTGGACTCTTCCGGGCCCTGCAACCGTGATCGTCGATGATGTTCGGTCACCGCTTCACGTCGCCGCTGGCAGCACCCTTGCATCCGGACCGGGGAAATAGATGGACTCGTGGCCGTCCTGCCAGCGAACGCGGTAATGCTGCTGCTCACCGTCGCCTATCACTTCGACCACCTGGCCCTGCCGGCGCGGTGTATCGAGCGTACTGGTCTCGATGATGATCTGGTCACCCGTGGTGGCTTGCATCGCACACCTCCTCTCGCCTGGGCAACCAGTATGAGGGGTCGTCGGGGCCAGAGCTAGAGGCTGGCCATTTGGACCTCGCCCAAGATGATCAGCACCGCTATCTCTCGACGTTGCCGAGTGTCGCTGGTCTGGGACGCACACCGAACGTCGTCGTCGAACCTGCCGCGGTCGATCAGTCCGGTAACAGGACCGAGTGCAGGTCCCCTGCCTGATCTCGCGCCTGCACGCCTCGACCTTGACTGCCTGGTTGAGTGGGTGGTGGCCAAGCCCATGCGGCTCGCGAGGGTTCCCGCGACCCCATCCTGACGTGCGCCGATGGCAGGCGCGCGGGTGTGCAGTGGTCGTCGGGCATGATTGCCCGCTGGCGGAGGGAGGGGCGTGTACCGGGACTTCTACTCGACGATGGCGCAGGTCTTGCCGGTGTTGCTGCTGGCCCTGGTGTGGGACGCGAACTACCTGCAGCGGCTGCGTGCCCAACCCCGGCTCGCACGCCGGGTGGATCCGGCCGGAGTGTGGTTCTGGACCAAGCCACGGGTCCGGGTGTACTTGCTGGTCGTCACCGGGGTGCTGGTCGCTGGGATCGCGGTCAGCTTGCTCGTGCTGGCCGGCACGCTCGGCGACACGGCGTGGTTGCGCGGGGTGCTGGTCGGCGTGTTGCTGCTGGCGCTGGTCACGCTGCTGGTCCGGATCGCGTCGGACACCGTCGGGGCAACCCGGACGTGATCGGCGTTCTCGGTGGTGAGCGCGGCCCGTCCTGCGGGTCGGTTCTGGGTTCGATAAGTACGGGGGCAACCGGACATTTACCGGACATCTGTGGTTTCAGCACATCAGCCAGCACCGAGTTCTCTAGGGTGGCCCAGTTCTGTAGCCGGGTTCTGGAGGTGGAGAGATGGTCGTTCCCAGTCCTGTCCTCCGGACGCGGCTGGAGCAGCTGGTGTGCCGGTTGCGCCGGACCAGGACGGAGTTTCGCCACGACTTCGAGCGCATCTCGGCTCAGCTGGGCCGCACGCTCACCGTGTCGGAGCGGCAGGCGAGGCGTTGGCTGGCCGGCGGCCTCGACGGTCTTCCGCATCCCGCCGCCTGCCGGGTTCTGGAGCAGATGTTCGGTGAGAGCGCCGAGCGGCTGTTCGGGCCGGCCGAGACCGACGTTCCCGTTGAGAGCGCAACCACTGCGGTCCTCGAACCGGCGCCGGTGAACAGCGAGCCGGTCGGGACCCTGGCAGTACAGCGGGAGGTCGCCCTGGCCGCCGCCGAGTCAGCCCGGTTCGGACAGTCCGCCGAACAGTCCAACGTCGGCCCGCGAGCCCTGGAGCAGTGCCGCGCCGATCTCACCCGGCTCGTCACCCGCTATCCCAGCCGGCCCGTCTATCCCACGTTCATGGAGTTGTGCGCGCTGCGGGACCGGGTGTTCGCGTTGCTCGAAGGCCGTCAACCCCCGGGGCAGCGGCGCGAGCTCTATCTCCTGGCTGGTGCGCTGTGCGGGGTGCTTGCCAACGCCTCCCTCGACCTCGGCCGGCGGCAGGCCGCCGAGACGCAGGCCCGCACCGCGTTCCTGTGTGCCGAGCTGGCCGGTAACAATGCGCTGTGCGCCTGGGTCCGGGGCACCCAGAGCCTGATCGCCTACTGGGACGACCGGCCCCGCGACGCCGTCGAGCTCGCCACCGACGGCTGGCGCTACGTCCCCGAGACCGGCACCGCTCGTGTCCGGCTCGCCGCGATCGAGGCCCGCGCCCAGGCCCAGCTGCACCACCAGCGCGCCACCGAGAACGCCCTCGCCCGCGCGGATCGGGCCCGTGAAGAGGTCAGGGACGTTGACGACCCGGGCGGGTTGTTCGCCTTCCCGGTGGCCAAACAGATCTTCTACTCCGCCACCGCTCGGCTCTGGCTGGCCGGTCACGCGAACTGCGCCACGGCCGAGCGCGATGCGGCGAACGCCGTGGTGCTCTACGAGACCGATCCTCCGCAGCAGCGCCGCCTCGGCGAGCTGTGCCTTGTCCGGCTGGATCTCGCGGTGGCCAGGCTCGGTCGAGACGATCTCGACGGTGCCGCCGAACAAGTCCACGACGTCCTGGCCGTTGCCGCCGACCGCTGTACCGACAGCATCGCCCGCCGTCTCGGCCAGGTCGCCCGCGTGGTGCGGCGGCCCCGGTACCGCACCTCCGCGCACGCGACGGATCTCGGCGACCGGATCCATCTCTTCATCCACCCCGGCCTTCCGGTGTTGGCCGGAGTGGACGGGTGAGTGTGCCGGTCACGGTCGGTCTGCTCCATCCGGGCCGGATGGGGGCCGCCATCGCCGCGCAGGTCACCAGCAACGGTCACACCGTCCTGTGGTGCCCGGACGGGCGCAGCGAGGCCACCCATCGCCGCGCGACGGACGCGCGGCTCCGCCCGGTCGTGCTCGGAGAGCTGATCGCGGACAGCGAGATCATCCTGTCGATCTGCCCACCCGCCGTTGCCGAGGAGATCGCCGTCCACGTCGCCGATGCCGGGTACAGCGGTATCTATGTCGACGCGAACGCCATCAGTCCCGCGCGCATGCAGCGGATCGCCACCCGGCTCGTCGAGGCGGGTGCAGCTGTCGTCGACGGTTGCATCGTCGGGCCGCCACCGGGCGGACGCCCGTCGACCCGGCTCTATCTCGCCGGAGCGGAGACCGCCAGCCGTCGGGTCGCGGACCTGATTGCCTGGACGTCGGCGGAAGCCGTCCATCTCGGAGAGCGAACGGGCCAGGCCAGCGCGCTGAAGATGGCCTTCGCCTCCTACCAGCGGGCGAGCCGCGCCGCCGCCGCCGTCGCCCACGCCCTCGCCGACGACCACGACGTCATCGACACGCTCCTGCACGAAGCCCGCCGCATGCCCAGCGACATTCTCGCCGACCGCAACTACCTCCCCAGCCTGGTCGGCCGAGCTTGGCGCTGGGTGCCGGAGATGCACGAGGTCGCCGACACCCTGCGCGAGCAACACCTGCCCGCAGATCTTGCCCTCGCCACCGCCGAGATCCTGCAACGCTGGGCCGACGCGACGATCGACGAGGCCACCGATCCAGCCACTGTGCTGCTACATCTGCACGAACACCGCAGGCCGGCTCCCTGAGCACCGGGCCGACCACGGCAACGCTGGATTCGCCGGGCCGAATGGCCCGTGCAGAATCACGGCATGCGGACGGTATGCGGTTGGGAGCGGCTGGTCCAGACGCTCGTCGGTCGGGGCGCGGCGCCGGTCACGGAGGTGCGGTCGCTGGCCGGTGGGCGGGAGCCGCTGCTGGACGGCCGCTTCGGAGAGCAGCGCCGCCACGGCGTCCGGCTCGATCAGGTGGATGGTACGACGTGCGGCAGCGCCGTACTCGTCGCGCTCGCCGCATGGGCGAATACGGCGGAGGTACGTCGTCTCGACGGTGAGGGGGCTGCCGGGGCGGCCGGTTTCGGCGCCCGGTACGACGCCCGGCAGCGGCAGGTGCACCGGGAGTCCAGGCGGTTCTGGCCGCAGGCGCTCGGCACCACCCCGTGGGGCATGGCCGCATGGCTGCGGCGCCACGTGCCCGGTGCGCGGCCCTATCACGTGCGGCTGGTGGACGACGTGTCCACAGCCGACGTCACCGATGTGCTCAACGCGGTGACCGCTGCGCTCCTGGCGGGTCGGCCCGTGCCGTTGCTCCTCGGTCGGTTCGTGCCGCGGCACTACGTACTGGCGTTGGGTCTGCATCGCGGCGGCTGGCGGGTGTACGACCCGGCGAGCGGTCAGGTGCGGGCGCTGGACCTGCAGCTGGTGCTGCAGCGCAGCCTCGCCCCGGTGCTGGGTTACGACCGCCTGCACGCCGCCCTCCTCCCCACCTGACCCAGCCCCCGCGAGTCCCCCATTCGAGCACTATGACGTAAGACAACCCTCCCGCGCGGGAGGCGCTGGTGGATGCGCTGCGCGAGGACACAACGCGGACGAGTCCCGGGACCGTGCTTGCAGCCCGGGAGCTCGTCAGCTTGAGTCGCTCTACTGAGGTTCGCCTGCCACTTGGTGGCATTGCTCGGCGATCGTGCTTCGGCCGACCTTCAACACCGCACAGGCGAAACCGGGCACGGTATTCCGGTTCCAGACGACACCCTGGACGTTTGTGTTCGAGTCGCAGCGTGAGCCTCAGACCTCCGGAATCCGTGTCAAGATCACAGTTGAGATGACCGGCTGTCTGATGTGATCGGGCAGCGATCACTCGGGATGTCGAGAGATGGCGTTGAACTGGCGTTATGCCCGTCGGACAGCAGACCAGGCGCA
>JBBSQN010000119.1:0-17717 GCA_038257875.1 Mycobacteriales bacterium
ACCGACACCGACGCCTCCTGGACCCGCGCCGGGGACTGGCACGACCGCCAACGCCCCGGCGTCGTCAAACGCCTCCGCGGCGAGGTGGGGGGCTGTGAGCTGGCCCTGCACACCGCCGGCGCCGAACACGCCCACCCCCCGGCCGCCGCGCCCCTCGCCGACGCGACCGCACAGATCGCCGCGGCCTGGACCGCCGACGGCCGGCACCAGCCCCCACCCGAGCCGACACCGGCGCAGCTCGCCGAGGCCGACCTACACGACCGCCGGCGAGGCCACCGGTGATGCCTACGCCCCGCCACAGGACCTGCACCCAACTCACCATGGAGAGCAACCCATGAGCCTCGACGAGATCTTCACCGACCTACCCCTACTCATCCCGGTACCCCGCGCCGCGGAGGTGCTCGGCATCAGCCGGTCGTCGGCCTACCGCTACGCCGCAGACGAGCTGCTGCCCGTCACCCGGCTCGGTGGGCGGGTGTTCATCCACCGCGACCGACTCCGCGCGCAACTCAGCACCGGCGTGGCATGAAGGGCCACGTCCGGAAGATCCGCAACGCCTATCAGTACCTCTTCTACGGCATCCCGGACCCTCTCACCGGCCGCCGGCCGCAGATCACCAAGAGCGGGTTCCGGACCGAGAAGGAGGCCTGGGCGGCGTGCCACGTCGCGATGGCCGACCACGACAACGGCCGCCACGTCCGCACCGACAAGCGCACCGTGCGGGCGCTGATCGAGGAATGGATGACGCGGCGGCGCCACTCCATCAAGCCGAGCATGGACGCCAACTACCGCAACTACGCCCGTTACTACGTCTACCCCTACATCGGAGACCGCCGCGCCCAGGACCTCGACTCCGGCGTCTTCGACGCGCTGTACAACCGGCTCCTCGAATCGGGCAGGGTGAAGGCCCACGACGACCAAGGGCAGGGGCTCGCCGCCAAGACGGTGGTCAACATCCACCGCATGCTGCACCGCGTGTGGGAGGACGCCACCCGCTGGCAGTACGTCCGCCGCAACGTCGTCGCCGACGCCAACCCGCCACGCGTCCCGCGCACGACACGCACCACCTGGACCGTCGCGCAGCTCGCCGCGTTCCTTCGCGCCGCCCGCGGCGACCGGTTCTTCCCGCTGTGGGTCCTGGAGGCCACCACCGGGATGCGCCGCAGCGAGCTCGCGGCCGTGACCCGGCACGGCCTGGACCTCGACGCTCAGACCCTCACCGTGCACGCGACACGCGTCGTCATCGACGGGAAAGTCATCACCGAGGACGGCAAGTCCGACGACAGCCGCCGCACCATCGCCCTGGACCCCTACACCGTGGCGCTGCTGCGCACGCACGTGCGGCTGCTCGACGCGGAACGGGCCGTGGTCGGCGAGGACTACCAGGATCACGACTTGCTGTTCTGCTGGGAGGACGGCCGGCCACCGCACCCGGACACGATCACCACCCGGTTCAACCGCATCGCCGCCGCCGCGGGCCTGCCCCGCATCCGGCTGCACGACGTCCGGCACAGCTACGCGACCGCCGGCCGCGCCGCGAACGTCGACACCAAGGCGTTGAGCCGCCGCGTCGGGCACTCCTCGGTCGGCTTCACGATGGCCACCTACATGCACGGTGACGCCGCCGCAGACCGCGAGGTCGCCCACACCCTCGCCACGGTCATCCTCGCCGACCTCGACGACACGGACACCCGATGAAGGGGAACCCATTGCACATCTCATTGCACACAGACGCGAAACGGGCCCGGTCCGCCGAGGCGACCGAGCCCGTTTCCGCTGGTAGCGGGGGTAGGATTCGAACCTACGACCTCTGGGTTATGAGCCCAGCGAGCTACCGAGCTGCTCCACCCCGCGTTGCTGTCCTGCTGTTGACAACACTACACCGACCTCCAACCCGCCTCCACCCGGGGGCACCGCGGGGACGCGGGGACCGGTCGCGCAGCCGAGCTCCACACCATCCACACCGAGATACTCCATGGCGTCCGGGGCTCGCAGTGTGGCGATAGGCGGCGGACGGACGCCGCCACGACCCGCCGGAGCAACGTCAGATCCGATCGCAAGCACTGCGAAACGAGACCTGCCCCGCGGATCCGGGTGATCCGCGGGGCAGGTCTCGACCAAGGGGGTCAACCACCCGGGGCAGGAGCCGCTGGTGCGGGAGCCGGTGCCTGGCCGTTGGCCTGCTGGAACTGCTGCACGGCGGCGTCGAGCGCTGCGAGCGCCCGCCCCTGGGCCGCGAAGTCTCCACTCTGGTTGGCTGCCCGGAGATCGGTAATCGCACTCTGGATCGCGGCTGCGGCGGTGGTGATCTCAGGGTTCACCGCTCCACCCGTGCTGGGAGGTGGAGGCACTGCGCCCGCGTCGGGGGTCGGTGGCGTGGCGCCCGGCAACGGGGTGGCCCCGGCTCCTGCTCCCGGTCCGACGGCCTCGTCCAGCGCTACCGACAGGTTGGCGTCGTAACCGACCCGGCCGTTGTAGAACACCAGCACGCGGGCCACCTGTGGGTAGCTCGACTCCTGGTTGGCCCGTTCGATGTAGACCGGCTCGACGTACACCAGACCACCGGCTACCGGCAGCGTCAGCAGGTTGCCGTAGTCGATCGTGGTCTGGTTCCGCTGCAGGATGTTGAGCTGCTCGCTGACCTCCGGCGAGCCCAGGAACCGCGTCTGCACCTGTTGCGGTCCGAACGTCTGAGTATCCGGGGGTAGTCGCAGGACGGTGATCTGACCGTAGGTCTCCGGATCCGAGCTGGCCGACATGTACGCGGACAGGAACTCCCGCTCCTGGAACACCAATGCGCTGGTCAGCTGGAAGCTCGGGAGGGTCTGCCCCGCCTCCCCCGGTTTCCCGGCGAGGATGTAGTACGGCGGCTGCGGCGCTCCGGTCGCGCCCGGACCGCTGCCGGTCTGGGACGTGGGATCGGAGGACACGTCCCAGAAGGACACCCCGCCGAAGAACTCACTGGGGTTGTCGACGTGGTAGCGCGTGAGCAGCTCGCGCTGCACCTTGAACTGGTCTTCCGGATACCGGAAGTGTGCACGCAGACCAGCGCTGATGGCCGCCTCGGGTTGCACCGTCCCGGGGAAGGTCTTCATCCAGGTCTGCAGCACCGGATCGGACTCGTCGAACGCGTACAGCTTGACCGTACCGTCGTAGGCGTCGACCGTGGCCTTCACCGAGTTGCGCAGGTAGCTGACGTTCTGGCTGGGGTCGAACCGCTGCTGGCCGAGCGCGTCCGCTGTGGCCTCACCCAAGGATGTGCGCTCGCTGTAGGGATAGTTCTCCAGCGTGGTGTAGCCGTCGACGATCCAGGTGATCCGCCCGTCGACCACGGCCGGGTACGGGTCGGTGTCGGGGGTGAGCCACGGGGCCACGGCCTGCACCCGATCGCTCGGATCCCGAACGTACATGATCTTCGAGTCTTCGTTGATCGAGTTGTTGAACAGGATGTTGCGCTCGCCGTAGAGCAACGAGAACACCATCCGGTTGACGAAGCTGCCGACCGGCACACCGCCCCGGCCCTCGTAAGTGGAGCGCTCGGTGTCGGAGTCGTACTCCAACGGCGGCGCCGCCACCCCTTCCGGGGAGCCGACGATGGAGTAGCCGTCGATGAGCTCGCCGTAGTACACCCGCGGCTCCTGCACCTGAAGGCTCGCCGGCACGTCCGGTGGGGCAGTCAGGTCGATGCTGGTGAAGATCGGCAGGCCACCCTGCCCACCGGAGTCCTCGAGCGGGGCGTTGAGCCGGTTGGCCGGTGCGACGACGATCCCGTTGCCGTGGGTGTACACCAGCCGCCGGTTGATCCAGTCCTGCTGGTTGCCGGCCAGGCCGCTGCTGTCGAGCTCGCGGAGCGCGACCACGTAGTCCTGCAGTGCGCCGTCCACCTGGTAGCGGTCGATGTCGAGCTTGTCGGGGAACCCGAAGAACGTGCGGCGTTGCTGGAGCTGGGTGAACGTGGCGGAGATCTTGGCCGGGTCGAGCAGCCGGATGTTCGGCACGGTCGCGGTGTCGTTACGGACCTCGGCGGGCGTGGCTTCCGACGCGGCGCTGTAGGGAACCTCCGTGACCGTGTCGTCGCCGATCCCGAAGGCCTGTCGGGTGGCCTCGATGTTGCGCCCGATAGACACCGACTCGCGTTCGTTCGCGTTGGGCGCGACGACGAACTGCTCCAGCACCGCCGGCCACGCCGCACCGATCAGCACGCTCGACAGCACCAGCAGCGCCGTCGCGATCGCCGGGAGCTGCAGGTTGCGCCGGAACACCGCACCGAAGAAGGCCGCGGCACAGATGATCGAGATGAACAGCAGGATGAGCTTCGCCGGCAGCACCGCGTTGAGATCGGTGTAGGTGGCGCCGGTGAAGATTTCCTTGCGGTCGGAGAACAGCAGCTCGTACCGGTCGAGGTAGTACGCCACCGCCTTGAGCAGCACGAACACCCCGGCGAGCACGGCCAGCTGGGCACGAGCCGCCGCCGAGACCTGGCCGGCGCGGCCGGTGAGCCGGATGCCGCCGAAGATGTAGTGGGTGATCAGCGCGACGATGAAGCTGAGCGCGACGGCGAAGAACAGCCAGTCCAGCAGGTACCGGTAGAACGGCAGCTGGAACGCGTAGAAGCTGACGTCGATGCCGAACTCGGGGTCGGGGATACCGAACGACGTGGCGTTGAGGAACTGCTGGACGGTCTGCCAGTCGCCCTGCGCCGCAAGGCCCGCGAACAGCCCGATGACCACCGGGATGCCGATGGCGAACAGCCGCAACCGCTGGATGATCACCGTACGGTAGCGGGCGATCGGGTCCTCGGGCCCGGTGACGGGGACGAACACCGGCCGCGACCGGTAGGCGATCCACAGCGACAGCGCGACCATGCCGCCGATCAGCAGGGCACCGACCAGGAACTGCACGATGCGCGTGAACAGCACCGTGGTGAACACGCCCCGGAAGCCGACCTCACCGAACCACAGCCAGTCGACGTAGAAGTTGATCAGCCGGGAGCCCCCCAGCAACAACAGCACCAGAATACCCGCTGCGACGAGCAGGATCCGGGTACGGCGGGTCAGCGTCGGGGGTCCCACCGGGGGCCGCATGGCCACAGGGCACGCTCCAGTGACTAGGGGTTCGGACGCCGGACGCCCGCGCCGGCCCGATGCTGCGATGACCCGAACTGCCCGATCATCTGCTCCACCTGGCCCGACGGCGCGCCCTGCGCTGCCAACTGTACGGACGGCCCTCGGGGGCCCGCGGGCGCGGTCCGCATACGATTCGCCCGCTTCGTCCGATCCCCCCGTTCGCCGCGCCCGGGTCACGGACGGATGCGTGCTCCGGTACCCGTGCAGGGGTCGACCGGAATCCGAACGCGCCACCGTAGTCTGCATGACCGTGAGCCGTCGGGCGGAGACCCTGCTGGTAGGGCTGACGCTCCTGGTCGGCCTCATCGTGGTCGGCGGGACGACGCCGGTGCCGTTCGTCGCGATCGGTCGCGGGCCAACGTTCGACACCCTCGGCCAGGTCAAGGGCACGGAGGTCGTCGCGATTCGGGATCTTCCGACCTATCCCACGTCCGGTCATCTCAACATGACGACCGTCAGCGTCACCGACCGGCTGACCACGGTCGACACGCTGTGGCGGTGGGTGCTGAGCGACTACCGGATCATCCCGCGAGACTCCGTGTTCCCTCCGGGAGTCTCCGACGAGGAGGTCGCCGAACGCAACCAACGCCAGTTCGCCGACTCCCAGGCCAACGCGGAGGGTGCCGCGCTGGGCTACCTGGGCCTGCCCACGACGATTGTCGTCGAGGAACTGACCAAAGACGACTCGCCCTCGGCGGGGATCCTCGAGGCCAAGGACGTGCTGATCGAGGTGGCCGGGCACCGGTTGACCACCTACCGCGACCTGCCCGAGACGCTGGCCGACACCCGCCCGGGGCAGCAGATCCCGGTGCGCTTCCGACGCGGCGACTCGGCACCCCAGCACGCCGTCGTCACGTTGGGAGCCAGATCCGACGGCCCGCAGGGCGCCCTGGGGCTCATCCCGGCTGCCCGGCCGGCCGTGGACGACGAAGTTGTCATCTCCCTCGGCGACATCGGCGGACCGTCGGCGGGTCTGATGTTCGCGCTGGCCGTGGTGGACAAACTCACCCCGGGCGAACTCACCGGAGGGCGGTTCGTCGCCGGCACCGGCACGATCGGATCGACCGGTGCAGTCGGGCCGATCGACGGCATCCCGTTCAAGATGCTCGCTGCCTTCGACGCCGGTGCGACCACGTTTCTCGTCCCGGCCGAGAACTGCGCGGAGGCCGCGGCGACAGCGCCCGACGGCCTTCAGCTGGTGAAGGTCGCCGACCTCCCGGGAGCGGTGGCGAGCCTGGACACCCTACGCGCCGGTGAGGTACCGATCGGCTGCTGAGGGCGTCACAGCAGCGCCGCCTCCGCGTACGGTGGAGCCATGACCGACAACCCGTTCGGCTTCGGGCCCGCCGACCGTGACCGCGACAAGGACCGAGAGCCCGACCCCCCCTCGGACAACGGCCCGCAGGACCCGTTCGGGTTGGGTGGTCTGCCGGGTATGGGCGGGTTCCCGGGCCTGCCCGGGATGCCTGGTGGCGCGGGCGGGCCGGGGGGGTTCGACGTCAGCCAGCTGGGCCAGATGCTCACCCAGCTCGGGCAGATGCTCAGCCAGGCGCAGAACACCGGCGAGGGCCCGGTCAACTACGACCTTGCCGCGCAGCTCGCCCAGCAACAGCTGGCGGCTACCACCTCCTCGCTCACCGAGGCCCAGCGCACGGCGGTGAGCGACGCGGTCCAGCTCGCCGAACTGTGGCTCGACCCCGCCACCGACTTCCCGGCCGGGGCCACCGAGACCGCCGCCTGGTCGGCGAGCGAGTGGGTCACCGCGAGCATGCCCACGTGGAAGCGGTTGTGCGACCCCGTCGCGCAACGCGTGTCCGGGGCATGGGTCGAGGGCCTGCCCGAGGAGGTCCGCTCGGCCGCAGGTCCGATGCTGGCGATGCTCGGTCAGATGGGCGGGCTCGCGTTCGGTAGCCAACTGGGCAACGGCCTGGCGCAGCTCGCCGCCGAGGTGCTGACCTCCACCGACATCGGCGTCCCCGTGGGCCCGGACGGGGTCGCGGCGCTGCTGCCGGAGAACGTCGAGAAGTTCACGGCGGACCTCGACCGGCCCGCCAGCGAGGTCATGATCTTCCTCGCGGCCCGCGAGACGGCCCATCACCGCCTGTTCGCGCACGTGGGATGGCTCAAGGAACGGCTGCTGGGCACCGTCGAGGAGTACGCCCGCGGCATCCGCGTCGACACCTCGCGCATCGAGGAGCTCGCCCGCGGCATCGACCCGTCGAACCCGGGGGCGATCGAGGAGGCCATCCAGTCCGGCATGTTCGAGCCGGAGACCACACCCGAGCAGAAGGCGGCGCTCGCCCGGCTGGAGACGCTGCTCGCGCTCATCGAGGGCTGGGTGGACGCGGTCGTCGCCACCGCGGTGGGCGATCGGCTTCCCGGCGCCGACGCGCTGCGCGAGACGCTGCGTCGCCGGCGCGCCTCGGGCGGGCCGGCCGAGCAGACCTTCGCCACGATCGTCGGCCTCGAGCTGCGGCCGCGGCGGCTGCGCGCGGCTGCCGAGCTGTGGCGACTGCTCGGCGAGCAGCGCGGGATCGACGGTCGAGACGCGCTGTGGGCACATCCCGACCTCATCCCGTCCGCTGATGACCTCGAGGACCCGGCGGCGTTCGTCGGGCGGACCGAGATCAGCGACCCGATCGCGGAGCTGGAGAAGCTCGCGGGCACGGAGGCAGCCGAGGACCCGGAGGCCGACGGCCCGGGCCCGGCGACCGGGAGCGGTCCGGCCCCCACCGGCTGACGACCGGACCGGTCCTGGAGCCGCTGTCCACAGGTAGCGACAGACCTGTGGACAGCCGGATGCGACGGCGCGGCCCGGAGTGGACCATCGGCTGATGCACCCGACCCAGTCCCGTCCTGTCCTGCCCGCCGCGCTCCGCCTGCCACCGCACCGCGCGGTGCTCCGGCTCGGCGCCGGCGCCCGGCTACTCGGCCTCGACCCGGCCGTGGCCCTCGCGGTGATCGACCTCCCGCCGGTGCTCGCGGAGATGCTCGACGAGCTCGACGGCCCGGTCCCGCGGGCCGAGCTCGTCGAGCGGGTCGTCCGGCGCGGCGCCGACGCCGGCGCGGCGGAAGCCCTGCTGGCCGAGCTCGTCGAGGCCGGAGCGGTCGTCGACGCCGCGGGGCCGGCGCGGCGGGCGCGACACCGCGCAGACGCCACGGTCGTCGTCGCCGGCGACGGGCCGCTCGCGGTAGGGATCGCCGTCGGCCTCGCCCACGCCGGAGTGGGCACCGTGCACACCGAGACCACTGGAACCGTGCTCGCGGGCGATCTCGGCACCGGGTACCTGGACGCCGACCGCGGCCACGACCGGCTCGCCGCCACCGACGCCGCCCTGCGCAGGCTCTGCCCGACCGCAGGCACCGGCCGACCGCCGCTGCGCTCGGTCGCCGACCTCGTGGTGCTCGCCGACGCCCTCGCGCCCGAGCCCATGCGAGTGGCGCAGCTACACGCCACCGGGACCGCGCACCTGCCGGCCCGCCTGCGAGACGGCGTCGGCGTCGTCGGACCGCTCGTGCTGCCCGGCCGCACGGCCTGCCTCAGCTGCCTGGAGCTGCACCGCTGCGCGCGGGATGCGGGGTGGCCGACCATCGCGGCACAGCTCGTCGGGCGACCCGGTCGAGCCGACCCGGCGTGCACCGCGGCGACAGTTGCCCTGGCCACCGCGCAGGCCCTCGCCGCCCTCGACGCGGCGGCGGGCGGGCCGATTCCCTCCCCACCGGCGCTCGAGGCCACCCTGGAGCTGGATCCGACGGCCGGCACGCTGGTGCGCCGCACCTGGGTGCCGCTGCCCGAGTGCTGGTGCCGGGCGGCGACGCAGAGAGCGCCAGTGGAGCGCGTCACGGAAAATGCGACGAGCGCGGGACGCCGCGATGGGGACACAATCAAGGCGTGACGGACATCCCGCGGCGGACCGCGGCACGCACCGCAAAGCTCGCCGGTCTCCCGCTCGGGGTGGCAGGTCGAGCCGCCGCCGGATGGGGTCGGCGGCGGCTCGGTGGCGACGGCGACGAGATCGCGGCCGGGCTGCTGGCCAAGAGCGCCGAGCAGGTGTTCGCCGTGCTCGGCGAGCTCAAGGGCGGGGCCATGAAGTTCGGCCAGGCGCTGTCGGTGTTCGAGGCGGCCATCCCCGACGCCTACGCGGCGCCGTTTCGCGAGTCCCTGGTCAAGCTGCAGTCTGCCGCGCCCCCGATGCCCACCGCCGACGTGCACCGGATGCTGGCCGAGCAGTTCGGCCGGGGCTGGCACGGGCGTTTCCGGGAGTTCGACGAGATCCCCGCCGCGGCCGCGAGCATCGGTCAGGTGCACCGCGCGGTCTGGCACGACGGGCGCGAGGTCGCCGTCAAGGTGCAGTACCCGGGAGCGGAGGAGGCGCTGCGGTCGGACCTGCGCCAGCTGTCGCGGATGAGCAGGGTGATGCAGCCGCTGGTGCCCGGGCTGGAGATCAAGCCGCTGATCGCCGAGCTGCGCGAGCGCATGGAGGAGGAGCTGGACTACCGCGACGAGGCCGAGAACCAGCGCATCTTCGCGGCGGCCTTCGACGGCGACGACATGGTCAAGGTCCCCCGCGTGGTCGCGTCGGCGCCGCGGGCGATGGTCACCGAATGGGTCGCCGGACGGAAGCTCTCCGACGTGATCCGCACCGGCACCCAGGCCGAGCGCGACACCGCCGCCGCCCTGCTGTCGGAGTTCCACTACTCCGCCCCGGCGCGGGTGGGCCTGCTGCACGCCGACCCGCACCCCGGCAACTTCCAGGTGCTTGCCGACGGCCGCCTGATGGTGATCGACTACGGCGCCGTGGCGCGGCTTCCCGACGGCCTGCCCCGCCCGCTGTCGGTGATGACGCGCCTGGCCCTGGAGAACCAGCCGGCCGAGCTGCTCGCGCTCCTGCGCGACGAGGGGTTCGTCCGCGCGGGCTCGACGATCGACGGCGAGGACGTGGTGGCCTACCTGGCGCCGTTCGCCGAACCGCTGCGCACCGAGACGTTCCGCTTCAACCGGCGCTGGCTGCAGAGCCAGGCCGAGCGCGTGGGCGATCTGCGCAGCCCGCAGTTCAGCACCGGCCGGGAGCTGAACCTGCCACCGCAGTACCTGCTCGTACACCGCGTGACGCTGGGCACCCTCGGCGTGCTGTGCCAGCTCGACGCCGACGTCGGGCTGCGCGGAATCGTCCGACGCTGGCAGCCGTGGATCTTCGACGCCGCCGACAAGCCGGCCGACCGGCACGGCTGAGCGCCGGCGCGCCCGAACCCGAGCACGCCGGCGCCGTCGCGAGGCCGGTTCAGTGCGGCGCGGGAGCCGCACCCCTGCCCGGACGAGGGTCGAGCAGGGCCTTATCGACCCGGGCACGCGCGCGGGCGGCGCGCCGGGCAGCGAACCCGGCGAGCCGAGCCCACCGACGGCCTGCGGTGAGGCGGCGCGCCAGCGCGAACTGGCGGGCCGCCTGTTCCGCCTCGTCTTGTCGGGATCGGGCCAGGGCTTCATGGAGCAACATCGCAGTTCCCTCTCGGTCCCAGACCGCTGGTCGCGGGGTGGCAACGGGGCAGCTCGTGAGGTTGATCATCGGGATCGGGTCTCCAGTCACTCGTCGGGGTCGGGCGGGAACCGAGATCAGGCGGACGCGGCCGCGGCGAACGCGCGGTCCCGGGCCAGGTCGGCCTTGCTCGGACGGCCACGGGGCCGCTTACGCGCGATGACGACACCGTGCTCGAAGATCTCGCCACCCCAGACCCCCCAGGGCTCTTCCCGGCGCAGTGCACCGGCCAGGCACGCGGCCCGGATCGGGCAGTGACCGCACAGCGCCTTGGCCCGCTCCAGCTCTGCGGGAGCCTCGGCGAACCACAGGTCGGCGTCGTCGGAGCGGCACGGCAGGTTCAACTCGGCGGCGAGGTCGCCACCGAACGGGTCGGAACTGATCGCTCCGCCGTCGGACGGAACTGATCTGACTAACACCTCTACCTCCCAGAGGGGTCGTGATCAGGCAGGACAAACAAAAGGGCCGCGGATCCCAGGTGTGGGGTCCGCGGCCCGGTGACTTCGGCCGGTGGCAGGGTCGCCTATCGATGGCGACTCTGCAGTGCGGACACACCTGTGCTGTTGTCGGTGGGACGGTTACCCGAGGTGACGATGCCGAGGGCGGGCACCGACGGACGCTGCTTCCATGCGCACGCGTACGTCGGGATCGCGAACTCGACCCGCGGACGGGTGCCGTGGATCTCAACGAGGGCAGTCATCGTGACCATCTTTGGCACCCCCTCCGAAACTCGGTTCGCAGTAGAAGACACGCTGGCGCGGCCGTCAGATACCTCACGGTAGAGATACTCTGACCGGACGCACAACCGATTTAGGGGAAAACTTCCTCGATCAACCTGCCGAGGTGTCCCCGTCGGCGACGAGCGCCAGCACCGCAGGCCCGTACCGGTCGAGCTTGTGCGCGCCGATGCCGGGGATCCGCGCCAGCGTCGCGTCGTCGACCGGTCGCTGCTCGGCGATGGCCGTCAGGGTGGCGTCGGCGAACACGACGTAGGTCGGGACCTGCTGCTGCTTGGCCTCCGCGCTCCGCCAGCCCTTGAGCCGGTCCAGCAGCTCCACGTCCACATCAGACGGACAGTCGGCGCAGCGGCGACGCTTCGCCGCGTCCGGGCCGATCAGGACCGATCCGCAGACCCGGCAGCGGGGCTTCGCGCCGCCGCGGCGGGCGCCGTCGGCCACCCGCGACGCGGGGGGCCGCTCCGGGAGCAACCCGTGCAGAAACCGGCTGCGCCGCCGTCGCCGGGCACCGCCGGGCTGGCGGCACAGCGCCCACGACAGCAGCAAGCGGCGCCGGGCGCGGGTGATGCCGACATAGAGCAGCCTGCGCTCCTCCTCGATCGCCTCGTCGTCGCCGTCGGCGTGCTGGATCGGCAGCGTGCCGTCGGCGAGCCCGACGAGGAACACGACGTCCCACTCCAGGCCCTTGGCCGCGTGTATGCAGGCGAGCGTGACGCCTTGCACTGTGGGCGGGTGCGCGGCCTCGGCCCGGGTGTCGAGCTCGGCGCAGAAGCGGCGCAGATCGGCCTCAGGCTCGACGGCGACGAGCTCCTCGGCCAGCTCGACGAGCGCGCGCAACGACTCCCACTGGGCCCGCTGCCCGGCACCGTCGGGGGGCTCGGGGGTGAGGCCGGCGGGCACGAGGACCGCGCGGACGGCGTCGACCAGCGGCGCCGCCGGCGGCTCGCCCGCCCGTCCCGCGGCAGTACGCAGGACCGTCATGGCGCGGCGCACCTCCGGCCGGGAGAAGAACCGCTCACCGCCGCGCACCTGGTAGGGCACGCCGAGCGCGGTGAGCGCCTGCTCGTAGACCTCGGACTGGGCGTTGATCCGGAAGAGCACCGCGATCTCGCTGGGCGGGGTGCCGTCGGCGACCAGGCGCGCGATCTGCGCCGCGACGGCCGCGGCCTCGGCGGGCTCGTCGTCGTGCTCGGTAAGCTCCGGCTCCGGGCCCACCGGGAGCTGCCCCACGAGCTGTAACCGGGTGCCCGCGACCCGTCCGCGCGCGAAGCCGATGAGCGTGTTGGCCACGGCGACCACCTGCGGGGTGGACCGGTAGTCGCGCCGCAACCGCACGAGGACCGCCTCGGGGAACCGGCGCGGGAACTCGAGCAGGTAGCGCGGGGTGGCGCCGGCGAAGGTGTAGATCGTCTGGTTGGCGTCGCCGACGACGGTGAGATCGTCGCGGCCGCCGAGCCACGCGTCGAGCACGCGCTGCTGCAACGCCGTGACGTCCTGGTACTCGTCGACGACGAAGCAGCGGTAGCGCTCCTGGAACTCCTGCGCGACGTCGGTGTGCTCCTCGAGCGCGGCGGCGGTGTACAGCAGCAGGTCGTCGAAGTCGAGCAGCTGCGCGCGGTTCTTGAGCGCCTCGTAGCCCGCGTAGACCTGCGCCACCTGCTCGGCCGGGCCGGGGGTGGCGCGGCGGCGCGCGGCGACTGCGGCCGGGTACCCGTCGGGGGTGACGAGGCCGGACTTGGCCCACTCGATCTCCCCGGCCAGGTCACGCAGGGAAGCGGCGTCGGTGCCGGCCTTGGCCCGCGCCGCGGCCTGCCCGACGAAGCGCAGCTTGGCTTCCAGGAGCTGCCACTGGTCACCGCCCACCACACGGGGCCAGAAGTAGCGCAGCTGGCGCAGCGCGGCGGCGTGGAACGTGCGGGCCTGCACCCCGGCGACGCCGAGTGTGCGCAACCGGGTGCGCATCTCGCCGGCCGCCCGCGCGGTGAACGTGACGGCGAGAACCTGCCCTGGCGCGACGTGGCCAGTGCGCACGAGGTGGGCGACGCGCCGGGTGATGGTGCGGGTCTTGCCGGTGCCCGCGCCCGCGAGCACGCACACCGGACCGCGCGGGGCCGTGACCGCGGTGAGCTGCTCGTCGTCGAGACCGGACTCCGGGGCTTCGCAGGGGGGCGTGCGCACCGCGCCATCCTGGCATTGGAGCCGGGGAAGACACGCGCTCGGCGGATGGTTGGACCCGACATGGCTCAGGTGACGATGTACTCCACACCGTGGTGTGGCTACTGCCGGCGACTCAAGATGCAGCTGGACCAGGCCGGCATCGACTATCGCGAGATCGACATCGAGCGTGACCCGGATGCCGTGAGCTTCGTGGAGGGCGTCAACGGCGGCAACCAGACCGTCCCGGTCGTCCGCTTCCCCGATGACACGACAGCGACGAACCCGAGCCTGGCGCAGGTCGCGGAGAAGCTGGCAGACCTGGTCGCGTAGCCGCCCGCTCGAGCCGACCCGGAACGTGAGCCGGGCCCGCCGTAAGGACGGCGGGCCCGGTCGGGGTGTTGTGGTGCTCGGAGTCGGTCGGGGGGTCGGTCAGTCCTCCGGCTCGGCCTGCGGTCCGATGGCGAAGCGCAGCTCCTGGCTGCCGTCGTCGGCCGGGACCTGCTGCACGTCGAGCACCTTGTCGTCGAGCACCTCGGCGGCTACCGGCTCGAGGAACACGCTGAGGCCCTCACCTGCCAGCACCACGTCGTCCGCCGCGGGCTGCGGGGCGAGCGAGAGCTCAAGGCCCTGGTCGGGGCTGGGCGCCGCGATGCGTAGCCCCCCTCCCTCCGGGATCTCGGCGTCGGCGGTCAGGGACCTGATGGCTTCGGCAGCTGTATCGGTGATTGCCAGCATGCCGACCGACGGTAGGCGATCGGGGACGAGCCCGCAGTCCCGGGGTCGGAATCGGGCGCGCCGTCAGTCCCGGCCGGCGGCGTCGCGGCGACCGGCGTGCACCCCGAGAGCGCGGGCGGCCAGCTGCGCGAGGTGCACCGGCTCGCGCATGCCGGCCTGGCGGAGCTGCGTGCGGCAGCTGAAGCCGTCGGCCAGCACGGCCACCTCCGGGTCGGCCGAGCGCACCGCGGGCAGCAGGACCCGCTCGGCACACGCCATCGACACCGCGTAGTGGCCCTTCTCGAACCCGAAGTTGCCGGCGAGCCCGCAGCAGCCGGAGTCGAGCACCTCGGCCTCGACGCCCAGGGCGGCCAGGACCGCACGATCCGCCTCGACACCGAGCTCCGCGTGCTGGTGGCAGTGCACCTGCACCAGCGCCCGCTGCCCGGGTTCCACGACGGCACCCCGCAGCTCGTCGACGTGCGGTGCGAGCAGCTCCGCGAACGTGCGCACCCCGGTGGCCAGCGCCGCCGCGAGGGGCTCGCCGGGCAGCAGCTCCGGGACGTCCGCGCGCAGCGCCGCCGTGCAGGACGGCTCCAGGCCGACGACGGGGACACCCGCGGACAGCCACGGCTCGATCGTGCGCAGGCTGCGACGCAGCACCCGGCGGGCGGCGTCGACCTGGCCGGTGGAGGTCCAGGTGAGCCCGCAGCACACCGCGCGCGGGGGCAGCTCCACGGCGTAACCGAGCACCTCCAGCACGGCGACCGCGTCCGCGGCGATCCCGGGGTCGAAGTGGTTGGTGAACGTGTCGGGCCACAGCAGCACCCGCCCGCGCGCTCCACGAACCGCGCGGCGGGCGATCGCGGTGAAGGGTCGCCGGGCGAGCATCGGGATCGGACGCTGCGGGGTGATGCCGGCGATTCTCTTCGCCACGGCGCCCAGCGGGGTGTGGGCCGCGGCGTTCAGGGCGTCGACCGCGCGCGCCGGGAGCCGTCCGATCAGCCGCAGCCAGCGCGGGAGCGCGCCCATCGCGTAGTGCGCGGCCGGTCGCAGCCGCCCGCGGTAGCGCTGGGCGAGGAACTCGGTCTTGTACGCGGCCATGTCCACGCCGACCGGGCAGTCCCGCTTGCACCCCTTGCAGGACAGGCACAGGTCCAGCGCCTCCGCCAGCTCCGGCGCCTGCCAACCACCGGTGATCACCTGGCCGTTCGCCATCTCGAACAGCAGCCGCGCGCGCCCGCGCGTCGAGTGCATCTCCTCGCCCGTGGCCCGGTAGCTCGGGCACATCACGCCGCCGTGCTCCGTGACACATTTGCCCACCCCGAGGCACCGCCGGGTGGCACGAGCGAACGAGCCCCGATCGTGGGTGAACGCCAGCACCGGCTCGTCGCGGATCGTCGGCATCCCGACGAAGACCCGCAGGTCGTCGTCGAGCTTCGCCGGCCGCACCACCCGGCCCGGGTTCATCCGGTCATCGGGGTCCCAGATGCCCTTGAACTCCGCGAACCCGGCGATGATCTCCGGTGGGTACATCCGGGGCAGCAGCTCGGCGCGCGCGGCGCCGTCGCCGTGCTCCCCGGACAGCGACCCGCCGTGCGCCACGGCCAGGTCGGCGGCCTCCTCCAGGAACGTCCGGAAGTCCGCGATCCCGGACCTGCTGAGCAGGTCGAAGTCGATCCGCACGTGCAGGCAACCGTCGCCGAAGTGGCCGTAGTAGGCACCGCGGCGGCGGTGCCGGGCGAGCAGCGCGTCGAACTCCCGCAGGTAGGCACCGAACCGCTCCGGCGGCACGGCGGCGTCCTCCCAGCCCGGCCACGCCTCGCCGCCGCCCGGTGAGCGGGTCACGAGGCCGGAACCGTCCTCGCGGACCCGCCAGAGGGCGCGCATCGTCGCGGGGTCGCCGACCACGACGCTCGTCGCGCCGTAGGGCCGCATCGCACGCACGACCTGCCGGGCCGCCGCCTCGGCCTCGGCCCGGGTGGACCCGCCGGTCTCCACATAGAGCCAACCCGCCCCCTCGGGCAGGGCCCGGGACGCGGTCTCGGCCGGGTTCGACGCGCGTAGCGCCGCGATCAGCCCGGCGTCCATGCCCTCGATCGTCAGCGGGCCGAGCTCGCGGACCACCGGCACGTGGTCGGCGGCGAGGTAGACGTCCGGGAAGCCGAGCACGGCCAGCGCCCGGGCCGGCGGCGCCGACACCAGTGCGACGGTCGCACCCAGCACCGTGACGCAAGTGCCCTCGGTGCCCACCAGCGCCCGGGCCAGGTCGAACCCGTGCTCGGGCAGCAGCTGGTCGAGGTTGTAGCCCGACACCCGCCGGGTCAGGTCGGGAAACGACGCGCGGACGTCGCCGCCGAGCCGGTCGGCCAGGCCGCGCAGCGTGTCCGGAACATGTCCGGTGGCGGGTTCGCCCCGGCCGAGCTCGAGGCGCTCACCGCGATAGGTGAGCACGTCGAGGGCGTGCACGTTGTCCACGGTCTTGCCCCACGCCACCGAGTGCGAGCCGCAGGCGTTGTTGCCGATCATCCCGCCGAGGGTGCAGCGGTTGTGCGTCGACGGGTCGGGCCCGAAGGTCAGGCCGTGCGGGCGGGCGGCGTCGCGCAGCGCGTCGAGGACGAGGCCGGGCTGGACGCGCGCCGTCCGCGCCTCGGGGTCGATGTCCAGAATCCCGCCCAGGTGCTTGGTGAAGTCCAGCACCACAGCGGTGTTGACGGCCTGGCCGGCGATGGAGGTGCCGGCACCGCGCGGCAGCACCGGCACCTCGTGGGTGCGGCACACCGCCATCGCCGCCTCGACGTCGTCGGTGTCCACCGGCTCGACGACGCCGATCGGCACCCGTCGGTAGTTCGACGCGTCCGCGGAGTACATCGCCCGCGTGCCGGGATCGAACCGGACGCGACCGCGGACGGCCGCGGCCAGGTCGGCGTGCAGGTCGGTGACGTCAGGGGGCAGTGCGTCGGTACTCACCTCAGGCGGAACCGCCCGCGGACGACGGGCCCGTCGCACCGGCACCGGGAGCCGGATCCCCGGCCCGCAACGGCGCGTCGTGAAAGCGACCCTCGTGGGCGAGAATCGGGCGCTGGTCCCCGGCCAGTTCGGGGTGCCGCGCCTCCAGCTGCTGGCGGCGCTCCCACTGGTGCTGCATGCGCGTAACGTACTCGCGGTCGCCGTGGTAGACCCCACGCCAGGTCTGCGGCATCTGCTCCTGGGCCAGCCCGGCGTCGGCTTGGCCGCCCAGGCTGAACCCGGCGGGGATCTTGCGGGTCGCGCCCCCACACCCCGGACAGTCGGGCGCGGGATCGTCGAACGACGCGAGCCGCTCGAACCGCAGCCCGCAGTCGCACCGGTAAACATAGATCGGCATGGCCCTCCGGGCCCTGTGCGGGGGAAAAAGCGCGGGGGCGGGGAGTTTCGCCCCCCGCGCGCGTGGGAGGGGGGGGGGGGGG
>JBBSQN010000120.1:0-17683 GCA_038257875.1 Mycobacteriales bacterium
GGCGACCGACACGTCACCGCCCACGACCTCAGCCGCAGCACCGACACCTCCACCGGATGGGCCACCACCGACCCCTGGGCCGGCACCTTCCCCCTCCGACCCAGCGGACAACCCCTCTCCGTCCGCAGCCTCGGACGCCGACTCACCGGACAGCTCGACCGCTGGCGCACCGACGTCGTCCTACGCAGCGTCACCGACCCCCACGGCCACGGCCGCCGCTACTGGGTCCACACCACCACCTGACCACCCCCACCGGACGGAGTTCTCGTGACCCCCCTCGAACAAACCGCTCAAACCGCTAAACCGCAGCCCACACCACCTGACCAGCACAGACACCCTCCGACGATCATGCGGTTTGACCCCGAGGCCGGACCCGGCAAACCGCAAACCGCAGCGGTTTGCGGGTTGGCACACCGCACGCCCGACCCAAACCGCAGCACCGAACCCGCAGGTCAGACCCTGTTTTCTGCGGTTTAGCGGTTTGAAACGCCACCCACGGCCCCCACAAACACCGCCACCTCACCGCCCACCCGGACGGCACGTCCGCCGCTCGGCAAAAGGAGTCACGATGCGTAACGGAGACGCCATGACAACCCCCGCGGCGGAACCTCGAGCTACGGAGCTCGTCGCCCTGCTGGGGCGGATCGCGCAGCTGCTCACCGCAGCCGAGCCGCACAGCGAGGCCCCGGAGTCGACGGCGGCCGACCGGCCGTCCCGGGTCTTGCTGAAGGTCGAGGAGGCGGCGCAAGCGCTCGGCATCGGCAAGACCAAGGCGGCGTCCCTGGTCAGCTCGGGTCAGCTCGAATCCGTAAAGATCGGCCGCCTGCGGCGCGTCCACGTCGAGTCGGTCGCTCGCTACGCGGCACGCCTGGTCGTCGAGCAGTCCACCGACCATGTCGGATAGGAGAGCAGCCATGTCGGGTGCGAGGCGGACTCGCGCAGCGAACGGCCGGTCGAGCATCTACTACAGCTACGCCGACCGGTCCTGGCACGGCTACGTCACGGTAGGAGTCAAGGACAACGGACGAACGGATCGTAGGCATGTGCGCGGCCAGAGCAAGACCATCGTCGCGGAAAAGGTCCGGCGGTTGGAACGAGACCGCGACGACGGCAGGGTCCGCAGAGCCGGTCAGGCCTGGACCGTCGAGCAATGGCTCACACACTGGCTAGATACCATCATCGCCCCGCCCGCGATCACCGAAAATGCACACGCTGCGTACGACGTCGCGGTCCGAGTCCACCTCATCCCCGGAATCGGCGCCCACCGACTCGACCGATTGGAACCGGAACACCTGGAGCGGCTCTACCGGAAGATGGTGAACGCTGGCGCCAAGCCCGGCCGCGCGCACCAGGTACACCGGACTATCCGGGCGGCACTGAACGAAGCGTTGCGCCGGAAGCACATCACGGAGAACCCGGCCGTACTCGCGCGCGCCCCCCGCCCGGACGACCAGGAGATCGAGCCGTGTTCGGTGGAAGAGGTGACGAAGATCCTGGCCGAGGCCGACTCGGGCCGGAATGGCGCGCGGTGGGCCGTCGCGCTCGCGCTCGGTCTGCGGCAGGGCGAGGCACTTGGTCTCAGGTGGGAGGATGTCAACCTCGACGCCGGGACACTTCTGGTGATGCGTAGCCGGCTACGGCCGAAGTGGAAGCACGGATGCACGACGCCGTGCGGCCACAAGTACGGCGGGCACTGCCCGGAGCGGGTCCCGCTCCGGGACGAGACGGCCGCCACGAAATCTCGGGCGGGCAAGCGCGGAATGGGCCTGCCCGATCCGTTGGTGGCACTGCTGCGCCGGCACCGCGAGCAGCAGGGCCGCGAGCGCGAAGCCGCATGTGATCTCTGGCAGGAATCGGGCTACGTGTTCACAACTCCGACCGGCAGGCCGCTGAACCCGCGCACCGATTACACCGAGTGGAAGAAGCTCCTCGACAGGGCGGGGGTTGCGGAACGGCGACTGCACGACGCCCGGCACACCGCCGCCACGGTGCTACTCCTGCTCGGGGTGACGGAACGGACCGTCATGTCGGTGATGGGATGGTCCAGCACGGCCATGGCAGCCCGCTACCAACACGTCATTGCCGCGATCCGGCGCGACGTCGCCGACCAGGTGGGAGGCCTGCTCTGGAAACCACCGGTCGATCCACCGGCCGCCACCTCCGCCGCCGAGGACTCGGACGGACCGCCACCGGACGCCTGACCGGGGGCCGACTGCCACCACATTTGCCACCAGAGTAGGACCGCCGGGCTCACCCTGATCGAGAGGCTCAGCGTTTCGCCTGGTGAGGCTGGCGGTAGCGGTGGGATTTGAACCCACGGAGGCTTGCACCTCACACGCTTTCGAGGCGTGCTCCTTCGGCCGCTCGGACACGCTACCGTCAGCAAGTTTACAAGAGGCTCGGCCCAGGTCTTCGCGCGCACCCGAGGGGACGGCCCGTAGATCCAGCCGCTCGTCGCGAACGTCACGTTCCGTCTGGCGGAGTCAGCGGTGAGCCGCGAAGAACGACTCCAGCAGCACCGTGCACTCCGGCGCCAGGACCCCCGCCACCACCTCCGGGCGATGGTTGAGCCGGCGGTCGCGCAGCGCATCCCACAGCGAGCCCGCGGCTCCCGTCCTCGGCTCCCACGCCCCGAACACCACACGCTCCACCCGAGCCAGCCCGATCGCGCCCGCGCACATCGTGCACGGCTCGATCGTCACCGCGAGGGTGCAGCCGTCCAGTCGCCACTGTCCAGACACCGCCGCGGCCGCTCGCAGCGCCAGCACCTCGGCGTGCGCCGTCGGGTCGCCGAGCGCCTCCCGGCCGTTGCAGGCCACGGCGAGCTCACGGCCCCCGGCGTCGACGACGACGGCGCCGATCGGGACGTCACCGGTGCGCGGTGCGGCGGCGGCGATCTCGAGCGCGCGCCGGACCAGCCCCTCGTCGGAGGCGTGGGAGGCGAGCGTCACCGGGCGTCGACGACCTCGGCCAGCGCGTCGGCGAACCCGCAGCGGCGGCCGATCGCGGCCAGCTGCTCGTCGGGATAGAGCTCGACCTCACCGGCGAGCACCTCCAGCTCGTCGGCGGGCAGCCCCATGTCGGCCAGGATGGCCAGATCACCCTCGGGCCAGGGCAGCGCGTCAACAGCGTCGTCCTCGGGGGGAAGCTCCACGCGCAGCAGTTCTAGTACGTCGAATGCCACGTCGTAGTCCAGTGCCGCGACGGCGTCGGACACCATCAGGGAGATCCCACCGGGAGTGGGCCGCAGCAGGACGAAGAACTCGTCATCGACGTCGAGCAGCCCGACCACCGCGCCTGTGGAGCGCAGCTCGCGCAGCTCGGTGATGGCGGTGTCCAGGTCGACGAGCGACTCGGGGGTCATGCGGGTACAGCGCCACCGCCCCTCTTCCCGGATCGCCGCGACGGCGTACCCGGGCAGGGCCTGTTCCCGCACGTCCGCGGGCTCTTGAACACTCTGCACCGCCATGAGACTACGATAAGCCCGAAGGCGACTGTGGTCCAAACCACAAACCGGAAGTTTCGCCTCCAAGTCAGCTTCGCGAGGTGTCAGGATCGGCGTCATGTTTCCGGACAGTGCCTCGATCACCGGTCTGCACGCCCAGGTCAGCGCCGTCCACTCCCGCACGGTGGCCCTGCGCCGGACGCTGCACCGACACCCCGAGGTCGGTCTCGATCTGCCGCACACCCGCGACGCCGTCGTCGCCGCGCTCGCCGACCTGCCGCTGCAGGTGCACCTGGGTCGCTCGGTCAGCTCGGTGGTGGCCGTGCTGGCAGGCGACCGGCCCGGGCCGACGGTGCTGCTGCGCGGTGACATGGACGCGCTGCCGATGACCGAGGACACCGGGCTGGAGTTCGCCTCGCAGGTCGACGGGACGATGCACGCGTGCGGCCACGACACGCACGTCGCGATGCTCGCCTCGGCCGCTCGGGTGCTGGCCGGGCGCCGCGACGAGCTCGCCGGACGGGTGGTGTTCATGTTCCAGCCCGGCGAGGAGGGGTTCCACGGGGCCCGTTACATGATCAACGAGGGGCTGCTGGACCGCACCGGTCCGACGGGACGGCCCGAGGCCGCCTACGCCCTGCACATCAGCGCGACGGTGCCCTCGGGTGAGATCCGACTCCGGCCGGGCCCGTTGCTGGCGGCGGCCGACGTGATCCGGGTGCGGGTCCGCGGCCACGGCGGGCACGCCTCGGCCCCGCACGACGCACTCGACCCGGTACCCGCCGCCGCGGCGATGGTGGGCGCGCTGCAGACGGCACTCACCCGTCGCGTCGACACCCACGAGCCGGCCGTGCTGACGATCGCGCACATCGTCGCGGGTACCACGGACAACGTCATCCCGGAGACGGCGTTCCTGGAGGGGACGATGCGCACCCTCTCGGAGGCGACGCGGGCGCTGTTGCGCGACGAGGTCCACCGCGTCTGCCACCACACCGCCATGGCGCACGGCTGCACCGCCGAGGTGGAGATCGAGTCGGGCTATCCGGTCACCGTCAACGACCCGGACGCCGCCGCCCGCGTCGACGCCCTGGCGGGCGCGGTGCTCGGGCGGGACCGGGTCGCCACCATGGCGACACCGATCATGGGTGCGGAGGACTTCTCCTACGTGCTCGCCGAGGTGCCCGGGGCGCTGGCGTTCCTCGGCGGGCGCCCGCCCGAGCTCGACCCGGCCGTAACGCCGCCGCCCAACCACTCCAACCGCGTGGTGTTCGACGAGGACGCGATGGCAGCAGGCGTCGCCGTCTACGCCGCCCTAGCCCTCAACCACCTCGTGCGCGGATAACGCTGTTCCGGCGATGGTTTCCGCGCACGAGCTGTTGTGCCACATCACCGCCGTGCTGGAGCGGCTCGCTGCCGACACCCACAACGCCGTGATCACCCTGGACACCGAGCGTGCCCTCGCACAGGCCGCGACCCTGGGTGACGAGCTCGCGCGCGGGCAGTGGCGCGGACCGCTGCACGGGATGGCGGTCGGGGTGAAGGACCTGTTCGACGTGGCCGGGCTGCCCACCCGGGCCGGGTCCCACGTGCTCGCCGACGCGCCCCCCGCCACGGCCGACGCCCCGGTCGTCGCGCGGCTGCGGGAGGCGGGCGCGATCGTCGTCGCGAAGCTGCACACCCACGAGTTCGCCTACGGCCCCACCGGCGACGTCGCCGCCACCGGCCCAGCCCGCAACCCGCACGACCCGACGCGCATCACCGGCGGGTCGTCCTCGGGGCCGGCCGCCGCGATCGCCGCCGGGCACCTGCCACTCGCGCTGGGCACCGACACCGGCGCAAGTGTCCGGACTCCCGCGGCGCTCTGCGGCGTCGTCGGGCTGAAGCCGGCGCTGGGGCGGCTGTCCACCGCGGGCGTGTTCCCGCTGTCGGAGACCTGCGACCACGTCGGCCTCCTCGCGAGCGACGTGCACACCGCATCCGTAGCCTGGGACGTCCTGTCGCGACCCGACGGCACGGGCAGCGGCGGGATCGAGGCCCCCGGGATCGAGACCCCCGGCGTCGCGGGGGCACGGGTCGGGGTACTGCTCGACGGCTACTGGCAGGCCGCCGACCCGACGATCACTACCGCCGTGGACGCCGCCGTCGAGACCCTGCGCACCGCTGGCGCGCACGTCACCGAGATCCGTACTCCGATGATCGAGGAGCTCGCCGCCACCTATGCGCCGATCGTCGGCGCGGAGGCCTACGCGACGCACGCGTCCTGGCTCGCCGAGCGGGCGCAGGACTATCAGCCGGCGACCCGCGAACGCCTGCTCCCGTTCGCCGAGCAACCCGCCCGCGACTACATCGACGCGCTCCGCACGCGGCGGCGGCTCGCGGTCGCGCTGCGGGAAGCCGTCGGCAAGGTCGACGTGCTCGTGCTGCCCACGACCCGGTTGCGGGCGACACCGGTCGGCGCCTCGACGGTCGAGGTCGCGGGCACGACCGTGGCGGTGCGGCCGTCGCTGCTCGCGCTCACGCTGCCGTTCAACCTCACCGGCTGGCCCGCCGTGTCGGTGCCCGGCCACCTGACCGAGGGTGGGTTGCCGGCCGGGGTGCAGGTCGTCGGGGTGCGCTTCGACGAGCGCGGCGTGCTGCGCGTGGCCGGAGCCCTGACCCGGTCGTGAGCGGAAATCGTCGCCAGGGCAGCGGTTTCCGCGCACGGGCGCGCAGCGCATAAAGTCGCAGGGGTGACGGAGCGGGCGGTGTGTGTGATCGGTGCCGGGCTGATCGGCGGCTCGCTGCTGCGCGCCGCGGAGAAGGCCGGGCGCGCGGTGTGGGGCACCAGCGCGTCACAGGACACCGCCGCCCAGGCCCGCGCCGACGGGTTCGACGTCACCACCGACACCGACGCCGCGCTGCACCGGGCCGCGGCCGCCGACGCGCTCGTCGTGCTGGCCGTGCCGCTCCCGGCACTGCCCGACGTGCTCCACCGCGTGGACGCCGTCGCCCCGACCTGCCAGCTGACCGACGCGGTGAGCGTCAAGGTCGCCGTGGCCGACACCGTGGCCCGGTTCGCGCCGCGGGCCCGCTACGTCGGCGGACACCCGATGGCCGGCACGGCCGAGTCCGGCTGGGCCGCGGGCCACGCGGGGCTGTTCGCCGACGCCGCCTGGGTCGTGGTCGCCGACGACGGGCTGGACCTGCAGGTCTGGGCCGACGTCGCCGAGCTGGCCTGGGCGTGCGGCGCGCGCGTCGTGCCGGCGGCGGCCGACGAGCACGACCTGGCCGTGGCGCGGGTGTCGCACCTGCCGCACCTGCTCGCCGCCGTGCTCGCCACCGTGGGGGCGGCGAGCGAGGACGAGCTGGCGCTCGCGCTGGCCGCGTCGTCGTTCGCCGACGGCACCCGCGTGGCCGGCACCCGCCCGGAGCTCGTGCTCGCGATGTGCGAGGGCAACCACGACGCCCTGCTCGCCGCCGTGGACGACGCGCTGGGCCGACTCGGCGTGCTGCGCGGCGCGCTCGCCTCCACCGGCGGGCTCGCCGCCACCGTGCGCGCCGGACACGCGGGACGGCAACGCTGGGCCGCCACCCGCGATCCGCAGGGCGTGCACGTGCGGCTCACCGGCGCCGCCCCGCTCGCCGCGCTGCGCGACATCGGCCGCCGGGGCGACGCCGTCGTCGGCTGGACGGACTGAGCACTCAGCCCGCAGCGGGCGCCACGTCGCCGGTCGTCAGCCGCGTGGCCACCCCGGGGTAGGTGACCACCGCACCGTCCGCGTCTACCACCAGCTCCGCCGCGAAGCCGTCCCACCGGAACTCGACGACGGCGCGGCCGTTCTCACCGTCCAGCACCGAGACCGTGCGGTAGGTCTGCTCGACCGCCGTCACCTCGAGCTCGGGCAGCGACACGAACACCATCGCCAGCGTGTGCTCACCGGCTTGCCGGTGCAGGCCGAGCCTGCGGATGGGGAGCGTGTTGAACATCGGGCTGTGCGCCAGGTCGACGTCCACCGCGCCCGCGAACCCCGCACGGCTGCCCCCGGCGCCGGTGTCGAGCAGCCAGAAGCCGTCCTCGGTGCGGTTGATCGTGAGATGCCGCTCCCGCTGAGCGGTGGCACAGGTGACCGAGAGCCGTTCCAGCGTGCCGTCCTCGCCCACGATCAGCCGGTAGGAGGCGGTGAAGTCGCCACCGGGTTCGGCGCGGACCATCCGGCCCAACGCCCGGAAGCCACCGTTACCGAGGAGTAGCCGGGTGCCCTCGATCCCGTGACCGTCGTCGGACTGCCAGGTGAGCATCGTCGTCACCGGCACCACCGTAGCCGACAGAGCCGACATGTCCGGCCATTTGTGGGATAGGCGTGTCCCGCCTCGCACCGAGGCTCGGCGGATCAGGGCTCGAGCTGCACCTGCTCGGGGTCCAGATCGTCCCGGATCCCCCGGAACACCGGTTGCCGCAGGCGTCCGCCCTCGGTCCAGCCGAGGTGAGCGACCTCGACGACCGTCAGCGGCCGGCACCACCGCGCACCGACGGCGTCGGGTCGGGGCACCCGCTCGGCGAACGGCGAGCCATCCGACGCGACGAGCCGCTCGCGCAGCACCCGCTGCACGGTGGCCGCGACCAGACCCGAACCGACTCGACCCGCATAGCGCAGCCCACCGACGTCCGGCACGCCGAGCAGGAGCGCGCCGATCCGCCCGGAGCTGCTCTGTTCGGGCCGCCAGCCACCGACCAGACACACCTGGGTGTGCTGGTGGGTGGCCTTCATCCAGCTCGGACTGCGGCGTCCCGGCCGGTAGACGCCATCGCGGCGCTTCGCCACGACACCTTCCATCCCTCGCTGCCGCGTCGCCTCCAGCAGCGCATGCCCGTCGGTGTAGATCGGGGACAGGGAGACGGTCGGTACCGCGGTGAGGTCGAGACGCTCCAGGGTGGCGCGGCGCTCCTCGAACGGGCGGTCGAGCAGGGGCACGCCGTAGAGCCGGAGCACGTCGAACACCATGTAGGTGACGGGCCGAGCCTGCACCGCGCGGATGTCCACGGGGCCATGGATCCGATCGGCCAGCGCGGCGAAGCTGGGGACGCCGCGGTCGAGCAGCACCACCTCGCCGTCGAGCAGGACGTCGGGTGCGAGCGCGGTGAGCTCGGCGAGCTCGGGAAAGTTGCCGGTGATATCGCGCTCGCTGCGGCTGGTGAGCCGCAGCTGCCCGGCGATGACGTCGGCGAGCAGCCGCATGCCGTCCCACTTCACCTCGAACAGCCACTCTGGACCGTCCGGAAGGGCTCCAGGGGTGGCGAGCATGGGCTGCACACCGTCATGCTGGCACTCGAGGCTGACACTTCGTGGAGGGAACAGGGTCGCATGCGCGCGATGTGGAGTGGCGCGGTGTCGTTCGGTCTGGTGAGCGTGCCGGTCCGGCTGTACTCGGCCACCACCAACCACGACATCAAGTTCCACCAGGTCCACGAGGCGGACGGCGGGCGGATCAAGTACCGGCGAACGTGCTCGCTCGACGGTGCGGAGGTCGACTACGTCGACATCGTCAAGGGTTACGAGACCGAGGACGGTGAGCTGGTCACGCTGTCCGAGGAGGACCTCGACTCGCTGCCGACGGCCACCAGCCACGAGATCAACGTGATCGAGTTCGTGCCGAGCAACCAGATCGACCCACTGCTGTTCGACAAGAGCTACTACCTCGAGCCCGAGGCCAAGGCGACCAAGCCCTACGCGTTGCTGCGCGAGGCACTCGTACAGACCGATCGGATGGCAATCGTCAAGGTCGCGCTGCGGCAGCGCGAGACCCTCGCGCTGCTGCGGGTGCGGGAGAAGGCGATCGTGCTGCAGACGATGCTGTGGCCCGACGAGGTGCGCGAGCCCGAGTTCGACGTCCTCGACGCCGACGTCGAGCTGCGGCCCCAGGAGCTGACGATGGCGGCGTCGCTGGTCGAGAGCCTGGGCGCCGACTTCGATCCGACGCAGTTCCACGACGAGTACCGCGACGCCGTCACCGACCTCATCGAGCGGAAGCGGACCACGGGAGAGACCAGGCCGGCACCGGTCGCCGAGAAGCGCGCCGCCGGCGGTGACAGCATGACCGACCTGCTCAGCGCGCTGCAGGCCAGTGTGGAGGCGGCGCGGGCGGGGGCGTCGTCCGGTACGAAGCCGGACGCCGAGGAGGGTGGCTCCACCACGAGCGGAACAACCGCCAAGAAGGCCCCGGCCCGCAAGCCCGCGGCGAAGAAGAAGGCCGCCGACGACGAGACCCCTCCGGCGCCGCGCAAGCGCAGCCGCAAGCCCGCCTGATCCGAGGCCCGCCGCCGACCGAGCCCGGTCCGGCTCGGGCTCGGGCTCGGGCTCGGTCAGGTGATCGGTATTTCGGGACGTGCAGCCGTGCGACATCCGGTCCCCGGTCCCGGAACGACGATCACGACGTGCGTCGGCCCCGCCGCGGTCAGGGGCCGAGGGCGTTCTCCGGCGGGCGCTCGTCATTAGCCAGCGCATCGAACAGCGCGCCCGCCCGCGCGCGGTTCCAGTTCACCGCATTGTCGCGCACCGGGACGGTGGTGGTGATCCCGTCGGAGAGCCCGCGCATGGCGAAGCCAAGGCTCACGAGGTTCCACACGTGGTCACCGTCGTCCACGGCGATCGCGCTGGACAGGTTCGTGGCCAGCGGCACCATCCGGAACGGGTTGAGCAGCGTGACCGGGCTGGTGATCTTGTCCAGCAGCGCGGCGAGGAACGCGCGCTGGCGCTCCACCCGCCCGAAGTCCGACGAACCGGTGGCGCGGGTGCGGACGTAGCCCAACGCGGTGGCCTGGTCGAGGGTCTGGCAGCCCGCTTCGATGTCCAGCGCCGCCTTGGGATCCGTGATCGCCTCGGGGACGCACAGATCCACGCCGCCGACGGCGTCCACCACGGAGACGAAGCCGGTGAACCCGATCTCCGTGTAGTGGTCGACGTGCAGGCCGGTGGCCCCCTCGACCGTACGGACCAGCAGCTCAGGGCCACCACCTTCGGCCCCGCCGCCGCGCCCGTAGGCAGAGTTAATCTTGTGCCGGCCGTGGCCGGGGATATCGACCCGCGAGTCTCGCGGGATGCTCACCAGCGTGGTCGGACCGCTCCCGGTGTGCAGCAACATGATTGTGTCGGTGAGCTCTGAGGTCTCGTTGCCGGTGGCGAGCTCCGCGCGCTGCTCCTCGGTCAGGCTCGCGCGACTGTCCGAGCCGACGATCAGCCAGTTGGTGCCCCGCGAGGACGCGGTGCTGTCAGCCGGCAGCGCGGGCAGCCGGGTGAGCGTGGTATCGACGTAGATCCCCAACCCCACGACGAGCAGCAACAGGACACCGAGCACCCCACCGATCCGCCGACCCCAGCGGGGGCGTCGCGGCGGCCGACTACCGGCGGGGCGTCGCGGCGGCGGGCCGACGGGGCGGCCCACCGGTGGGCGCCCGCGCTGCTGCCGGTCGGGCGGCAGGATCGCCGTCTCTTGCAGCGGCCGCCCTGGTGGCGCCTGCGGCGGACGGGGCCGGGAACCGGGTGGGCGGGACTGCTGCGGCTGCCCCCAGCCGGGGCCGCTGCCGCGCCGCGGCCCAGCGGACCGCCCCGGTGGCGGCCCACCCCACCCTCGGTACTCACCGTTCATGTCGCCCACTATCCCCCGCTGTGGGACGCCGTCGTGTCGCCCCCTCCGGGCGGAGGGCCACTAGCAGGGCCGAACGGCCGATGCGTATACTCCGTTCACGCTGGGAAACCACCCCTGGATAGGGTACGTGGCGGAGATCGGCGTGAGCGGCTCGAGCTGTCACTTCGTGACCAGAACTCCACTCAGATACCGGTAGTCCTGCTAGCGTGCACTCGGCATCTCGATCCCCTAGGCTACCAGCTACCCACTGGCCTCCCGAGAGGAACAAAAGATGATCGTTCTTGGCTTGATACTCCTGCTCATCGGCTTCCTCACCAAACTAAGCCTGCTCTACTACCTCGGCGGCATATTACTGGTCGTCGGCGTCATCTTCTTCATTCTCGGCGGAGTGGGGCGGCCGGTCATGGGTCGGAAAGTCTGGTTCTAGCGTCACCCGGTCGAGGGTCCAACGGTTCGAAATCGGTAGCTCCGCTACACCGGGCCACCCGCTACACCGATAACCATGATCATCGCTGTGAGCAGGCACGAACTCCGGTTCGTGCCTGCTCACAGCAGTCGTCCTGATCACTAGGGTGTCAGCCAGCGGCGGTTCTTCTTGCGCCAAGCGCTCTGCCAGAGACGGGGAAGTTCCGAGCGGACCCTGTGCGCCGAAGCGGTTTCCCGGCCGTGCAGCATGCCGAAGGTGAAGCCGTTCTCCCCGGCGACGTGGGCGTGGGCGCCAAGCTCGCGGAGAACCCGGCGCGCGACGACGGTGTCCTGGTGCTCGCCGAGCGCCCTCTGCAGGTCCTTGAGCTTGCGGTTCAGCCGCTTGGCCTTGCCCCCGACAGCCGGGCGGGCGACCTCGGTCGCGTAGCGGAGCCGCTTGCCGGCTTTGCGGACGCGGTGCACCGCCTCGTCGGAACTGTCCGTGTCGAGGGCCGAGACGGCCCGCTCCAGCCGACGCGCCGCCTTCGCCGCCGAGCGCGGCAGCTCCTTCGCCGCCGGCCGGGCCGCCCGCCGGGTGAGCGGCGGCGCGACGAGCAGCTCATCGAGAGCAGCACGCAGCACGGCGTAGCGGTCGCCGTCGAACTCGGCGAGGGTCGCGGCGTGGGCCTCAGCCTCCGCACGGGCGAAGTGCCGGGTGACCTGGGCGCGGACCGGCCCGAGCACGAGGTCGGGATCGGTGTGGTCCAGGCCGTCGACGATGCGTTCGCGGAGCACCTCGGTGTCGCGGGCCGGGGCGAGCGTGCGGCCGAGATGACGCAGCTCGATGACGAGCGGGCGGGTCCACTCACGATCGAGCAGCGACGTGTAGGTCTGCACGGCGCTGCGCAGCCGCCGGACCGCTACCCGCAGCTGATGCACCGCGTCGGGTTCATCGCGCCGGACCCGCAGATCCTCCCGGGCAATACGGTCGATCTGAGTTCCCAGGTAGTCGAACAGCACCGCGCCGGCCGAGCCCTTCTTCCCCGCCCGCGACCGCGGGCGAGGCCGAGCTGGGCTGAGCAGTCGGTCCAGCACGGCGTCGGCGGCAGGCCCGCCGCCGGCCCGCACGCCAGTGGCCCGCACCCGAGCCTCGAGCTCGGTGAGCAGCGCGGCGTCCGCCGTCAGCGGCCGGATCTCGATCTCGGTCCAGGTGTCGATCGTCGTGGAGCGACCGAGTGTCGCGGCGGTCACCTCGTCGTGCACCACGACCGCTAGCGGGCGCGCACCGTCGTCGAGCAGCCGGGTCTCCACCCGGACCGTGCGGATCCGCCCGACCGGGTGCAGCGGGCGCTCGCGCCGGGTGCCGCGGACGAGCTCGTCGAGCTCGTCGGGCGGCCTGTCGAGGTCGACGCCCTCAACCTCGGACACCACCGCAGGCACCCGCAGCAACTCCTCGTCGTCGCCGTCAGGCAGCAATAGCTGCCAGTGCGCCGCGTCGGTGCCACGGTGCAGGTTCAGCCGGATGCCGGCGGTGACGAGACGCCGGTCGGTAGTGTCGTAGCGCGCGGTCTCCAACACCTGCTGCGGCTGCACGGCGACGGCACCCACCCCGGGCACGCCGGCGAGGCGGGGTGAACCCACCCCGGCCGGGCCGCGATAGGTGGTTCCAGAGGTTGCCGTCGTCGTGTTCACCATGTCCAGGGGGTGCCCGAAAGGGTGACCCGTGAACCGCCGCACGAACTTCGTGTCTGGCGGCCCGACGCGCGAGACCACCGGTGTCAACACGCGTCGATGCCGTGCGAACGGAGCAGCAGGACGCCCATCTCGCGCGCGACGGCGGCCGCGACGGCGTCACCCTCGTGCGCAGCCATGATCGAGCCCTTCATCAGGATGTGCCACTGCCGCGCGAACCGGTCCGGGTCCGGCGCACCTGCCGCCTCGGCGCGTTCACGCAGGTAGCCGCGGATGCGGGCCAGGTGCTCGATGCTCGCCACGTGCACCGGGTGCTCCGCGTCGTTGACCTCCATCATCGTCGTCAAGAACGCACATCCCTCGAAGTCGGGGCGTCCGAACCACTCACCGAAAAGATCGAAGATCGCGAGCAGCTGATCCTGAGGCCGTGCCCCACGGTGCCGGCTCTCGTGCTCGAGCCACCCGACCGTCCACAGCTGTTCCCGGCGGCGCAGGAAGTCGAGGATCAGGGCGTCCTTCGACGGAAAGTTGCGATAGAGCGTCATCTTCGCGGTGCCGGCCCTGGCGATCACGGCGTCGACACCGACATCGCGCACTCCCTGCGTGCTGAAGAGCTCGTAGGCAGCGCGGCCGATGCGCTCACCACCACTGTCCGGACCGCGCCGGGAACCGCTCTCGCCCGTTGTTGTCACCAGCACCCACCTCGCAAGGGTTCTGCCGAGGGTACGTGCCGAACGGGTGTCGGCCAGCGCCTGCGCTGTGGCGGACGACGATCGGCCTGCCGGCGACTGCAATCGCAGTCGACCAGCGGGGACCACCAGGACACGGCATCGGTGCAGATCTTTCCTAGGTGGCTGGTGTGAATCAGTGCGCGCTGGGCGATGGTGTCGGCGAGCGGGACCCGACCACGGCTCGTGGCGGGTTGAGCGGGCCGTGGTGAGGTCGGCGCGGCAGGTGTGCAGAGCTGGTTCGGTGGGCGCTGTCGCCGGCTGAGGGTGCCTGACGCTGTCTACCCTGCTGCTGGTGCTGGTCAGGCGGTTGCCGTCCATCCGGTGGGGGTGAAGCGCAGCCCGAGTGTGGCCAGGCGTGCAAGGTTCGCCGCGGCGGCGAGCAGGCGGAAGTCGGCGTCGATCTTGACGGTGCCCCGGACCCGGGCGCGGCGCCCACCGTGTTTACGGCGCATCAGATGCCCGATCTTGCGTTCGACCTTGGGTCGGGTGGCTCGGTAGTCGGCGACCCAGTCGGGGTCGGCCTGGCGGGTTCGGGCGTCGGTCAGGGTCTGCTCGTAGGGTCCGATGCTGATGGTGCGCCCGTTCGTGGCGGTGGTGCACTGGGCGCGCAGCGGACACCGGGCACAGGCGGGTCCGAAACCGGCGAGGCCACCGCCGTCGGAGGCCGGGCGGATCGGCGCGGTGAACCCGGCGGGGCAGCCGACGGTGCCCGCGCCGAGGTCGATGGCGAAGTGGTCCTTGCTGAACCGGCCCCCGGGTGCGGTCGGGGTCTGGGTCTTGCACTTCGAGGCGATCCCGGCCTGGTCGAGCCGGTCGTGGAACTCCCCGGTGCCGTAGGCGTTGTCCCCGTAGACCCTGGCCGCCTCCGCACCCGGCTCGGCGGCGATGTCCTCGGCGCCCGGCTCGGCGGTGGCTTCGGCGCCCGGTTCGGCGGTGGCCGGGTCGCCGCCGGCGCCGCGGCCGGCGGGCCGGCCCTCGTCGGTGACGGCCTCCGCACCCGGCTCGGCGGCGATGTCCTCGGCGTCCGACTCGGTGGCGGCTTCGGCGCCCGGCTCGTCGGCGGTGGCCGACCCGCCCGGCTCGTCCACGGTGGGCCCGGCGTCGGGGAGCAGGTCGGCGATCAGGTCAGTGGCCGCGCCGGCATCACCGGTGTTGCCCGGGGTGACCGTGGTCGCGGTGATGACCTCGCTGTCGGGGTCGATCGCGACGTGGCCCTTGTAGCCGTCGAACCCCCGGGCGGCGGTCTTGTGCCCGTGCCGGGCCTGCGGGTCCACCGTGGAGATCACCCGGTCCTTCGCGACGCGGCGCGCGATGCGCAACACACCGTCGGTGCCGGTCTCGAGGTCCTGACCGAGCACCGTGGCCGGCAACGCCGCCGCCTGGCCCACCACGTCCGACAACTTCCGCCCGTCCAACACGGCCAACACGGCGAACCCGTCCCGAGCCCGGGAGTCGACCAACTGTTCGCGGGCGGCCCGGTCGTCCCAGTCGATCCGCGGCTTACCCGCGTCGGCGTAGTCGTCCCCGCTGCCCAGCACCGCACGCAACTCGGCCTCGACCGCACCGTCGACCACCCCGAGCAGACCGCGCACCGCCGAGCGGATCAACGTCACGGTGTCCATGGTGGCCACCGCGTCATACAGCGGAGTCGAGTCCAGCACCCGGCGACGCCCGACCAGCCCCGCCTCGCACGCCGCATCCAGGGCCACCTCGAACACCCGGTTCGGGCGCTTCGAACAGCGCAGCCGCTCGCGCATGTCCACCAGCACCGTGTGCGCGAACCGCACCCACCCGCCACCGCCGTAGCCGCCGACCCCGGCCGCGTACCGCCACCGCACGTCGAAGGCGTACCGCTCCACCGCCTCCCGGTCCGAGAGCCCCTCCAGCCGCTGCAGCACCATCACCGTGGCCACCACCGACGGCGGCACCGACCGCCGCCCCCGCACGTCGAACAGATCAACGAACATCGCATCAGGGAACAACCGGTCCCGCTCCCGCCCGAGGAACCTGTAGATCGAACTCTCCGGCAGCGAACCCTCACAGAACCCGACCACCTCGTCGAACAGATCACCCTGATGATCAGCCACACCCAACGTCACCTGATCATCATCCCACACCGGTGATCCACACCGGCCAGCGACACGCGAAAAACACCAGCCACCTAGTCTAGCTAGCGAGCTGTAGCGGTTCATGGGGACGTGGCCTACGTCGAATCAGCCGTCCAGCGATCACCGATCGTGCGCCGCGCTGCTGGCCCCGCTCCCGGTCGCCAAGCTGCGGTTCGTTGACTGCGATCGGCAGCACGGAGATCGTCATCGACAGGTAGCCCCGGGCCAGCTGCGGCACTGCAGCCAAAACTCCCTTGCCATCACCGCACAGCTTGCGAGCATCATGGTGCACGGATCAGGCTTTTATTGATCAAAGACCCGCGTCCTGGGTTCGCACCATAGGGTTGATGATCCGGATACAAGACGTAATGTTAAGAAACGGTCAAGATCCGTCAAACGGCGGCAGGGGGGACTACAATGAGGGTTATTCAGGAGGGTCATGTGGATCTTGTAAGACCACGGTTGAGCTGCGGGGATGCGCCTCCGATCAAGATCGCTGAATAAGCCTCAATGAGGATCCGGGGGACCGAAGGATTCCGATTGCGTTGCCGACCAGCCGTGCTGAGTTCCAGCTCCACTGCTGATCCAGGCTTCGGGGCCGCCGTCGGGGATGGTCGATGATCACGTCGGATAGGCCCGAACTCCGTCTTACGTGAGCCAGGACGCGAGCCACCGCGCTTCGCCTCGCAGCTGCCCGCCAATCAGGTGAAATACACGTGAACCGTCATCGATGAGGTACGCGAACACCGCCCACAGCACTCTGTAGAGACGTTCCACCGTCTCGCTGTCAATCATCTCCGGGGGGAGAGCTGAATATGACCACCCAACTCAAGAGTCTCGAGGGAACCATCAGCCGCTGGCTCCATCGCCACAGCATCACGCTGCTGCGGATCAGCATGGGCGTGGTGATCCTCGGTTTCGGTGTCCTGAAGTACTTTCCGGGCGTCAGCCCGGCCGAGGACCTTGCCCGTGAGACCACCAAGTTGTTGACCTTCGGGCTGGTGCCCGACCAGGTGGCGATGGTGCTGCTGGCGACCATCGAGTGCGCCCTGGGCCTGTCCCTGATCACCGGTAAGGGGCTGCGGGTGAGCGTCTATGTCCTGGTGCTCTGGGTGCTCGGGATCCTGTCTCCGGCCGTGCTGGTTCCCCAGCAGCTGTTCAGCGGTCCCGATCACGCCCCGACGCTGGAAGGTCAGTACGTCCTCAAGGACGTCATCCTGCTGACCGCGGCCCTGGTGATCGCCGCCACGGTGCTCAACCGCAAGAAGGCAACCACGGAAACAGACCGGCACGACACCACGTGACACCCACCATCGCGATGTTGCTGCTCCTTGACCAAGGCGATGCCTACGACGTCCGGCGGGACTGTAACCACACCAGGACATGCTGGGCGTGCTCGTTCGGCGGGAAGATCGGGTAGAACACGGGCTCGATGACGCCGTCGCAAGGAAGTCTGAGGCTGGGTTCTCCGGTGGCCAGCTGGGGCAGGGTGGTTCTCCGAACGCTTCAACGCTAGCCGCAGCGAATTCCAGCACCACTCAGGCTCAGACCTCCGGAATCCGTGTCAAGATCACAGTTGAGATGACCGGCTGTCTGATGTGATCGGGCAGCGATCACTCGGGATGTCGAGAGATGGCGTTGAACTGGCGTTATGCCCGTCGGACAGCAGACCAGGCGCA
>JBBSQN010000121.1:0-17607 GCA_038257875.1 Mycobacteriales bacterium
CCCGGCGGGCGCGTTCTCCCCGATCCGCACCGTCAACCGGGCAGCCTCCTGCAAGATGTCCGCGGCGCACTGCCGATCACCCGCCCGCATCGCCAGATCGAGACCCTGGATGTAGTACCGCTGCGCCAACGGATGCCGACCGGCATCACTCGACATGAAACCAGCGCTCTTGGTGGCCCTCGCCACGACCGACAGCAGCGCCCTGCCGACCTTCTCCGAGTAGCTACCGTGCACCAGCTGGTTGGCCTCCCGATGCAACAGCTGCACCATCTCCACCCGCACCCGCCCCGACCCGTACTCATGACCCAGCTTGTCCAGATGGGTGATGTGCTCGGTGAAAACCTGCACATCGACCATCCCCACCCGCAGACCCCCGGCGCGGACGGTGATCTGCGCCGGAGGCACCGTCAGCGCGACCAGCGCCGGCTCGGCGAACGCCGCCACGCTGAACGCCGAACCCAGCAGGAACCTGCGTCGGCGCATATCCCGTCCCGACAACTCGACAACCGTACAGACCGTGCCCTCCAGTGTGCCCGCACACCGCAGCCCGTCATAGGGATCCTCCGCTAACGGAGACCGGTCGGCAAACCCGCACTCGGTCACGCTGACCTCACGCTGCAACCGCTCCGCCAACACCGCAGCCACCAACCGCGGCACCGGCCACCACGGCTGACACCCCTCCAGCATCCGCCGCACCGCCGTCGTGTTCGTCCCCAGATGAGTCCCCTCCCGGGCGCCGGCAGCCACCACCGCACGACCCAACGCCATGTTGGTCATCTCCGCGTCGTCCAACAACTCCCGCAACGCGGTATTCGGCCCGTTCCCACTCACTGCCACACCCCTCCAAGTGTCCGTCCCGACTACCGACCGGCGTCGATAGTGGACTGCCGGCCGAGGTCCAGGGAAGGACTTCCGGGAAGTGCGAGGCAAGTGACACCCCCTACGCGACCCGGGCACAGCAGCACGGTGCCCGCTGACGACCACCCTCGACGTGCACATCAGCAGGTGCACCGGCGCTACCGGTCGTCACCCTCCAGTTCGCTGCACCTGAAACGCCGAGAGGAAGTGCTCGACGAGACGCCGCCACGACAGCGCGGTCAGCCATCGGGTACGAGTAGATGTCCATGATCGGACGAGCCGTACCCTCCGGCGCAAGGGCCAGCATCTTCACTGCACCGCATCCAGTGCACTGCCGAAGGAGTCCCACGCCGGAGGTGAATGTGATCGAGCAGTGTCACGTCGCACGCATCGGCCAGTGGTCAACTCACAGCTTAAAATGATCAACTACTACTGGATGTTCACTTACGGATCACGGAGCGTGTTCGAACGGAGTGTAGCCACAGGATCCGTCGGCGATTTGCCCATTCAGCTTCAACAATCTGTGGACCAGCTCAGCGTCGTCCTGCGCCACCCCGGCAGGCCACCCGTAACAGCTGGCCACCGCAACGTCCAGGACTCCGTGCAACTTCTGAAGATCGGTGTGCGCCCCATCGTCGACGTCGTTGTAGAGTCTAGTGAGGCCGATCCCACGGTCCAGACAGATTTCCGAACGTCGCGCGAGCAGCTCGACCGTCACCGCAGCCACTACCTCCCGCTTGGTATCGGGTACCGGCGAGGGCCACGGAAAGGTCATGAACACACTGGTCGGCGTGTATCTCGGGTCGGCCTTGAACGAAGAGCCCCGCACTCGCGCCCACGCACTATGCAGGCGGGAGATCAGGACACCCATCGAGTAGTCGTCATCGAAAGCGAACACATAAACGAGGTCGCTCGGGCAGACAACGACATCCTGCCAGGCGAAGTTTAATCGCTTGGCGAGCCGTCCAGCCACGACATAACGAGTTCGACCAGCCAAGGCAGCCCGCATACCCGGACGATACTCCCCCAGACGCCACCAATAGCGGCGATAACCCTCTCGCGAATTGCTATCACGAACTGGTCGAACGAGTCTTCGCACGATGTCCAGTGCGGCCGGGTAACGGCAAGCCTCCTCAAGGGGTTTGGCTCCAAAGTCGATGATCCAGCGAGATGGCTGCTGATTTGGCCGATCAGCCAGGTCATCACTTACCAGATACGGTCGTACTACATCCGCGTAGTTGGCTTCTGTGCGACCTAGCAGCCACTGCGCTGTTTCGTTGTTGAGGACAAATCCGGCACCGACCGGAGTCGGCCCCTGGAAGCATCGACCGGCGTTCGCCAGCAGGGTCCGCGCTGTGCCTGCTGACAACCCAGGTGGCTTCAGTTCCGCGGTGATTCCAGAGACCGAAGCACCATGAGGGTTATTCAGGAGGGTCATGTGGATCTTGTAAGACCACGGTTGAGCTGCGGGGATGCGCCTCCGATCAAGATCGCTGAATAAGCCTCCATCTAGACGGAACTGGACCGGAGCCGAAGCTGGTTGTTTGATCCAGTTCACCAACGCAACGTGCACCTTAGCCTCACCTGGCCATTTCTGGCTGGCCACAGCATCGGTTATGACCCCACCTCCCGCAACCACGTAATCAAGCGACGCCAACCGTGCGCGGTTCTGCGCGATCGAGTTGGTGCCGACCAGGCCAGCCCGCTGACCGGGCTTAAGGTGATCGTGTGCCCGGCGAAACCAGTACACGCAGTAGTCCTTCACCCCCACGTCGAAGGTGCGCTCGAGCCAGCGGACATAGTCGTCACCCATGGCCGAACGAACGAACTGGGAACCGATGAACGGCGGGTTTCCAACGATCGCGTCCGTGTCCGGCCATGGAACCCGAAGGGCGTCAGCCACACACACTCCCGACAGATCGACTAGCGGCAGCGGCGGCTCGGCCTCCCCGTAGAGGTCAATCATCTGCCGGTGACCCATCCACAGGGTCACCCGCGCTATCAACACGGCGACCCGCTCGATGTCAAGACCCTGCATGTTGGCCAGCGGGACGAATGGCCAAGGCCTGGGTGGAGGTGTAGTCCCCTGGTCAGCAGCCAGTGTAGAGATGCGGTTCTTCAGGTCGTGCTCAAGGCTCCGCAGCTCCCGATAGGCCACGTATAGGAAGTTGCCACATCCGCAAGCCGGGTCCAGCACCCGGAAGCGACACAGCTCGTCGAGTAAGATTCTGGCCTCAGCCGGCGTTCGCGTCGCCGCGATCCGTTTCGCCCATGGCCGCGTAATCGTCGGTTCGACAATCTTCAGAATATCGATCTCGTGGGTGTAGTGTGCACCGAGTTCACGACGTCGCTCTCCGAGGACACCCTCCAGCAACGAGCCGAAGATCGTCGGGTTGACTTTGCGCCAGTCGAAAGCCGCCGCTACCGCCATTAGATCGAGTTCGTCCACCTCGAGATACAGCTTCGCCGGCCGTGCGAACAGATCGCCGTTGACGTAGCGAGTACCGGCTAGCACCCCTTGCCGGTTGTGGTTGCCCTTCTGGTTGAGCACGTCGAACAGGGCACCCAGCTCCGCGTACGAGGAGCGCGTCTGATCACGGCGCAGGACGTCCGCAATCGTCTGAATCGGGTAGCCGTCGAGCATCCCAAGGTCTTCGGCAAAGAAGCACCATACCGCCTGGAGCAGGAACCTGTGCAGCTCGTCGATCGGCGCGGCACCGCGATCGGCAAGGTGATGGTAGAGCTTAGTGACGGCCTGGGTGGCCTCGGTCGTCAGCGCCAGGTGATGGTTCAGGAACGAGGCCCGCAGGCCCACACCAGCCAGGAACATCAACGCGTCATAGCGGTCCGGAAGCTCGTCGAGGGAAAGATCAGCGACCGGTTGCGTCGGGAATTTGCCGGGCACCCACACCTCGAATCGATGGAAGGCACACAGGACAACATAGGGCGGCGCCTCCACCCCGCTTTCGATGTCGGACGACTCCCGCCAGTAGCCCATGGCCTGCTGACGGTGGTCGGCAAGCTTATTCGCACGCCCTGGTGCCTTCATCTCCACGATGCATACGCCGGACCAGTAAAGATCCATGATGCCAACCGACGCGTGGGCATCCTCGAACCTGGCACCAGCGGCGAGGCGATCGGTGCCGTAGCACTCGAACAACTCGTTGAGAAACGTCTGAGCTTCGCTGCGCTCCGACCCGGTGTAGCCCTGCCAACGGTCGGCGAGGGCGCGCAGCGACTTCTGGATCTCCAGACCGCTCGGCATCGCTGCTAGATCAACCTCAGCTCGTCGCCGCTAAAGTACGTGTCCTTTTGCAGTCGCTTGCGCACAGACTCAAGGGCCTTCAGCGCGTCGTCGAGGGCAAGACCGGCGTTGTGCTGCGACGGCGCGCCACCCAACCGTCGACGGGCCTTCCGGGCACGCCCGATCGTGTGTTCGAGGTTGAGCAACACATCCGAGACCTCGGCCATCGCCTGTTCCTGAGCGATCTGCTCGAGACTGCGAGCTTGGTCGGAGTCAGGCTGCGCCATGGGCGTTCGCTCGCTCTCTTGGAGAGTCGGGACACGGCTAGCTTAGTCGGAGGTCAAGTCTACGGGAACGATCGGGGCTACGTGTCGTCCTCGGGCTGATCGCGCGGGGCGCGGTAGGGGTCGGCGTCGCCGGCCGGCCGGGCGCCGGCGGCGAGTCGCGCGACCTCGGCGTCGGACTCCCGGGTGCGGGCGAGGAGCTCCTCCATGCGGCGGGCCTCGTCCGGCACAATGTCGGGGACGAACGTCAGCGACGGGGTGTGCCGGATGCCGGTGCCCTCCCCGACCAGCGAGCGCAGCACGCCCGTGGCGCTGGCCAGCGCGGCGGCGGCACCCGCGCTGTCCGGTTCGGCGTCGACCGTCTCCCCGAGCACGGTGTAGTACAACGTGGCCTCGCGGAGGTCGCCGGTGACGCGGGTGTCGGTGATGGTCACCATCGTCAGGCGAGGGTCCTTGACCTCGTGCTCCAGGGCGTCGGCCACGATCTGCGAGATCCGCTTGGCCAGCCGCCGTGCGCGGGCTTGGTCCACCATGACGTGCTCCTTACTCGCACCTGGTCGGTGGCAGGGCCACTGACCTCAGTCGTCATCCGGGCCCAGCATTCGCTGCCGAGCCGAGAGCAGCTCCAGTTCCGGACGCGCGGCGACCAGCCGCTCGCACCGATCGAGGACCTCGGTGACGTGCCCGTGATCGGCGGCCACGCAGCTGACCCCGATCAGGGCGCGCCGGTGCAGGTCGAGGTGGCCCGCCTCGGCCACGGCCACCTCGAACCTGCGACGCAGCTCAGCGAGCACCGGTCGGACCACCGACCGCTTCTGCTTGAGCGAAGCGACGTCCCCGAGGAGGACGTCCAGCTCCAGCGCTCCGACGTACATGCGCAGCTCCGCTACCTGTGGTGTGCGGTCAGCTCCTCGGCTTCTCGCGCATCTCGAAGGTCTCGACGAAGTCGCCGACCTTGATATCGCTGTAGTTGCCGAGAGTGAAACCGCATTCGAAGCCCTCGCGCACCTCGACCACGTCGTCCTTGAACCGCCGCAGCGAGCTGATCGGCAGGTTCTCGGCGACGACCACGCTGTCGCGCAACAGCCTGCCCCGAGCGTTGCGCCGGATCTCCCCACTCATCACGAGGCAACCGGCGATCGTGCCGAACCGGGAGGACTTGTAGACCTCGCGGACCTCGGCGCGGCCAAGCGCGACCTCCTCGAACTCCGGCTTGAGCAGGCCCCGCAGCGCCTGCTCGATCTCCTCGATGGCCTGGTAGATCACCGTGTAGTAGCGGATCTCCACGCCCTCGCGGTTGGCCAGCTCGGTGGCCTTGCCCTCGGCCCGGACGTTGAAGCCCATGACGATGACGTTGTCCGCGATCGCGAGGTTGATGTCGCCCTCGGTGATGCCACCGACGCCACGGTGGATGACCCGCAGCTCGACGTCGTCGCCGACCTCGATCTTCACGAGCGCGTCCTCGAGAGCCTCGACGGTGCCCGAGTTGTCACCCTTGATGATCAGGTTGAGCTGGCTGGTCTCCTTGAGCGCGGCGTCGAGGTCCTCCAGGCTGACCCGCTTGCGACGCGACGCCAGCTCGGCGTTGCGCTCACGGGCCCGGCGCCGGTCGGCGATCTGGCGGGCCACCCGGTCCTCGTCCACGACGAGGAACGTGTCGCCCGCGCCGGGCACCGAGGTGAACCCGATGACCTGCACCGGACGCGACGGATAGGCCTCGGTGACGTCCGCACCGTGCTCGTCGAGCATCCGCCGGACGCGCCCGGAGGCGTCGCCCGCGACGATCGAGTCGCCGACCCGCAACGTGCCCCGCTGCACCAGCACCGTGGCCACTGGACCGCGGCCGCGGTCCAGGTGCGCCTCGATCGCGACGCCCTGGGCCTCCATGGCCGGGTTGGCCCGCAGGTCGAGCGCGGCGTCGGCGGTGAGCAGGATCGACTCCAGCAGGGTGTCGATGTTGGTGCCCTGCTTGGCGGAGATGTCGACGAACATCGTCTCGCCGCCGTACTCCTCGGCGACCAGGTTGTACTCGGTGAGCTGCTGGCGGATCTTGTCGGGGTTGGCCCCCTCCTTGTCGATCTTGTTCACCGCGACCACGACCGGCACGTTGGCGGCCTGGGCGTGGTTGATCGCCTCCACCGTCTGCGGCATGACGCCGTCGTCGGCGGCGACCACGATCACCGCGATGTCGGTCGACTTCGCCCCGCGGGCACGCATGGCGGTGAACGCCTCGTGGCCCGGGGTGTCGATGAACGTGATCGGCCGCTCGTAGCCCTCGAGCTCGGAGAGGACCTGGTAGGCACCGATGTGCTGGGTGATGCCGCCGGCCTCGCCCTCCATCACGTTCGCCTGCCGGATCGTGTCGAGCAGGCGCGTCTTGCCGTGGTCGACGTGCCCCATGACGGTGACGACCGGCGGCCGGACCACGAGGTCCTCCTCGCCACCGGCGTCCTCACCGTAGGAGATGGAGAAGCTGTCGAGCAGCTCGCGGTCCTCCTCCTCCGGGCTGACCACCTGCACGACGTAGTTCATCTCGGTGCCGAGCAGCTCGAGCACCTCGTCGGCGACCGACGCGGTGGCCGTGACCATCTCGCCGAGGTGGAACAGCACCTGCACCAGCGCGGCCGGGTTGGCGCCGATCTTGTCGGCGAAGTCGGTGAGCGAGGCACCACGCGGCAGCCGGACGGTCTCACCGCGGCCCTTCGGCAGGCGGACACCGCCGACCGAAGGGGCCTGCATCGAGTCGAACTCCTGGCGCTTCTGCCGCTTCGACTTGCGGCCCTTACGAGCCGGACCACCGGGACGACCGAACGCACCCGCCGCACCGGCACGGCCACGACCGCCACCGGAGCCGGGACGGCCGCCGCCACCGCCACCGGGACTGCTGCGGAAACCACCCCCGGCCGGGGCGCCGCCGCCACCACCGGGACCACCGCCACCGGGACCGCCACCAGCGCCGGGACGGCCGCCGCCACCGCCACCGCCACCGGGACGCCCACCGGGACCGCCCGGACGCCCACCGGGACCACCGGGACCACTGCGCCCGCCACCGGGCCCACCTCGGCCCCCAGGACCGCCCGGACCACCGGAGCGCCCACCGGACGGACGCGGCGGCATCATGCCGGGGTTCGGCCGCGGAGGCATGCTGCCCGGCGACGGGGGGCGCGGGCCGGAGCGGCCGGGCTCACTCGGACGCGACGCCGCTGGACGCTGGCCGCCGCCGGGGCGGGGAGCGCCCTGTCCCTGGCCGCCGCCCTGTCCCGGGCCGCCCTGTCCCTGGCCGCCCTGCGCCGGAGCCTGCCCGGGAGCAGCCGGCCCCGGACGCGGCGGGGTCGGGCGGGGCGGGGCCCCGGAGCCGACACCGAAGGGGTTGTTGCCCACCCGCGGAGTGCGCGGGCCAGGTCGCGGAGCTGCCGAACGCGGCGGGACGACGCCCGCCTCGGCTGCAGCCAGCCGCTCCTGCTCGGCGGGGGTCGCAGGCTGCTGCGCCACCGCCGCTGGCTGCTGCGCAGCGGGCGCGGCCGGAGCCTGCGCTGCGGGCTGCTGCGGCGCTGCGGGCGGTGTCGGGGTGGCCGCAGGCTGGGGGCGGGGACCCGGACGCTGGCCGGTCGACCGGGGACGGTCTGACGCCGGGGCCGGGGCCGGGGCCTCCGGCTGCTCGGTCCGCGGCGGCTGCGGGCCGGGGACGGGGGAACCGCCCGGCCGCTGGGCCGCGCGGGGAGGGCCGGGAACCGCGGACGGGCTCGGGGGGGTGCCGCCCGAGCGGGGCTTGCCGCCACCGGGACGTCGACGGGCACCGTCTCCGGAGTCGTTGCCGTTGGACATCGACTCCCGGAGCTTGCGGGCCACGGGGGCCTCGACGGTCGAGGACGGTGACTTCACGTACTCGCCGAGATCCTGCAACTTACTCAGGACCTGCTTGCTGCTGACGCCGAGCTCTTTCGCTAGCTCGTGCACGCGGGCCTTGCCTGCCACTGGACTCCTTGTTACTCGGAGGCCGGCGGCGGATCCCGCTCGACCTCGAACCTAGTGTCGAAGCACGTTCATGGTGCGATCTTCACGACTGGCTCATGACGGGTCGACCTTGCTTCCTGGTATGACGGACCCGGGTGTCTCCCGGCTCCCGTGTGCGACGTTCAGGTACGCCCGTACCGCAGCGGTGTCCAGCGGACCCGAGACGCGCAGCGCCCGCGGGAACGCCGAGCGCCGCTCGGCACGGTCCAAGCACTCCGGCGCGGGGTGCACCCAGGCACCTCGTCCGGGGAGCCGTCGCCGCGGGTCCGGGGTGAGCACCCCATCCACCACGACGACTCGCAACAGACCGTCGGCCGACGACCGGTTCCGGCATCCGACGCAGGTCCGGACCGGTCCCGCAACGGATCGGCGATCCGGAGCGGGGGTCAGACGTGCAGGAGTCGAACCCGAGTTGTGGGCCGAAACAGAGTGTACCGCAGCGTCGGGGCGCGCCTCGTCTGCGCTACGCGGGTGAGGACTCAGCCGACCGACTCCGTCTCGGCGTCGGCCGCGGCACCACCGGCCGACTCCCGCGGATCCGCGTCGCTGCGGATGTCGATCCGCCAGCCGGTCAGCCGCGCCGCCAGCCGGGCGTTCTGACCTTCCTTGCCGATGGCCAGCGACAGCTGGAAGTCGGGCACGATGACCCGCGCGGTCTTGGTGTGCTCATCGAGCACGGTGACCGACACTACCTTCGACGGCGACAGGGCGTTGCCCACGAACGTCGCTGGGTCCTCGGACCAGTCGATGATGTCGATCTTCTCTCCCGCCAGCTCGCTCATCACGCCGCGCACTCGAGCCCCGACCGGTCCGATACAGGCCCCCTTGGGATTGACTCCCGACACCGTGGACCGGACGGCGATCTTGGATCGGTGCCCGGCCTCCCGGGCCACGGCGACGATCTCCACCGAGCCGTCGATGATCTCCGGGACCTCCAGCGCGAACAGCTTGCGCACGAGATGGGGATGCGTGCGGCTCAACGTGATCTGTGTGCCGCGCATTCCCCGCACCACACCCACGACGTAGCAGCGGATCCGCTCGCCGTGGACGTAGGTCTCGCCGGGCACCTGCTCGGCCTGGGGCAGCACGCCCTCGATCTGGCCGAGCGAGACGATCACTACCCCGCGGGCGTTGGCGCGGGCGTCGCGCTGCACGACGCCCGCGACGATCTCGCCCTCCTTGGTGGAGAACTCGCCGTAGGTCCGCTCGTGCTCGGCGTCGCGCAGCCGCTGCACGATGACCTGGCGGGCGGTGGTGGCGGCGATCCGGCCGAAACCCTCGGGGGTGTCGTCCCACTCGACGTCCACGGCGCCGTCGGCACCGAGTTCTTGGGCCAGCACCCGGACGGCGCCGGTCTTGCGGTCGATGTCGATCCGGGCGTGCGGCTGGTGCCCCTCGGTGTGCTTGTAGGCGGTGAGCAACGCGGTCTCGATGGCTTCGATGACCGTCTCGAACGGGATGTCCTTCTCCCGCTCGATGGTGCGCAGCGCGGCGATGTCGACGTTCATGCCGTCTCCTCCTCAGGTGGCTCGGGTGCCCCCTGCAGCCGCTGCACCTCGGCCTCGGGCGCGGGCCGGAACTCCACCTGGACGGCGGCGTGGGCAACGTCGGTGTAGCGCAGCGCTCGCAGCTGTCCGTCGACGAGGAGCGTGACCGCCTCCGCGCCCGCCGCGCCGACGCGACCGGTGAACGTGGTGCCGTCGTGGGTGCGGACCGCGACCTGGCGCAGGTGCGCCCGTCGCCAGTGCCGCAGGCCGGTCAGCGGTCGATCGACGCCCGGCGAGGTGACTTCGAGGGTGTAGGACCCGCCGATGAGGTGCTCGTGGCGGTCCAGCTCGGCGGAGACGGCCCGGGACAGGTACCCGATGTCGTCCAGCCCGACGCCGGAGTCGGAGTCCACCACGACCTTGACGGTGTGCCGGCGCCCCGCGGTACGCACGTCGAGCTGGTCCAGCTCGAACCCGGCCTCGTCGACGATCGGTTCCAGCACGCCGCGCAGCTGCGCGGGCAGCTGCCCGGCATCCTGCGCGGGGCGGGGGGAGGACATCGCGTGGGCTCCTGCTCGTTCGGCTTTCCGCCAGCACGCACGCTGCGGCGGGTACCGGGCGAGCGGATGGGTCGGTCCGCCAGGGTATCGCGACGCTCGAAAGGCTTCTCCTCCCGAGCACCCCCATGCACGACCGCCGGCTGAAGCGGCCTGGCAGGATGAGCGCCCGGCGAGCGGAGTCCCGATCGCTTCGGTCGGCTCGGCAGCTCCAGACGGTGCGGCCGCGGAGCGCCAGCGAGGAGAGGCAGTGAGTGCAACGCCCCGGCCCGGGATAGCCCGACGCCGGGTGTTGGCCGGTCTGCTGCTCGTGCCGCCCGCCGTGAGTGCCTGCTCGCTCGGCGCCGGTGCCTCCGAGAAGGAACCGGAGTCGCTGATCGCGCTCGCCGACGCCGCCCGTGCCGACGCCGCGCTGGCCGCCGCCGCGATCGACCGCGAGCCGGATCTGGCCGAACAGGTACAGCCGTTGCTCGACGCCCGCACCGCGCACGCGATGGCGCTGGACGCGGAGGTCGCCCGGCTGGATCCGGCTCGGGCGAACGACGCTCCAACCGCAGACGCCGCACCCGCCGACCGGCCGGCAACACTGTCCCGAGTCCGGGATGCGGTGCTGGCATCCGGAACCGACGCCGCCACCGTCGCTCTCGACCTTCCCGCCGAACAGGTCGGCCTCGTCGCGTCCGTCGCCGCCTGCTGTAACACCTACGCGGAGACGTGGCGGCGGCGCGGCGAGGAAAGAGCCACCATGGCGCCGGTGCCCGAGAGCGGGGTCTCCACCGTGGACGCGATGGCCGCCGAGGCCCTGCAGGACGCGCTCACCACCGAGCACGCCGCCGTGTGGAGCTACTCGCTGGCCCTCGCGTTCCTCTCGCCCGAGCGGCTCGACCAAGCCCGCTCCGACGCCGAGGCCCACCGGCTGCTGCGCGGCGCCACGGAGCGGACCCTCACCGAGATCGGCGTGCGCCCGGTGTCGGCGCAGCCCGCCTACGCCACGCCGCAGCCGGTGGTCGACGGACTGTCGGCCGCCGAGCTGGTCATCGTCGCCGAGACCGACACACTCGCCGCCTGGCGCTCGGTGCTGGAACGCACCACCGACCGACCGCTGCGCCAGGCCGCCCTGAACGCCCTGACCAAGGGCACGCTGCGGTGCGCCGGCTGGCGGGCTGCGGTGGACTCGACCCCCGCGATCCCGGTCTTCCCCGGCCGCTGATCCTGTGCCAGCGCGGCACGAAAGGGCAGAATAAAAATGCTATCGCTCACCGCCATCCAGGCCACCACGGTAAGTTCCGATTTCAATGAGTACTCCTACCTGGTAGCCAGCCTGGCCCTCGCATCACTACTTGGGTTGATCGTCAAGAAACGGATCAGCATCAACTTCATGATCCTCTACGGTCTCCTGGCGATTGCCTTTCTGGCCACTATTATCATCTTTGCCAACATCAACGAAGCGGCCCTGACCAGCGTATTTACCCTTTTGGGAACCATCGCAGGCTACCTCGCGGGCGTGCGAACACCGCCCAAACACATAGAAGACGGCAGCGGAGGCTCGACTACCTCAACCAAAGAGTAGATGGTGTCGAGGATGAAAGCGCGGCGACGCATGACCTCCAACACGTTGGCTCATCAGAAATCGAGCAGGTGGCTCGCGAGCCTGCCGAGTGGCTCGGCGAGATCGGGATAGTCGCCGCCGTCGATCCGGCGCAACAGCCGCGCGATGACGTACAGCTGCGCTACGCGGCCGGTGGGAGTGTCGAGGACGTCGGCGAACAGCGTGCGGACCGCCTCGACGACCTCGGGTACCAACAGGCTGTGGCACAGCAGGGTCGCCGCGTCCGTCCCGGCCGGGCCTCGGCCCCACAGCTCCCAGTCGAGCACACCGAAGTCGGGTCGCATCACGTTCGACCAATGCAGGTCACCGTGAACGGTCGCCCAGTGCGTCACCGTGGTGTCGACAACGCCACCGAAGCGACCGCGGATGCGGCCGGTAACCCGTTCCTGATCGGCGTGCGTCCGCTCGGTCGAGGTCACGGCGAGGGTGTCGAGGCAACGCCGCAGGTCACTCCACCAGGCCACCGAGAAATCCGGTTCAGAACGCAGGACGTCAGTTGCCGAACACGGGGCGCCCGGTACCACCGTCATCACCTCGGCCCGTTGGATGCGCCAATCGCGTTCTGACCACTCGACCACGTCCAGCACGTGAGGTTTAGCGACGCCGACGATCGAGTTCGCGTCGAGATTCCCGGTCCAGGCGTAGCCCCGCGCCCATCGAGGCTCTTCGGAGACGACACGCAACCAGCACGCGCCGTACGTGCCCGCAGCAGGGGCGCCGATCGACCGGAGCCGCCACCCGAACACCGTCGCTCCGGTGACTGCTACGGCAAAGCTGTCAGCGGCGCGCGCGATGTTGTGCCGCATGAAATTGCGAAACACCGCGTCGGCATCCGTCTGCGGCTCAGCGGTGAGGTAGTCGCTCATGAGTCGATGATGTGTCGCAGGTAGACGCCAGGGTTGTCGAGGTACCGGCGCCAATGGGCGACCAGTTCAAGGTCTGCCCACTTCACGCGGTGCAGTCCGTGCTCGTCTACCTCGATGATGTCGGCGCCAGGCGTCGATGCCAGGATCGGCGAGTGAGTCGCGCACACAACTTGGGCCCCCGACTCACCAAGCTCGTTCATCAAGGTGACAAGGTGCAGGCAGGCAGTGAAGGACAACGCAGACTCGGGCTCGTCCATCACGTAGAACCCGGGCTCACGGAACATTGACCGAAACACGGCGAGAAAACCCTCCCCGTGGCTCATCTCAGCTGTGTTGTCCGCCCAGTAGCCCGGAACACCGCCAAGGTTCTCAGTCATGCTGAACGCGGTTTCGGCGCGCAAGAAGAAGCCTTTCTTCCCCAACCGCGGTCCGCCCAACATGCGAGAACCCTTGGCGGTGGTCTCCAGCCTCAGCACCTCACCCAGCGCCGTCGTGGTCGCGTCCGGCTTCCCGGTGCGGACTGCGGCACGACCGCCGCGAGCATTCAACTTGAACCCCTCGGCGATGGCTTCGACCAGCGTCGACTTTCCCGAACCGTTGTCACCGACGAGGAACGTCACCGGGTGCGTGAAGTCCACACCATGCCTGGCTACCTCAGCGACGGCCGGCACGGTGTACGGCCATCGTCGGTAGTCCTGGGGACGCAGCGACTCCGGCACGTAGGCACGGCTGACGAACACTCACACGCTCCTAGTCGTAGTTGGGCTGACATCCGCCCTTCGGTCCGCAGGGGCCGGTGCCCGTAGGCCAGCATGACGGGTTGCACGCTGGGCCGCAGTTCGGTCCGCACTGCGGGTCACACGGAGCCTCCCTCCCACCCCTGCGCCGTCGGCTGCTGAAATGCTGGCGCAGCATCGTTGTCGTCTCCACCATTCTCGGCCCGCTCATAATCTCGGTGAGAGCGTCGCTACGTACGTTGCCGACCGGCAGCCAACGGGAGAACACACACGGCCACACCGCACCATCGGCAGCAATCGCAATGGTGCCTCGATCACAGTGTCCGCACAGTTGGGAGAGATCCGGCTGCTGATCGCGGACACCTCGACCGACCTGCCGCAGGTGGTCGACACGTACCTCGTCGACGCCGAGATCAGCCAGTTCGGTGCGCGCCTGGTCGACGCGCTGCTCGTCGTGCACGTCGATCACGCCTACGCGCAGCGGGACCGCGCGTCGCACCGCCTCCGCGATGTTGGCCTTGGTGCGGGCATAGCTGCCCCGCCCCTGGGTGATCGACTCGTGCTGGTCTGCGCAGTCGGTGTAGTAGCTCGTCGCGAGACGCACGCCCGGCTGCACGAAGACATCCCAGAGTTTCGGCGACACGTGGACAAGGTTGCTGAACACCTCGACCTGCAGCCCGCAGCTGAGCGCCTGTCCCACGAGTTCAGGCAGTCCACGGTGCAGCGTGGGCTCGCCGCCGATGAACTGCACCATCCTCGCGCCCAACCCTGCCACTTGATCCATCACGCTCGACCAGTCTTCCACGGTCATCGCGCCATCCGTGCCGCGAGGGCCGGACTCCGCGTAACAGTGATCGCACTGCAACTGGCACTTACCAGTGATCTCCAGCCAGGCAAACGACAGACCGTGCACTGCTGCCTCCGAAGTACCCAGAAAAGACGATCATGTGGCGGTGGATCGGTGCTGGCGCAGGACGTGGTGGAGGTGTTCGGTATCGGATCGGCCGGCGGTGCCGATGGAGTGGGCGAGCTCCTCGGCGCGGTCGAGGATGACCGGAAGGGCGCACTCCGGTGGTAGTGCGAGCAGTGTCTGGGTGGCGTGTCCGGCCGCGTCGCGGGGGTAGCCGTCCTGGCGCAGGCAATCGGCCTGGTCAAGGGCGAGGAAGGTCCGGTCGGTGGTGGCTGCGGCGGGATAGGCGGTCAACGCCTGGTCCTGGATGGCTCGGGCGCGGGTGGTGTCGCCGAGTCGGGTGTGGACCTCGCTGGCGAACCGGCCGACGCGGTACCACGGGCAGCTGTAGGCGGTGAAGCGATCCTCACCGCGGTGCTCGGTGGCGCGCTCGGCGTCGTGCAACGCCTCCAGGGCCACATCGCGATGACCCAGCCGCGCGGCCGCTGCTGCCGCGAGGGCGTTGCCGAGGATGGAACCCAAGTGCCCGGGGGGAGAGGTGACCACGGCGTAGGCGGCGTCATGCAGCACCTGGCGGTGATCACCCCGATGGGCGGCGATGAGCGTGGAGCGGGCGGCAACCCACCCGGCGGCCTCCCGATCACCGGCGCGTTCAGCGTGCTCGAGAGATTCTCCGTACCAGCGCAGTGCTGTGTCATAGTCCTGCCAACTGGACAGGTTCGCGGCGATGAACGCAGCAAGATAGGCCATCGCGGACTGCGCACGCCGACGCTGGATATCGGTCTGCGGTCTGACATGGCGGGCCGCGACGTAGTCACGCAGCAGCGCGGGGAGCTGGTCGATGGTGGGCACGGTGGGGAAGTCCAGCGCGTGGGCGTGCACAGCCACGTCGAGATGAGCGATGCGGTTGGCCTGGCCGATGACGTCCAGAGGTTCGAGCCGAGCGGCCGAGTCGATCACACCCGGGGTGATGCCCAACCCGGCGGCCGACAGAGTGTCGAGGATGAACGCGCGGCGAAGCATGATCTCCCTCTCGTCTCCCGAAGGTCGATACATGACCTCCAGACTAGCGTGTGGGCTGCCGCCAGCTGAGGTCAGCTGATCCTTGCTGGTCGCGGCCCTACGGGCTGCCGGAGCTACACAGGCTGGAGCACACGTGATCTACGCGTCGGGTGGAGGGGACGCCCAGCGCCGGGCTGTCGCCTGCGCAATGCCGGTCCTCGCCTCGATCTGCCGCCACGAGCCGAGTGCGCGATGCAGTGCAGCGAGTACCGCACCGCCGTGGCGAGTGTTGTCGATGCGGCGCTGCATCGAGCGACGGGCGGCCTCGGTGAGGTCGTCGACGAGGACACCTGTCCGCTGAGCTGCCGGAAGCAACTCGTCCAGGGCTGCACGCTCGTCAGCGGACAGCTGGCCCTCTGGCGGTCCATCGTCGGTCATGGCGCCAGTGTGCCACGCACAGCACGTGCCAGTTTTGACACAGCAGTTTCAGGTGTGCCACTCTTGGCACACCTTGGCTGGTATGGGGCACGAGAACGTGCGGAGGAACCGATGCGGAATATTCCGGCGACATTTGAACGGCGTCAAGCTGACGGTGCAGCGGCGCATGCGCCGGAGATGCCGAGGTGTGTCCAGGTGCCTGGAGCAGATAACCGACCCGTCACGGGCACACCAGCTATGACGTGCCCATCACCCGGTGGTCCGGTGAGGCTGCGCCGCTCCCGGCCCCGGACCGGGCGTCACGATGTCTGACCGGCAACCCTCGTGGCGTGGTGGTGGGCAGCTCATCGGTGGTAAGTCGAGGAGGGAAGGAGCACGCCGACCCCGATGAGCACGGTCAGTGCGGTGGTCGGGCTGAGCCAGGCCGTTCCCCCACGGTCGCTCGTCGGCCACCGCACTGGCCCGAACCCCGATCCGGGACAGGTATCGGATATCCGCCGGCCGCGGGAGCCGGCTGACCGCACGTGAAGGAGACAGCCCGATGGCCGCCGAGACAAGCACCGGCGACCCGACGGACAGGGCCAGGTCCGACGGGCCGCACCGGTCGGCGAGGTGACGGTCATGAGCCCCACCGTGCAGTCGGCCGTGACCGGGGTGCTGGTGGTCTGGGTACTAGTGCTCACCGTGCTGGTGTGGCGTCGCTGCCGCGAGCCGTGGCATGACGACGGTCGTCCCGTGTACAAAGCGGCTACCCAACGGTCGCCCCCAGTTCTCCTGGGGCATCGCCCAGGGACTGGCGCAAGCACAGCGCCACTACCACGAGCGCGCCGACCAACAGCACCCTGACCAACCGGACCAGCAACGCCGGCAAGTCGAGGACACCGCGCCGATCACGCCGCACCGGGACCGGCGGACGTCGCCGGGGGTACTACCGGAGGATGCCCACGAGCCGAGGTGATCCCTACCCAGCCGGAGCGGAGCCGGTGCTCCCGGCGGCCCCGGCACCTCTGCTCCTGCGGCGCTTGGGTCTTCCTCTAGTCGACCGTGCTGTGTCCAAAACTCATCGAAGTTCTCCCGCTCGTCAGCTGACGACTCCGATATGCCCGGCCCTGATCGGATTGTCGGCTGGTCTTTGCTGGTCGCGGCCTACGGACCGCCGAAGTTGCACAGCTGGACTGAAGTGGATCAAGTGTCCTACCTGCGGCGACTGTGTCGCTCTCCGCTCGGCTTGTCGTGTTCATCAGAGTTACGCGCGGCACAAGGTGAGGAAGTAGGGGCCACGCTCGCCAGCGGCGACGATCCCGGTGGGGATTGCCAGCACCTGACGCAGTGCATATGCGACTCGTATCGACGCGATCGCCTCTCCGGTGGCCGGGTCCCAGATCCGCACCGTGCCGTCCCCGCCGGCGGAGGCCAGCCACCTGCCGTCGGGAGCGACCGCCAACGCCACCACCCAGCCGGTGAGGCCGGTGAGGAGGTGACCGGGTCCCAGATCCGCACCGTGCCGTCCCCGCCGGCGGAGGCCAGCCACCTGCCGTCGGGAGCGACCGCCAACGCCACCACCGGATCGGTGTGGCCGGTGAGGAGGTGACCGGCGGTGC
>JBBSQN010000122.1:0-17600 GCA_038257875.1 Mycobacteriales bacterium
GGCATACTTTAGGTCTTACACCCTCCACCTCGAACTGTCGATCACCGACACACCTGTTTCCGCGGCTAGACCGGCCAGTCCCGTCTCCCGACCTCACCACCAACAGGATATGATCATGAAAGGGGGGAAGGTACCGCTAGGCCTGTGAGGAGCCCTTGCACGACGATCGACCGGTCTCGGAATGCCGACCGGTCCCTGCCAAGATCGGAAGGACGGGCAGCCGTGACCCCTGACCGGAGACGCTGGCTGGTACTGCTCGTGCTGTGCCTGGGGAACTTGATGACCGTTCTCGACACCACGATCGTGAACGTGGCGCTGCCGTCGATCCGGGAGGACCTCGCCTTCTCTGACACCTCGCTGGCCTGGGTCGTCAACGCCTACCTGCTGACCTTCGGCGGCCTCCTGCTGCTCGGCGGCCGACTGGGTGATCTCTTCGGCCACCGCCGGCTGTTCCTGATCGGGCTCACCGTCTTCACGGCGGCCTCGCTCGCCTGCGGCCTGGCCACCTCGGCAGAGCTCCTGGTCGGGGCGCGGGCGGTTCAAGGCGTCGGTGGCGCGTTTCTCACGGTGGTCGCCCTGTCGCTGAGCATGACACTGTTCGTCGAGCCGGCCGCTCGAGCAAAGGCGATGGGTATCATCGGCTTCGTCGTCGCCAGTGGCGGGAGCACCGGTGTGTTCCTCGGGGGATTCTTGACCGACGTCCTCGACTGGCACTGGATCTTCCTGGTGAACGTCCCGGTCGGTATCGCGGTCGGCGTGCTGGCTGCCGTCCTGATCCCCGCCGGCGGTGCGCAGATGGCTTCCCGGCACCTCGACGTGGCCGGGTCGGTGACCGCGACCGCATCGGTGATGCTGGCCGTGTACGCGATCGTGAACGGCAACGAGGTCGGCTGGACCTCCGGTCGGACCCTCGGCATGCTCATCGCCGCCGCGGCGCTGCTGGCACTGTTCCTGCGTGTCGAAGCGCGAGCCGCCTCGCCGCTGCTACCGCTGGGGCTGTTCCGGCTGCGCAACGTCGCCACCGCCAACGCGATCGCCGTCCTGTCGGCGGCCGCCCTGTTCGCCTGGTTCTTCCTCTCCGCCCTCTACCTCGGGCTGGTGCTCGGCTACACCCCGCTGCAGGTCGGCCTGGCGTTCCTGCCCGCCAACCTGATCATGGGTGCCTTCTCCCTCGGCCTGTCCGACAAGCTCGTCCTGCGGTTCGGCATCCGGCCACCGCTGGTGGCCGGATTAATGTTGTTCGCCGCAGGCCTCACCCTGTTCGCGCGCGTCCCGGTCGACGGGAGCTTCGTCATCGACGTACTACCGGCCATGCTGACGCTCGGCCTCGGCATGGGGATGATGTTCAATCCGCTGCTGCTTGCAGCGATGAGCGATGTCGAGTCGAACCGGGCCGGCCTGGCGTCCGGGGTGGTGAACACCTCGTTCATGATGGGTGGGGCGCTGGGCCTCGCCGTCCTCGCCAGCCTGGCCGGAGCGCGGACGAACAATCTCCTATCCGCCGGCCTCGACCCGCTGGTGGCCTTCACCGGCGGCTATCAGGTCGCGTTCGCCGTCGGCGCCGCGTTCGCCGTCACCGCGGTCGTGCTGGGCGCCACGCTCCTCCGTCCGAACACACCGGTGCCGACACCCCGCGCCCAGGAACGGGTCGATGCTTCGGCGGGGCCGGGGATCGGCTGATCCAGCGCGTCCGGCCACAGGTGCAGGGCGGTCACGGCAGCGGCGCGCCGGTGACCTCCACGCCGACCTCGCCCTGCACCGCCAGCCGCACCCGCTCCCCGACGGCGGGCAGCGCGTAGCCCGGGCAGCGCGCGGTGACCTCGACCGCGGCGCCGAGCGCCAGCCGGACGACGGCGTCGTGGCCGTAGTACTCGATATCGAGGACGTGTGCGGGCACGCCGCCGTCGCCGGCGTCGAGCGCGATCTGCTCCGGGCGCACCAGCACCGTCGCGGGTCCGTCGGCGAGCGCCGCCGCGACGCGCAACCCGCCCAGCGCGCACTCCGCGACCCCGCCGCGCAGGGTGGCCGGCAGGACCACCACGTCGCCGACGAACGCCGCCACCGCCCGGTCGACGGGATGGCGGTACAGCTGTGCCGGGCTCGCCTCCTGCACGATCCTCCCGTCGCGCATCACCGCGACCCGGGTGGCCAGCGACAGCGCCTCGGCCTGGTCGTGGGTGACGAGCACGGCGGTGGTTCCGGCGGCGGCGAGCGCGGCCGCGACGGCGCGCCGGGTACTCTCCCGCAGCTCGACATCGAGTGACGAGAACGGCTCGTCGAGCAGCAGGATCCCGGGCTCCGGGGCCAGCGCCCGGGCCAGCGCGACCCGCTGCTGCTGCCCACCGGAGAGCTCGTGCGGGTAACGCTTCGCGTAGCTCGGTTCGAGGCCGACGAGCTCGAGCAGCGCGGACACCCCGAACCGGGCCCGGCGCGCGCGGCGCGGTAGCCCGAACGCGACGTTCGCGGCCACCGTGAGGTGCGGGAAGAGGTTGCCCTCCTGGGTCACGTAGCCGATCCGGCGGTCCTCGGGGGAGGCCACCCCGCCGGGCCCGGCGACCTCGCGGCCGCCGATGCTGACGGTCCCCGCGTCGGGGCGGTCGAAGCCGGCGACGAGCCGCAGCAGCGTCGTCTTACCGCAGCCCGAGCGGCCGAGCACCGCGGTCAGCGCCCCCGCGGGCACGGCGAGATCCACCCCGTGCAGCACCGGCACCGGACCGTAGGACTTCTGCAGCCCGGCCACCCGCAGCCCGTCCGCAGTGACCACTCGCTGCTGCGGGCGCTCGCTGAGCCGCGTCATGCCACGACCTCCCGCCGGGACTGCCGGGTGAGCAACCATGCCGCCGGCGCCGAGACAATGATCATCAGCAGGGCATAGGGCGCCGCGGCGCCGTAGGCCAGGCTGGAGCTGTTGGACCAGAACTCCGTAGCCAGCGTCGCGGTCCCGATCGGGGCCAGCAGCAGCGTCGCGGTCAGCTCGGTGACCACGGCGAGGAACACCAGCGCGGCGCCTGCGCCGAGCCCGCGGGCCACCAGCGGCAGCGTGACCCGCCACAGCACCGCCGCCGGCCGCGCGCCCAGCGCCCGCGCGGAGTCGTCGAGCTCGGGTGGCACCTGTGCGAGCGCGGCGCGCAGGCTCACCATCGCCCGCGGCATGAACAGGATCACGTACGCCGCCACCAGCAGCGTCGCGGTCTGGTAGATCGTCGGCAGGTAGCCCACCGACAGCGTCACCAGCGCCAGCGCGACGACGATGCCGGGCAGCGAGCCCGCGATGTAGGTGCTGCGCTCCAGCAGCCGGCTCACCAGGCCGGGATGGCGTATCGACAGCCAGGCCACCGGTAGCGCGAGCAGGCAGGTCACGGCGGCCCCGGCGACGCCGAGCCCGATCGTGGTCGCCGTGGTCGTGGCCAGCAGCCCGATCGGGAACGCCGTCGAGCTGCCCACCACCAGCCAGCGCCCGAGGCTGCCCAGCGGCACCCCCAGCGCGAGCACGGCGAGGCCGGCCATCCCGAGCAGCGCGAGCGGGGTGCGGGCGCCGAGCCGGTGCGGCACCGCGGCGCGCGCGACCCCGCCGCCGACCCGGGCCACCCGGGCCCGCCCGGCCAGCCGCAGCTCCCCGACCAGCAGCAGCAGGCAGCCCAGCACCAGGACACCGGAGAGCATCGTCGAGGCGGGCCCGTTGAACGTCGACTCGAAGAGGTCGAAGATCGCGGTGGTGAACGTCGGGAAGCGCAGGGCCTGCAGCGCGCCGTACTCGGCGAGCAGGTGCAGCCCGACCAGCAGCACCCCGCCGAGCAGGGCCGGGCGCAGCTGGGGCAGCACGACGCGGAAGAACGTGCGCCACGGGCCGTTGCCCAGCGCGCGGGACAGGTCCTCGAAGGCCGGGTCCATCCCGCGCAGCACGGCGGCGACGGGCAGGTAGACCAGCGGGTAGTAGGACATCGTGGTGATCAGCACGGCGCCGCCGAAACCCTGGACGGACGCGGTCACCGACACCCAGCCGTAGCTGTTGACGAACGCGGGGACGGCCAGCGGCGCGGCCATCAGCGCGGTCCACACCCGACGGCCGGGCAGCGTGGTGCGCTCGACCAGCCACGCCGCCCCGGTGCCGAGGACGGCGCACGCGATGCAGCCGGTGACGGTCAGCGCGGTGGTGTTGCGCAGCAGCTCCCCCACCCGCGGCCGCAGCAGCAGGTCAGCGGCCTGTGACGGACCCTCCGCGACCACGAAGATCAGCACGTAGCCCAGCGGGACGAGGGTCAGCGCGGCGACGGCCACCGCGGCGGCGAGCCGCACCGGCGGGTAGGGCCGCCGCAGCGTCGCGACGGGGCGGGGGGCGGTCGAGGTCACAACAGGCCGACCCGCTGCATCTCTGAGATGATCTTCGGCCCGTTGAGGGTGTTGAGGTCCACGTCGGGCGGGTCGAGCTCGGAGAACGGGCGCAGGGCCGGGTTCTGCGGCACGCCGTCGCCGACGGTGTACTCCAGGGCGTCGGTGTCGGCGAGGACCTGCTGGCCGGCCACACCGCTCATGTAGGCGACGAACCGCTGCGCCTCCGCGGCGTGCTGGGACGACTTCAGCACGCCAGCTCCGGAGACCGAGACGAACGCGCCGGCGTCCTTCTTGTCGAAGTACTCGAGCTCGGTGTTGCTGCTGTCCTGCCCGGACTCCGCGCGGTCCTTGTGCCAGTAGTAATGGTAGATCACTCCGGCCGGGACCTCGCCCGCGTTCACCGCTTTCATGATCGCTATGTTGTTCTGGTAGACCTTCGCGTTCTGGGCGAGCCCCGTCAGCCACTGCTCGGCCACGGCGTCGCCGTTCACGGTGTACACCGCGCTCGCGATGGCCTGGAAGTCGGCGCCGCCCGAGGCGATCCCGATCCGGTCCTTCCACTGCGGCCCGGACAGCTCAATGATCGACTTTGGCAGCTGGTCGGGCGCGATGAGCGAGGGGTTGTAGATCACGACGGTGGACCGGGCCGCGATGCCCACCCAGTCGCCCGCACCGGAGTTGAACCGCGCCGGCACCTGCGCAAGCGTGGCCTGATCGAGCGGAGCGAGCACGCCCTCGCTGGACAGCAGCGACAGCGCCGGGGAGTTCTCGGTGATGAACACGTCAGCGGGCGAGGCGTCACCCTCGGCCAGGATCTGGTTGGCGAGCTCGAAGTCACCGCCGCGGCGCACCTCGACCGCGATCCCGGTCTCCTTCGCGAACCCGTCGATCCACGCCTGGGCCAGGTCCTGGTGCTGGGCGTTGTACAGCGTCAACGTCGGTCCCGAGGCACCACCACACGCCGCCAGCGACGCGGTCAACGCGGTCGCGGCGACGGTGGCGGTCACGACCCGGGCGATGCCGCTGCGGAGCACCCCTTGCCTGCTGCGCCACACGGTCGTCCTCCTGCGATAGTCCGGCCAAGCCAGATCGCAGGCTAGCATTCCCTACAGATCGGCCAGCCAACTCTTCCACCCAATGGCGCAGCCGGGGATCTCAGGCTGCCTTCACCTTCTCGGACGGGGCACGGCGAGTCCGCCGGGCATCGGTAGGACGACGAACGACACGTTCAGCGAGCTCAGCGCCGCACGGGACATGACGCGCCAGGGCTCGAGCGGCCCGCTACGCTCGACGCGGGCGGTTCAGCTGCACCGCACCAGCCCTCGTAGCTCAGCTGGATAGAGCAAGAGCCTTCTAATCTCTAGGTCGCAGGTTCGAGTCCTGCCGGGGGCACCAGGTCAGGACCTTGATCGGCAGCGACCAACCCGGACTCTGGGAGCTATACAGGGAGCAAACCCTGCAACCGTGGCTCCATGGCAGCCGCCTCGACACCCTGACGAAGGTCGCGCGGTGAGATTGAGCAACGACCGAGCGGCTCGTTCCGGGTTCGGGTGTACGCGGGCATTGACCCGATCTCGAACAAGCGGCACTACCTGACCGAAGCTGTACCCGCGGGCCCGAAGGCCGCCAAGGAGGCCGAGAAGGTTCGAACACGGCTGCTCTCCGAGGTCGACGACCGATGCAACCCGAGGACGAGCGCCACGGTCAGCCAACTCTTGGAGAGGTACCTCGAACTGCTCACGATCGAGGACACCACGCGAGCTGGCTACGAGCGCTTGATCCGCCTCCACATCCGGCCGCTGCTGGGAGCACCGTGCTCAACGGTGCCTTCATCCGCGCCGTCCGATGGCGCTGGATTGGCACGAACCCGGTCGGCCAGGGGCAAGCACCGTTCCAACCGACGCCCGACCCCCGCCCACCGACCCCGGCGCAAGCCGCCCGCGTTGCGGCAGAAGCATGGAAGGACCCCGACTGGGGGATGTTCGTCTGGCTCGCGATGACGACCGGCGCCCGACGTGGCGAGTTGTGCGCGCTGCGATGGGATCGCATCGACTTTGTTACCGGCGTGCTCGACATCCGGACGAGCATCGCGCAGGTCAACACCCGGATGTGGGAGAAGGACACCAAGACCCATCAGCGTAGGTGGATCGTCCTCGACGCGCAGACGATCGCGCTCTTGCGTACCTACCTGCAGCATGTTGCACGTCGGTCCGCGTCGCTCGGTATAGAGCTGTCCGATGGAAGTTTCGTGTTCTCCGGCTCGCCGGACGGCAGTACATGTCTGAAGCCCGACACCGTGACTCAGCGGTACTCGCGCATGTGCGCACGCCTGGGGTGGGACATGCATATCCACCAGCTGCGGCACTACTCCGCGACCGAACTCATCGCGGCGGGCGTCGACGACCGTACCGTTGCGGACGGCTTGGGCACGGGGGCGGCGGAACCACGACGCTCCGGGTCTATAGCGCCTGGGTCGCGGAGGCAGACCAGCGCGCCGCAAGCTCCCTCGCCGCGCGCATGCCAGTGCTGCCTGCCACAGCGACGGGGAACGGCACGTCAGCGTTGCCCGTCGCCACGGACACCGAGGACTCTGGCGACAGCCCCTACCGGCGAATTGCCGCCGACCTTCGGGCCGCCATCCGGTGCGGTGCGTTGGGTGTCGGCGAGCATCTGCCGACGGTCAAGATCCTCGCCGAGCGCTACTCCGTGTCCGAGGGGACAGCACACCGTGCGATGGCATTACTCGCAGAGGGCGGTGAGGTCGCCGTATCCCGTGGCAAACGGGCGGTCATCGTCGAACGACGGACCATGGGCGCTCCATGATCCGCAGCAAACCAGCTACGACGCTCGGCTCGACCCGGCTCAGCCGGCCGCGCGAGGTCCTGCGCGGGGCGATCACTCGGTGTAGGTCTCGCGCGTGGCGGCGGGGGGATGGCGATCGGGGATCAGCCGATCCGCGGGTCCTGGGTGACCTCGATCCCGAGTTCCCGGCCAGGGCCCTGAACCTCACGTTGCGCCAGCGGCCCCTGCCGAGAGGTCGGGTTCCGAGAACGCGACGACACTGGCGGTGGTGCGGTGAACAACGTGGATGAACCCTGGGTGGGATCGAACGGACGACCTACCGATCGCTGTTGAGCCTGGTGGCCCGTCCCCTTGGGGTGGCGGGGCGCTGTTCCCCCGCTGCCAAGGGCCGCCAGGCCCCGCCGCAGGCGGTCCAGCGGCTGTTTCCCGGCCCGCGGCCCTGAGCGCGAAGTGGTCGCACCCGCCACCGGCACCCGCCACCGAGCAGCCTCCGTCGTAGGCTCCCCGCGGGCCGGGCCCGCGCGGGCCTTTGGCTAGGAAGGGTGGGCAACGGTCATGGGTTCGATCCATGAGGTGATCGACGCGTTTCGACAGGAGCCGTCGAACTCGGAGCGCGGGACGAAGTTCGAGCAGCTCATAGTGCGGTACTTCCAGCTGGACCCGATGTTGTCGCAGCAGTACGACCAGGTGAGCCGGTGGGTTGATTGGCCGGGCCGGAACGGGAAGGTCGACACCGGTATCGATCTGGTGGCGCGGGCGCGGGACACGGGCGAGTACACCGCGATCCAGTGCAAGTTCTACGAGCCCACCACAACGTTGGCCAAGAGCGATATCGACTCGTTCTTCACCGCGTCGGGGAAGAAGCCGTTCACGAATCGCATTATCATCTCCACGACCGACCGCTGGGGGAAGAACGCGGAAGAGGCGCTGGAGGACCAGACCCTGCCGGTGCAGCGGATCGGGCTGGCGGAGATTGCAGATTCGCCGATCAGCTGGGATATCGCGTGGCCGCAGGAGGGTCTGCGGATCGAGCTCGCCGAGGCGCTCCGGCACGAACCGCGGCAGCATCAGGCCCAGGCCATCGCGAAGGTGTTCACCGGGTTCGCCGCTGGGCACGCCCGCGGGAAACTGATCATGGCGTGCGGCACCGGCAAGACGTTCACCGCGTTGAAGATCGCCGAACGCCTTGCAGCCGAGAACGGGGGTTCGGCGCGGATCCTGTTCGCGGTCCCGTCGATCTCCCTGTTGTCGCAGACGCTGCGGGAATGGTCGGCCCAGACCCAGCTGGACCTGCGCGCGTTCGCGGTGTGCTCCGACGTCAAGGTCTCCCGCGCCGCCGAGGACATCAACGTCCACGACGTGGCGATCCCGGTGACCACCTCGGCGGAGAAGCTGGCGGCGGAGATGGCGCATCGCAAGCGCGCCAAGGGCCTGACGGTGGCGTTCACCACCTACCAGTCGTTGCCGGTGGTCGCGGCCGCCCAGGGCCTGGGCGTGGCGCCGTTCGACCTGGTGATCTGCGACGAGGCGCACCGGACCACCGGTGTGACCGTCGCCGGCGCGGACGAATCGCATTTCGTCCGCGTCCACGACGCCGACTACCTGCGCGCGGCTCGGCGGCTGTACATGACCGCGACACCGCGGATCTACGACGAGAACGTCAAGGCCAAGGCCGAGGAGTTCTCCGCCGAGCTGACCTCGATGGACGACGAGACCATTTACGGGCCGGAGTTCCATCGGCTCTCGTTCGGTGAGGCCGTCGACCGGGGGCTGCTCACCGACTACAAGGTGCTCGTCCTGACCGTCGACGAGGAGTTGGTGGCCGCGCCGCTGCAGGCGCAGTTCGCGGGCGACGCCGGCGAGTTGCGCCTCGACGACGCGACGAAGATCGTCGGCTGCTGGAACGGGCTGGCGAAACGGGCCGGACGCTCTCCCGACGGCGGCGGTTTCACCCCCGGCGAGCCGCCGATGCGGCGCGCAGTCGCGTTCGCCCAGGACATCGCCGCCTCGAAACAGATCGCCGCCCTGTTCCCCCGGGTGGTGGACGCCTACCGGGACCTGCTGGCCGACTCCGACAACGACGGCGCCGAGGTGAACTCGACGAACCTGGACCTCACCTGCGCGGTGCGGCACGTGGACGGCACGTTCAACGCGTTGGAACGCCACCGCGAGCTGCAGTGGCTCAAGGCCCCGATCCCCGAGGGCGAGTGCCGGATCCTGTCCAACGCCCGCTGCCTGTCCGAGGGCGTCGACGTCCCGGCGCTGGACGCGGTGCTGTTCCTGCACCCGCGCAGCAGCGTCGTCGACGTGGTCCAGTCCGTCGGCCGCGTGATGCGCAAGGCACCCGGCAAGGACTACGGCTACATCATCCTGCCCGTCGCCGTGCCCGCCGGGGTGTCACCCGCGCAGGCCCTGTCCGACAACCGCCGCTTCAAGGTCGTCTGGCAGGTACTCAACGCGCTGCGCGCGCACGACGACCGCTTCAACGCCATGGTCAACTCCATCGCGCTCAACGTCGCCGAACCCGGCGCCGAGAAGGGCCAGGGCACCGACCGGTTACTCGGCGGGCACATCGGAGCGCTGCCCGCCGACAACATCGAGTCGCTCGCGGGCACCGACGCCACGATCCTCGACCCACCCGCCGCCGGCGATCCCGTCGCCAGCCAGATGGCCACCCAGATGCCGTTGTTCTCGCTCTCGGACTGGCAGGAGGCGATCTTCGTGCGGATCGTCGACAAGGTCGGCACCCGCACCTACTGGGAGGACTGGGCCCGCGACGTCGCCGACATCGCCTCCGCCCTGATCACCCGCATCACCGCCCTGCTCGACGGCGCCGACACCGACGTCACAGCCGCGTTCGAGCAGTTCCTGCAGGGCCTGCGGGACAACCTCAACGACTCCATCACAGCCTCGGACGCGGTCAGCATGCTGGCCCAGCACCTGATCACCAAACCGGTGTTCGACGCTTTGTTCGCCGGGCACGAGTTCGCCACCAGCAACCCGGTCTCACGGGTGATGGAGACGATGATCGACCGGCTCGGCGACGCAGGCCTCGGCGCGGAGACCGCGCACCTGGAGGGCTTCTACGCCTCGGTGCGGGTCCGCGCCGCGGAGGTGACCACACCCGAGGGCAAGCAGCAGGTGATCGCCGACCTGTACGAGAAGTTCTTCAAGATCGGCTTCGCCAAACAGGCCGACGCGCTCGGCATCGTCTACACCCCGACCGAGATCGTCGACTTCATCCTCCGAGCCGCCGACCAGGCCTCCCGGGACGCGTTCGGTCGCGGCTTGACCGACGAGGGCGTCTACCTGCTCGACCCCTTCACCGGCACCGGCACGTTCATCACCCGGCTCCTGCAATCCGGCCTCATCCGCCCGGACGATCTGGCCCGCAAGTACGCCGCCGAGCTGTTCGCCAACGAGATCATGCTGCTTGCCTACTACATCGCCGCGGTGAACATCGAATCCACATACCATGCGATCACCGGTGCGCCGTACACACCGTTCCAGGGCATCGTGCTCGCCGACACCTTCCAGATCACCGAAGATGGCGATAGCATGGACGCGATCATGTTCCCGCAGAACAACGACCGCATCCTGCGCGAACTGGCCGCCCCGATCCACGTGATCGTCGGCAACCCGCCCTACTCCGTCGGCCAGACCTCGGCCAACGACCTCAACGCCAACATCTCCTACCCGACGCTCGACGGCCGCATCGCCGCCACCTACGCCGAGCGCTCCACGGCCCAGCTGAAGAACAGCCTCTACGACTCCTACCTGCGAGCCTTCCGCTGGGCCACCGACCGCATCGGCAACCACGGCGTGGTCGCGTTCGTCTCCAACGGCGGCTGGATCGACGGCAACACCGCCGACGGCATCCGCCTGTCCCTCACCGACGAGTACAGCCGCATCTACGTCTACAACCTGCGCGGCAACCAGCGCACCGCCGGCGAGCTCTCCCGCAAGGAAGGTGGCAAGGTGTTCGGCTCCGGCAGCCGCAACACCGTCGCCATTGTCATCGGTATCAAGGACTCGAACCACGCCGGACCGTGCCATGTGTGCTACCGCGACATCGGCGACTACCTCACCCGCGAGGAGAAGCTCCGCACCGTCGCCGACGGCTCACTCGCCACGGTCGACTGGCAGCTCATCACGCCCAACAGCCACGGCGACTGGATCAGCCAACGCAACGACGAGTTCCTCACCTGGCCGGCCATCGGCGACAAAGGTAGAGGACAACGAGTGTTCTCGACCTACTCGGCGGGACTCAAGAGCAGCAGAGATAGCTGGTGCTATAACTCGTCTCGGGCCGTTCTGCGAGAGAATGTTGGCCGCACGATCGCCTACTACAACTCAGAGGTCGACCGGATCAACGCGATGCGGGATCACGTCAAATCGCTACCGCCGGTCGATGAGCTGCTGCAGCCGGACTCAACGCAGTTCAGCTGGGACCACGTTAACAAGCGGCAGGTCACCCAAGGTATTCGGATAGAGTTTCGCCCGGATGGGCTGCGGAAGGGCGCGTACCGCCCGTTCTTCAGACAGCACGCGTACTTCGACGAACGGCAGCAGCTCAACAACCGTACTTACCAGTTGCCGTCGATGTTCCCGACTCCGCACCACGAGAACCTCGGCATTGTGCTCACCGGGCCGGCGTCACATTTCGAGTTCACACCGTTCATGACCGATCTGCTGCCGAACCTGCACCTCCTGGACACGGCGCAGTTCTTCCCCCGCTGGACCTACGAGAAGGCTGATCCCGACGACGGTGGGTTCGACTTCGGGTCGGATACAAGCGACATCGACGAGCACGGCTACCGCCGCGTCGACAACATCACCGACGCCATCGTCGAGCTGTACGAGCAGGCGATCGGCGCCCCGGTCACCAAGGACGACGTCTTCTACTCCGTGTATGGCCTGCTGCACGACCCCGCCTACCGCCAGACCTACGCCGCCGACCTGCGCAAGATGCTCCCGCACATCCCCACACCGTCGAGCCGCGAGCGGTTCGAGCAGCTCGCGGCCGCCGGACGCGCCCTCGCCGACCTGTACGTCAACTACGAATCGGTCGACCCGTACCCACTGGACGTGCAGATCAAGCCCGGCGCCGACCCAGACGACCGGGAGACTTGGCGCGTGGCCAAGATGAAGTGGAAGGTCAGGGGTGACTACTCGACGATCGTCTACAACCCGAAGGTCACCATCGCGGGCATCCCGGCAGAGGCGGAGCGCTACCAGCTCGGCTCCCGCAGCGCGCTGGGCTGGATCATCGACCGCTACCAGCGCAAGGTCGACAAGGCCTCCGGGATCGTCAACGACCCCAACGACTGGTGCGACGAACACGACGACCCTCAGTACGTCGTGAACCTCATCCAGCGGGTCACGACCGTCGCCGTGGAGACGATGAAGATCGTGGACCACCTTGGCGGGCAAGCCCGTGGACCAATGGGGTAGCTCCGCGGAGCCAGTCGCATGTCTAAATTTGGTCAGTGAGGAAGATCTACCCGTCGTAGGACGTGCGAGCGCCGAGCGGGCTTCGTCTCGTTAGCTCGGAACACGACGGCGGCGACGACCCGGGGGCCGGATGGCGACCTCAACCCCCAGGCCCCCCTCCAGCACTGCTCGGCCATCGGGTGGCGGGGGAGCCATCCGGGGAGCGAACTACAGGGCACGACGGCAACGGGAGCAACCATGGAAGGCGAGGATTGACCAAGAGTCGCAGCTAGAAGCTGGTGCGTACGGTATCGCAACGATTTCTAATCTCTAGGTCGCAGGTTCGAGTCCTGCCGGGGGCACGACCAGAGCAATACTCGAACTGGCAAACCTGCGTCGCGTCTGGCACCGCCGATCAACACGTCGCGCAGCATCAAGGACAGAGGACGATCTTGATCTATCCGACGGTGTCCGGTTGACACCGGCCCCGCCAGTGCGACTCCGAGGGGTGTGCCTACGTCATGCCCGTAGCGCCGAGGCGGTTGAGGCGCGGCACATCCGACAAGCACGGCTTCACGAGCACGACTCGGACGAGGTCAGGGGCGCCTGTCTCGTCGTCGCCGACCTCCCGATGCGCTCGACCGCAGAGCCCCGCGCCGAGTGCCGGCCGTGACGCTGACGGCGGCGTTGTGTAGCATTGGTCTCCTAGTTCCCCACCGTCCTCCGGGACTGGTGGGGCTTTTTCTTGGGAGGAGCAGGCCATCGCCGACCTCCGTGCAGCTGTCATCGTCGACTACCAGAACGTGCACCTCACCGGCCATGACCTGTTCGAGGCCGACGGGCCGCTGCGCTGGCACGAAACCCTGGTTGACCCGCTACTCTTCGCCAGCCAGCTGATTCGGGTGCGAAACCAGGGCCAGCAGCCCGGCATGTCCCACGCCAGCCTGTCCCGGGTCCTGGTTTACCGCGGCGAGCCGTCTCCCGTCCACGAGCCGAAGGCCTACGCCCGAATCAGTCGCAGAAGGCTCAGTGGGAGCGCGACCCACGAGTACAGGTCCATGGGAGAAGGGCGTCGACGTCCTCTGTGCGCTGGCACTCATCCGCGAAGCCCGCCGACCCGACATCGAGCTGGTGATCCTCGCGTCTCACGACAGCGATCTCGATCCGGCACTCGATGAGGCCGCCGCCCTCGGCAGCGCGAAGATCGAGACGTTCTGCTGGGTCGACCCGCAGCAGCGCCATCGGGCTCGGATGAAGCGGCAGACTCAGCGCCCGCTGTGGTTCACGCCGCTCGGCCCGATTAGCGGTCCGGCTGACTGGCGCGCCGCTGGAGGCTTGTGCCACACTTCCACTCGATCCGGCGTCGATCCGGGATATCCGGAGTCCGGTTACAAGCGGAGGTGGGCACGTGGTTGCAGCTCCAGGGATCACCAGCGTCCGGATCTTCCTCAGTTGGTGCCACCGCGATCAGGTGCTGGTCAAGGCGCTGCTGGCCGAGCTGAAGCCAGCGCTCGCCCTTCTCGCTGACGTCGCCGTCGAGTGGTGGGAGGACAGCCACCTGACCTGCGGTGAGGAGTTCACGCCCGGCATCGTTGATCGGCTAGAAGAGGCCGACTACGGCCTGCTGCTGCTCAGCGCGCGGTACTTCAGCCGCCCGTTCATCCTCGAACATGAGCTCCCCAGGTTCGCCACGCCCACGGCCGACACGAAGCCAGCCGACAAGAAGTCGCTGCCGGTGCTGCTCAACTCGCTGCCCGGTTTCGGACCCGGTTGGAACCTGCGCGGGATCGAGCGACAGCTGGTGTTCACCCGCAACGGCCGCAGCTTCGCCGAGCACAACGGCGTCGGCCGGACGCTGTTCGCGAACGAGCTGGCCGACGCGATCCGGCGTCGCGTCCTCGGTCTGAACAGGTACCGCGGGCTGTGAGTGTCCGCCTGCTACGCGACCAGGTCGTCGCCCACGTCGCGACGCTGCGGCGCACCACGACGCTGACGGCTCTACAGAGCGCCCGACTGGACGCCGTCGTCGACACGCTGGCCGACGACGGCCGGTTCCTGCTGCGGGACGCGCTGGACGCAGGCGAGTTCACCGGGTCCGACGCGCGCGCCCAGGACGCCTTCCAAGACTTCCGGCAGCGGGTGAACAAGGCTGCGGCTGCGGCCGCGATCGAGCTGTCGATCGAGCTGGACACGCGGAAGGAGCCGCCGGACAGACGCCACGGCTGGTTCACCGGCGGCGAGCTGGTCGACGAGGGCATCGCGACCTTCACTGAGAAGGCGGCGCAACGCACCGGGATCACCCACCCGGTGACGCAGTCCGTCGCCGACCTCCGCCATGCCTCGGTGTACGTGAGCTTCGCCGCCGACGACGCTCGATGGACCGACGAGGTGTTGCGGGAGCTGACCCAGACGCTGGCCCTGGACGGGGCCCGGACCTGGGACATCAGCGACACCAACTCGGTCCACGTGGGCGAGGATCCCGACGCGGTGCGCGACCGGCTCTGCGCCGACGCCGATGTCCGGGTGGCCCTGGTCAGCACGACCTACCTGACGGGCGACGCCCGCGAGCGAGACCGAGTGTGCAACGCGGCCGGGCCGCTGGTGACGTTCGCGTTGGGGGGCCTGCCAGACGCCCCGCTGGCCGGTTCGTTGCGCGCGCACGACATCGATCGTCGGCGTACACCGTGGGCCGAGCTCGCCGGGAAAGCCAAGCGCGTCTACATCGGCGAGTTGGCAGACGCTCTCCGGCGAGTGGTCGACCCCCGCCGCGCCGCCGCGTTCCACCCGGACGCAGGCGACGAGCCGCTCGTCACGTTCTCGTCGAGCACCGCGACCCGCCAACGAGCCGGGGACAGCCACCGGGTCGTCACCTCTGCGGAAGCGACAGAGACCTCCCTGTCGGAATCTCACCTCGCCCGCGAGCAGCATCGCGTGGGTGTCCCGGCGGTCGAACGGCTGATCACCTGGGCTCAGGACCCGGCGGCGCCGCGACTGTGCGCGCTGCTAGGGGATGTCGGCATGGGCAAGACCACCACCGCCAAGCTCTTCACCCAAGGGCTGCTCACCCGACGGGCGTCGGATCCCACTCTGCCGCTACCGATCCTGTTCGACCTGCGCGACGCACGGGTCGCCGATCTCACCACGTCGATGACGACCGATCACATCCTCGCCTCGATGCTGGACGCCGGCAGGCCCGCCACCGTCGGTCGCGAGCGGCTCACGGCGGACGTAGTCCGCCGTCGGGTGAGCCAGGGCAACACGGTCGTGGTGTTCGACGGCCTCGACGAGGTACTGGTCCACCTGAGCCAGCAGGACCAGCAGCTCTTCACCCGGCAGCTGTGGCGCGCGGTCGAGCCGGCTTCGGGGAGCAAGCTGCTTCTGACCTGCCGCAGCCAGTACTTCCGCACCATCCGGGATGAGACCACCTACTTCACCGCGGAGGGGCGGGAGGGGCTGCGCGGCGAGAACTACCTGGCCCTGCTGATGCTGCCGTTCCGCGAGGAGCAGGTCCGGGAGTACCTCAGTACGAACCTCGGCCGTGACGACAGGTGGGTCGACGAGTTCCTGGACACGATCGGCACCGTGCACGACCTGCCCGACCTGTCCCGACGCCCGGTGACCCTGCGCATGATCGCTGACCAGGTCGACGTCATCGAGTCGGCCAAGTTCGCGGGCCGCGAGTTGCAGGCGATCGACCTCTACCGAGAGTTCGTCGATCGCTGGCTCGCCCGTGACGAGGCGAAGCGGGTGCTGACCCGCGAGCACAAGCACCTGTTGATGGAGGAGATCGCGGCCGGACTGTGGCGGTCCGGGCGCAACTCATGGCGACCTGACCAGGTCGATGATTGGCTGCTCGATCTGCTCGAACGACGCCCCGACCTGCAACGCCGCTATCGGGGGCGCGTGCCCGAGCTGTTGGCCGCTGACTTCCGCACCGCGACCTTCCTGTGCCGCCGGGAGGACACCTTCTCGTTCGGTCACCGGTCACTTGCCGAGTACTTCCTGGCCTGCTACCTCGGCCGTGCTCTGAATGAGGGCGACCGAGCGATAGACGCGTGGGCAATGCCCGTGCCGAACCTGGAGACCCTCGACTTCCTCGGCCAGCTGCTGACCGGCCTACCCTCCGGTGAGCTCGCCACGGCGCTGTCCGCGCTGGCTCGGATAAGCGGCTCCTACCAGCAGCTCACCTCAGAGCTCGCGCTCGCCTACGCGCTGGGCGCCGCCCGCCGCGGGCATCCGCACCAGTCGCTGGTCGGCGTGCAGCTTCCCGGCGCGCGGTTGGAGGGATGGCGGTTCGGGACCGACGCGGACGACGTCCCCGCCCGGGCGCCGCTGATGATGAACGGGGCGAACCTGGCGGGTGCCGCGCTGCGCGGGGCGCGGTTCGATCGCGTCGACCTCACTGGTGCCGACTTTGCTGGGGCCGATCTGACCGTCGCCGAGTTCCACACATCGCGGCTGGCGAAGGCCCGGCTGTCGAGTACGCACCTCATCGGTACGATCCTGCGCGACTGTGCCATCGACGGCGTCGAGCACGGTGCTGCCGATGCCTTCCGGGCCGAGTTGTTGCGGTGCACACCGACGCCCTCGGCTGCACCTGGTTGGCTGATCGCCCCCGCGGGAACGCGCCGCCCCGATGGCGATCGTCTCCGCGCCCTTGTCGGCCACACCGGCAACGTCTTGTCGGTGGCCTGGTCCCCCGACGGCACCCGCCTGGCCACCGCCAGCGACGACCGGTCGGCGCGGATATGGGACACCACCACCGGCCACCCACTCCTCCACCTCACCGGCCACACCAGCGGCGTCTTGTCGGTGGCCTGGTCCCCCGACGGCACCCGCCTGGCCACCGCCAGCAACGACCGGTCGGCGCGGATATGGGACACCACCACCGGCCACCCCCTCCTCCACCTCACCGGCCACACCAGCGGCGTCTTGTCGGTGGCCTGGTCCCCCGACGGCACCCGCCTGGCCACCGCCAGCGACGACGGGTCGGCGCGGATATGGGACACCACCACCGGCCACCCACTCCTCCA
>JBBSQN010000123.1:0-17578 GCA_038257875.1 Mycobacteriales bacterium
CCCCCTGCCCGCCCCCCGCGCGCCCGGGGCCCGCTCCCCCCCCCACGACCCAACCGGAGGGAGGCCCGTGGAGGAAGCCCCGCCGGAACAGCGCCCCTCGCTGTTCCGGGTGACCCGCGGTGCGCCGTCTGACGCCGAGATCGCGGCGCTGACCGTGGTACTCGCCGCGGCAGTTGTCGGCCACAGCGACACCGGCACCGCCCAGCGCGACGCCTGGTCCGACCCCGCCATGCGGCTGCGGGTACCGCTCACCGTCGGCCCGGACGCCTGGCGGCGGAGCTGCCGACCAGGCAGTAACGCCGCCACATGGTGATATGACGGGCGCACGTAGGGTCGGCACCGTGCGCGTCGTCCTCGCCTCGGCCTCCCCCGCCCGGTTGTCGATCCTGCGCACCGCAGGGCTCGATCCACTCGTCGAGGTCTCTGACGTGGACGAGGACGCGCTGCTCGCCGCCGTGCCGGGTGCCTCGCCCGCGCAGAAGGTGACGACGCTGGCGAGTGCCAAGGCCACCACCGTCGCACACCACATCGCCGGTGCGCACCCGGACGCGGTCGTGATCGGCTGTGACTCGATGCTGCACATGAACGGCGAGCTCGTCGGCAAGCCCGCCGACGCCGGCGAGGTCCGCGCGCGATGGCAGACGATGGCGGGTGGCACCGGCGAGCTCGTCACCGGGCACGCCGTGCTGCGGCTGGTCGCGGGCGCGATCGACCGCGTGGCCGAGGGACACGCCGTCACCTCGGTGCGCTTCGCCGAGCCCTCCGAGGCCGAGCTGGAGGCCTACCTCGCCAGCGGCGAGCCGCTGGCCGTCGCCGGTGGGTTCACCCTCGACGGGCTCGGCGGCTGGTTCATCAACGGCATCGACGGCGACCCGTCCAACGTCCTCGGGATCAGCCTGCCACTCACCCGGCGGCTACTGACCGGTGTCGGCGTTGCGGTGACCGATCTGTGGCAATGGGACTAGCCTCACCCCATGGCGCTGGACAACGACACCGACCCGAAGCTGGCCGAGTACGCCCATCCCGAGCGGCTCGTCACCACCGAATGGCTCGCGCAGAACCTGGGTGCCGACGGGCTCGTGGTCGTCGAGTCCGACGAGGACGTCCTGCTCTACGACACCGGCCACATCCCGGACGCGGTGAAGGTCGACTGGCACACCGAGCTGAACGACCCGGTCACCCGCGACTACGTCGACGGCGCCCGGTTCGCCGAGATCTGCGGCGAGCGCGGCATCAGCCGCGACACCACCGTCGTCTGCTACGGCGACAAGAACAACTGGTGGGCCGCCTACGCGCTGTGGGTGTTCAGCCTGTTCGGCCACCCCGACGTGCGCCTGCTCGACGGCGGCCGCGCCAAGTGGGTCGCCGAAGGTCGGAAGATGACCACCGAGCAGCCCATGCCGGCCCCGGTGGAGTACCCGGTCGTCGAGCGCGACGACGCTACGATCCGCGCCTTCAAGGACGACGTGCTCGCGCACCTCGGCAAGCCGCTGGTCGACGTGCGCTCCCCCGGTGAGTACTCCGGCGAGCTGCTGCACATGCCCGACTACCCGCAGGAGGGCGCGGTCCGCGGCGGCCATATCCCGGGGGCGGCCAGCGTGCCGTGGGCCCGAGCCGCCGCCGAGGACGCCACCTTCAAGACCCGGGCCGAGCTCGAGGCCATCTACCTGGCCGAGCAGGGCTTGACGGCCGACGACGAGGTCGTCGCCTACTGCCGCATCGGCGAGCGGTCCAGCCACACCTGGTTCGTGCTCACCCACCTGCTCGGCTTCGACCACGTCCGCAACTACGACGGTAGCTGGACCGAGTGGGGCAACACCGTGCGCGTCCCGATCGCCACCGGAACCGAGCGCGGCTCGACATGAGCGAGCTTCCCCCGCAGCTCGCCGAACTGGTCGAGGAGTTCTCCGAGGTCGGGCCACGAGACCGACTCCAGCTGCTGCTGGAGCTGAGCCGGGAGCTGCCCGAGCTCCCCCGGCGGTATGCCGACGCGGCCGACACGATGGAGCAGGTGCACGAGTGCCAGTCGCCGCTGTTCCTGGCCGTCGAGGTCGAGGCGGATGGCGAGCGACCCGTACACCTGTTCTTCTCCGCACCCCCCGAGGCACCCACGACCCGAGGCTTCGCCTCGATCATGCACGTCGGACTGGACGGCGAGCCCGCCGCTGACGTGCTCGCCGTACCCGACGACTTCTACACCGCGCTCGGGCTCGCCCAGGCCGTGAGCCCGCTGCGGCTACGCGGGATGGCGGCGATGCTCGCACGGATCAAAAACCGAGTCCGCACGGCCGTCGCTGGGTGAGCAACCTCAAGTCCTGGTGAAAAACGTTCCCTATAGCACGTGGCGCCGCAACACTGTGAGACGTCTCATAAAGACGACTCCGGAGGTGTTCGGTGACTCTCGCAGCAACGGGTGGCACCTGGGGCATCAGCGGCCCGATGTTTCTCTTCGCGTACCTCGTCACCGCCACGGCCGTCGGTGTGGCCGGCTTCCGTGTCCGCCGCACGCTCGCCGACACCCCGACCACGGGCCCCGTTGACGTCGCGACGCGCCCACACGACGTAGCGTATCTCAACGGCGGCGCCGAGCTCGCCGTGTACTCGGCGCTGAGCTCGATGCACCTGCAAGGCACGATCGGGTCCGAGCGCGGGACCGTGCAGGCCGTCGGACGCCTGGGCCCCGACACCGACGAGCTGGAACGGGCAATCCACTTCACGGCCACAGGTGCGGTGCACCGCAGGCGGCTGCCGTTCCACCGGCCGGTGCGGGCGGCGTTGGCCGCGGCCGAGCAGCGGCTGGTGGCCGCGGGCCTGTTGCTCACCGACGAGCAGCGCCACCGGATCCGCCGTGTCGGCTCCTGGATGCTCGCCGTGACCGGGCTCGGACTGGTGCGGCTGCTGGCCGGGATCGCCGATGCCAGATCCGTCGGGTTCCTGCTCGCGACGCTGCTGGCGGTGACGGCGGTGGCCGTCGTCCAGCTCAGCCGCGCACCCCGGCGCAGCCGGCTCGGCGACCGGACGCTGGCGGGTCTGCGTTCCGAGCACCACGCCCTGTCCCCCACCATCACGCCGGACTGGACGGTCTACGGACCGGCGGGCACCGCCCTGGGTATCGGGATCTTCGGAACGAGCGCGTTGTGGGCGTCCGACCCGGTCTTCGCCGACGAGCTCGCCGCGCAACGGGTGGCTGCGGGTGGATCCGGCGACACCGGCACCGAGTTCAGCTCCGGTGGCGACGGTGGCTGAGATGCCGCCACTGGTCCCCTCCGGAGAGGTCATCGCGAAGTCATTCATTCCCACAGCTCCGTCTCGAGGGGTGGCGGAGCTCCGGGAGCGAGGGATCCCGTGATCCCCCACTTCGTGACCTGTGCCACGGCCACCGGCTCGCCGCGAACGTGCGGCGCACGCAGATCGAGCTTGGCGCAATCGCCCAGGCCACCTACACGTGGCGCGGCCCGACGCGCCACGAGGACAAACCGAAGGGAACGTGCGGGATGACCACTTTTCTGATCGTCGGAGGACTTGGCCTCCTGGCGATCATTGCGATTCGCATCGGCCTGTCCCTGCCCGAGTACGAGACACAGCGACACGTGTAGCGGCGGACCACCGGGAAGGCCACTGCCGACCGTCCGAACGACCGGGTCGCCCCCTGCCCACGTCTCCACCGGCCGCACCTGGTCACGTCCGTATCTGGCCCGCGCATCCCTAAACTCCCCGGTAACCATCCGCCGGGGCCGGTCCCCCGGGCATCGCCAGGAGGCCGACCGTGAAGCGTTTGAGCAAGGTCCTCGTCGCGAACCGCGGGGAGATCGCCGTCCGCGTCATCCGGGCCTGCCGGGACGCGCGGCTGGGCAGCGTCGCCGTCTACGCCGATCCCGACCGCGACGCGCCGTTCGTCCGGCTGGCCGACGAGGCGTTCGCGCTCGGCGGCAGCACCGCGGCCGAGTCCTACCTGGCGTTCGACAAGCTCCTCGAGGCCGCGACGCACTCCGGCGCCGACGCGATCCACCCCGGTTACGGCTTCCTGTCCGAGAACGCCGACTTCGCCGAGGCCGTGATCAACGCCGGACTGACCTGGATCGGACCCACCCCGCAGGCCATTCGCGACCTCGGCGACAAGGTCACCGCCCGCCACCTCGCCACCCGAGCCGGCGCACCGCTCGTCCCCGGCACCAACGACCCGGTACGCAGCGCCGAGGAGGTGGTGGCGTTCGCCGAGGAGCACGGGTACCCGGTGGCGATCAAGGCGGCATTCGGCGGTGGCGGGCGCGGCATGAAGGTGGCGCGCGAGCGCGGGGAGGTCCCCGAGCGTTACGAGTCGGCGGTCCGCGAGGCCACCGCGGCGTTCGGCCGTGGCGAGTGCTTCGTCGAGCGCTATCTGGACAAGCCGCGTCACGTCGAGGCCCAGGTGCTCGCCGACACCCACGGCAACGTGATCGTCGTCGGCACCCGCGACTGCTCGCTGCAACGGCGGTTCCAGAAGCTCGTCGAGGAAGCACCCGCCCCGTTCCTCACCGAGGAGCAGCACACGACGATCCGCGACGCCTCCACGGCGATCTGCAAGGAGGCGGGCTATCACGGTGCCGGCACCGTGGAGTTCCTCGTCGGTCAGGACGGGCTGGTCTCGTTCCTGGAGGTCAACACGCGGCTGCAGGTGGAGCACCCGGTGTCGGAGGAGACCGCGGGGCTCGACCTCGTCCGCGAGCAGTTCCGCATCGCCGAGGGCGAGGAGCTCGGCCTCACATCCGATCCCGAGCCGCGCGGGCACTCCATCGAGTACCGGATCAACGGTGAGGACGCCGGCCGGAACTTCCTGCCCGCCCCCGGCACCGTCACCTCCATCGCGTTCCCCTCCGGGCCGGGGGTGCGGGTGGACGCGGGCGTCGAGTCCGGCTCGGTGATCGGCGGGCAGTTCGACTCGCTGCTGGCCAAGCTGATCGTCACCGGCTCCGACCGGGCGCAGGCGCTGGAACGCTCCCGCCGGGCGCTGGCCGAGTTCCAGGTGGAGGGCATCGCCACCGTGCTGCCGTTCCACCGCCTCGTGGTGGACGACCCCGCGTTCGCGGCGGCGTCCGGTGCGGACTTCGCGGTGCACACGCGGTGGATCGAGACCGAGTGGGACAACACGGTGGAGCCCTACGCGGAGAGCACCGCATCCGCGGAGGTGTCCCCCCGCCAGTCGGTCGTCGTCGAGGTCGACGGCAGACGCGTCGAGGTCTCGCTGCCCGGTGATCTCGCCCTCGGGGGTGGCACGGCGACGCCCACGGCCCCGCCCCGCAAGCGCGGCGGCGGCCGGGGTGGCGCCGCGGCGTCCGGCGACGCGGTCACGGCGCCGATGCAGGGCACGATCATCTCGGTCGCGGTGTCCGACGGAGACACGGTCGCGGCAGGTGACCTGGTCGTCGTGCTGGAGGCGATGAAGATGGAGAACCCGGTCACCGCGCACAAGCACGGCACCGTCACCGGCCTGTCGGCCGAGGCCGGGAGCTCCGTCTCCCAGGGCACCGTCCTGTGCGAGATCAAGGACTGACCCTCATCGAGGACCGGTTGGCGACTGGGGAGTTGACGTCATGCCACTGCGGGACCTAGCGTCGTCAGGCCAGGCTTTTCACAGCGACCCCGCACCGTGCTGGACAAGTGCATAGCGGACAGCAGTGACGTACCCGTGTGACTATCCACGGGGCCCGGTAACTCCGCCACGCGGAAGTGCCGCGCCGCGGATCCGTTCGCCACGCAGGCTCAGGCCGCGCCGCGAACAGGCCCCATCCACACCGGAGACCAGGATCCGTTATGCCCCCCGATACCTACGTGACCAGCCACATCCACATCGACGGGCCGATTCCTGGCCCCCATTCCCTGCTCACCCTCACCTCCGCGGCGCACACGCCCGACGGGGACCGAACCAGCACGTTCACCATGAACGTGCGCGAACTGCCCGGTGCCACCCTGCACCCCGTCGCCCTCCAGAGCTGGAGGAAGCGGGCGGAGGACTGGCTCTGCACCCGCCGGGCGAGCCGTCCACCCGCCCTCGCGATGAACGCCTATGCCCGCTGGATCGACCAGCTCCCGGGCAACCCGGTGTTCGTCACCGACACCGCAGAACCGGACTACCTGTTTCTGTACTGGTACCTGCAACGCTTCACCGGGCACTGGCCCTTCGCCAGCACGCTCACCGAGTCGGGCCTGCTCGACCGGCTCACCTGCACGGCCCTCTGCTCGCTGGCCGGCTGTCGGGAGCTGGTCCGAACGGGCTGAGGGTGACCGCCCACAACGGCCGGTGCGGCTGTAGCCGCACCGGCCGTCGGCGTTCTGGGCCGTCGAGACGGCGACCGCGCTACCGTCAGCCGATGCAACGCGCTCTCCGGACGATCATCGGGATGGTCGTGGTCGTCGGCGCCGTCGCGTGCTCGACCGCTCCGACCGCCGACCCGCCCGTGCCCGGCACCACCACGACCACGCCGGGCGGGATCACGCTCCCACCCCGCCCGCGGGACATCCCGGTGGACGGGGTGGAACCCTGCTCCCTCCTGACCGCAGAGCAGCGAGCAGCCCTGGGCCTGGACGGCAATCCGATCACCTCGACCGGCTCAACACAGATCTTCGGTTCGGCGCGTTCATGCGATGTCAGAGGATCTGACCCTCTCGAAGTGGCCGTCGGCATCACCCTCGTCACCACCACCGGCGTAGAGCGCTTCACCGGCGGTGAGCTGGCAGCCAACCTGACCACAATCACCGTCGGCGGGTTCCCCGCCGTGCTCGCCCGCCCGGTCGGCCTCGACAGCTTTTGCAGTGTCGAACTCGACGTCGCCAGGGGCCAGATGATCGACGTGCAGTTCCGCGACGGCGGTCGCAAACCGCCTGTCCCGCTCGACCGGCTCTGCCGCGGTGCGGAGCAAGTGGCCGGAGAGGTCATGACCTCGCTACTCGCCCGCTGAGCCGCGTTCACGATCGCAAAGAACCCCGGCAAACGCCCACACGGCATCACCGGGCCCGCCTAACGTCATCGTCGCACCGCGGAGACCGACGCGAGGAGTGCTGCATGCCCGAGCGACCACAGGCCGCGCTCCGCCTGGAGCCGCACATGATCCCCGCGCTGCGCGCCGCCTTTGCCGACGCGCTCGATCAACTCGCACCACAACTCAGACGCTTCACGCAGGATGCCTACATCGCTGAGCCGTGGATGGGAGACCCGATCAGCCAGGCCATCGCGATGGAGCACAACGCCCGCGCGGTCGGCGGCGGGGCCGACTCCGCCTACGAGTGCCTGCTCGCCTACGAGGCCGAGCTCGTCAAGGTCCGCGACGCCCTCGCGCAGATGGAGGCCGAGTACCGCCGCACCGAGGGCGACAACGCCGCACTGTGGGGCCGGGTGTGAGCGGCGGCATCCCCGACGACGCCCCGCGCTGGGCCGGCTATACCCATGAGGAGCTATACGAGCTCGTCCACACCGGGCCCGGTCCGGCCGCGTCGCAGTACGCCGAAGGCCGCTGGTATGGCGCGCGGTTCGCGATCGAGCTGGTGGAGGCCCGGCTCTCGAAGGCTATCGCCGACGCCGGTAGCGGGTGGGAGGGGCAGGCGGCCGCGGCAACCACGGCGGGGATCTCCCCGCTGGGCGCGTGGGCCCTGAGTAGCGCGGACGAGGCGCTGCGCACGACTCGGGCCCTTGAGAGCCAGGCGGCGGACGCGGACCATGTCCGGCGGTCCATGCCAGCACCGGAGACATCGCCCGGTGACGGCTACGGCGTCACTCCCGGATTCCTCGCCGACTGGAGCGCCGCCGACCGCAGGCGCGACCAACAGGCCCAACGTGCGGTGGACCTGATGGCGCAGTACACAGAGCGTTCCATGGACAACTTCGTGAACCTCGGCCGCTGGACCGCCCCGCCCGAGGTGGTGTTCACTCAACCCGCAACGCCCGGCGCGAGCATCGGAGGTGCACCCGGCGCGACGTCTTGGGCCGTGCCCGCCGACATCTCGCCGGCCGCCGACACGGCGCCGGCAGCCGCGGCCACGGCAACAGGGCCCCCGGCGGGAGTAACAGCGCCGGGCATTACCCCCACCGGCGTTACCCCGGGTGCGGTACCACCGCCCGCCACACTCCCGGGTACGTCCCTCGGGCCGGCCACCGGTGCTGGTTCATCCCCGGGTGGCGGCGACGGTGGGTTCCGTCCGATCGTGCCCGGCCCGCCGCGGATGGATCCGGCCGCGGCAGTCCCGCTCGGCCCGTTCGCCGGCGGTACCGGGATGGGCGTCCCACCCGGGACCGCAAGCCGTCCGGGGCTCACCGCAGACGTCGGAGGGCGCGGTTCCCCCTGGCCGGGGGGACCGGCGGGCACGGTGGGGGAGGCAGCCGGTCGCAACGGACTCCGAGCCGGTGGCGGCGCGCGGGTGGTCGCAGACCCGCTCCCGCCACTCGCGCGTGGCTCCACCGGCTCTCCAGAGCAGCCGTTCCCGTCGGTCGGTGGGAACGGCGAGCCCACCTCACGCGGGGGCGGCGCCCGTCCCGGACACCTGGGTGGTCCGGGTTTCATGCCCATGGGAATGGGCGCCGGGGCTCACGATCGGGGACATCGTCGACCCGACTACCTGATCGACGCCGATGTCTTTGCCGACGACCGCCGGTTCACCCCACCGGTGATCGGCGCCGACGATGTGGAGGTGCCCCGTGGCTGAGTCGGTACCCGCTCTGGACAAGCTTGAGCGACCGCCCGAGGCACGCCGGAAGGTGCTCACCGCTGTCGAGTTCGACGTGTTGTGGGAACGGCTCGGGCTCGGTCCGACTCCCGTCGTCCTGCGACTCCCGTCACCGGGACGCACCCTCGTCGAGCGCCGCACGGTGCAGGAGTCGGGCTGGCAGGCGCTGCGCGACCGCGGGCTGGCCGGGCCGTCCGGCCCCGATCCCGAGCTGGCACGACTGTTGCACCTGCTCGCGCGGCCTTCGATGCAGCTCGAGCTGCGCGGCTGGTGGGGCCATGACGTGCGGGCGGTGGCCGCGGGCCAACCCGGATCCGGGATGCTGGCGGTTCGGCAGGACGCCACCGTCACGCTCGGGCCGTGCGGATCGTTGCCACCGGGGCTGCTCGGGACGCTTCCGCCGGCGGGCCCCGGCCCGGGGCGCGCGAGCACCGTGCCGACGGAGGTGCTGACGGCGGCCCTTGCCGCACCCGATATCGGGCTGCGGGCCGCGCTCATCGCCCGGGACGTGCCGGCCACCGAGGCGGGGTTGCTCGCCCGCATGCTCGGCGACACCGAGCGGCGGGCGCAGATCGTCGCGCTGGCCAGCGACCGATGGGGTGTCCCCCGCCGGTCGGGCCGCGTTCTCAGCGTGCTCGATGGTCCCCGCGGGCGTTACCTCATGACACGCACGGTCGGCGAGGACGGCGCCGAGTGGATGACCGTCGCCCCCACCGACGACCGCAGGTTGCGGCACCGGGTGACCGAGCTGCTCGCCAGGGCGACGGCCACCGCTACTCCCACTCTCTGAGCGTTCCACCCGTCCGGAACGGTCAGGCCACCGCCAACGCCGGAGCGCGCGAGGCGAACCTGCCCGCCGTCAGCAGGTAGGGGACGGCGAGCACAGCGGCCACCATGCCGAGCACTGTGAACGACGCGCCCGCGACGACGAGGCCCGCCGCGATACCGCCCACCGCGCCGCTGACGTTCATCGTCACGTCGGCGAAGCCCTGGGCACCCGGACGCACCGCCACCGGCACCGACTCGGTGAGCAGCGTCGAGCCCGCGATCAGGCCCGCCGACCAACCCAACCCGAGCAGGACGAGCCCGACACCGAGCAACGCCGTGGACCGTGGACCAGCCACCGAACACACGACGGCGGCCGTCGCCAGCAACCCGGCGGCCAGCGCCAGCACCCGAGCGCGCCCGACCCGATCAGCCAGCCAGCCGAACACCGGGCTCAGCGCGTACATCCCGGCCACGTGCAGGCTGAGAACCAACCCGACGACCTGCAGGCTCACCCCGCCGTGGTCCATGTGCACCGGTGTCATCGACATCAGCCCGACCATGAGCAGGTGACTCAGCGCCACACCCCCGATGCCCAGCAGGGCCGGGGTCGAGGCCAGCACCGCCGCGCGGACCTGCACGCCGCTCACGGCGGTGCCTGCCGCAGCATCCGCGCCCGACCGTGCGAGCAGCAGCGGATCCGGCCGCAACCCGAGCCAGGTACCCGCGGCGGCGAGCCCGAACGCGACGGTGCACAGCAGGAACGGGCCCGTGGTCGGCTCCAGACCGAGGCCAGCTGCGACGCCCTGCACCGGTCCGGCGAGGTTCGGCCCGGCGACGGCACCCACCGTCGTCGCCCAGACCACCGTGGCCAACGCGCGAGCCCGGCGCCCGGTGTCCGCGAGGTCGGTGGCGGCGAAGCGGGCGGCCAGCCCGGCAGCCGTCGCGGCACCGACCAGGACCAGCGCCCCGAGCAACGCCACCGCGCTTCCCGCCGCGACGGATATAACCGCCCCCAACCCGCCGACCGTGCCGATCCCGTAACCCAGCGTCAACGCCGGACGCCTGCCGCGCCGGGCCGCGACCCGGGACACCACGGCCGCAGCCGCCGCGGCGCCCAGCACGACGGCGGTGAGCGCGGTACCGCCCACCGCCTCGGACCCGGACAGGCGGGCAGCGATGAGGGTGCTGACCGCGAGCACGGTGGCCATCCCGACACCGGCCAGCACCTGAGTGACCACCAGTACCCGCAGGATCCGGCGCTGGACGGTAGGAATGTCGGTCACGCACTCGATCCTGCCCGCCAGTCAGGAGGGCGCGCCAGGCGTCGAGCGGTCCCCGATCCTCAGCTGTTCTCCTCCACGTACTGGTCGGGATCCTTGTCGTCGCCGGACAGCCCGCGGGCACCCGGGTGAGCGTCCACGAACTGCTGGAACTTGGCGCCGAGCTCCTGGCGCAGCTCGACCGAGGCAGCCCGCAGGAAGTCGGGGAGGTCGTCGCGCTCCTCCTCGGCGAGGTGCTCGTCGTTGGCCTCGCGGGCGTCCTGGATGCCCTGCCACCACTCGTCGCTGCCTACCTCGGCCGCCGCGGCGCGCCGGATGCCCTCGCGGATCTCGTCGTGATCACCGATCGCGTCCTTCGTCTCGTCCTCGCTGCCCTCGACGTTCTGCAGCAGCGCGGGGTAGAAGTGCGCCTCCTCCGCCGACGCGTGCACCTCCAGGTGGGCGGCAAGACCCCTCCACACCTGGGCGGCGGCGCGCGGGTCATCGCGCCGGTTGTCCAGCTCAGCGAACTGGCTGCGGAAGGTCTCGTGGTCGTCCAGGATCAGGCGGATGACGTCAGGCATGGCGGCTCGCTCCTCAAGCTCGGGGTCACCTCGACGTTGCCGAACCGGCTGTCCGCCAAACCCGAACCCGGCAGCAGCATGACGCCGTCACCGTCACCACCGTGCCGTTCCCGTGGATGCGATCCGTCGCGGCTCGTGCAGGTTACCGGTCTACGATCGGCAGCCCGAACGTCACGTCAGGAAGTACAGGTGCGCTGATGGGTAAGTCGATGCCTGCGTCCGGTGGGATCCGGACCAACGGGCACCGCGAGATGCGTACGCTGCACCGACGGCTACCCACGCAGGACACCGATCTGCCAGGCCGGAGCCGGGAGTGATCACCCGGATCGAGGCTGCGAACTACCGCTGCTTCCAGCAATTGTCCGTCCACGTGGCCGGCTTTCAGGTACTCGCCGGCGCGAACGGGTCGGGAAAGACAACCCTGCTCGACATACCGATGCTGCTGGGCGATCTGGTCCGGGCTGAGCGGGTGGTCGACGCCGTCCTCCACCCACCACGCGGAACCCCACGCGCCAGCGACCTCAACGACCTGCTGCACCGCGGGCAGGGCACCGATGTCATCCTCGCGGTGGAGGCTCGGTTACCCGGTGCCGTCGAGACGGTGCTGGCCAGCGAGAGTGCCACGTCGCGGCGACCACCGCCCACCCACGTACGGTACGAGCTCCGGCTGGAGGTGTCCCACCGGCGCCTGCTGGTGGCCGAGGAGTACCTCTTCCTCTTCGCGGCTGACAACGGCGCGCCGGCGGCAGGCGTGTCGCTATGGGGCAGCACAGCCGGCGGTCCTGAGAAGCCCGGCAGCACCTGGTGGCCGATCATCATCCGGTCGGGCAGCGGCTCCCGGACCGAGCTCGTGGGTGAGACGACGAGTCACGGCCCGAGACTGCCGACGCTGCGGATCGAGCCCGAGCAGCTCGCGCTCGCCTCGGTACCCGCCGACGAGAGCCTGTTCCCGGCCGCACGCTGGTTGATCGGGCTGTTGCGCGCACGAGCCGTGTCGTACGCCCCGGACTGGGACGCCTTACGGTCACCCGCACCGCCCGGCGACCCCATGCAGGTGCTTCCTGACGCCCGCAACACACCGTGGCTGGTGATGAGGCTGCAGGAGAGCGATCCAACCGGGTTCCGGCTCTGGGTCGACCACGTCCGTACCGCCCTGCCGCAGGTGGAGAAGATCGACATTCGGGAGCGCGAGGAGGACCACCACGCCTACTTCGTGGTCGACTACGCGGGCGGCCACCGGGTGACGTCCTCGGGACTGTCCGACGGCACCGTGCGCATCCTGGCCCTGAGCGTGCTGCCCTATCTTCCGACGAGCGCCTTGCCACGTCTGCTGGCGACCGAGGAACCGGAGACCGGCATCCACCCGCAGGCCATCGAAACGGTGTTGACGTCGCTCCGATCGATCCACGACAGCCAGGTGTGGATCTCCACGCACTCCCCGGTGGTGCTGGCCCGCACCGATCTCACCGACATCCTGGCGGCCCGGCTGCACGACGACGGTTCCGCCGATGTGATCCACGGCACCCAACACCCCCGCCTGCGGGACTGGCGGGGCTCGATCGACCTCGGGTCACTGTTCGCGTCGGGCGTATTGTCCTGATGCGCGACGTAGTCTTCCTGGTCGCCGACGCGACCATGCAGCAGACGCTGCAGGGCTTCTTCGGCCGCAAAGAGTTCCACCGCAGCGTCTGCTGTAGCGCGTTCGAGATCGACGCACGGCTCAACCACGACGTGTTCGTGGCCTCGGGCGACAACGACTCGGGCCTCTACGCCCGGCCCGACGAGCTGCTTCGCCCGCACCACTCGACGCATCGGCGGGCTGTGATCATGCTGGACGCCGACTGGGACGGCAGTCCCGGAGCGGCCGACATCCTCAGCGGCGTCTCCACACGAGTGGCCCGGGTGTGGCGACCCGAGGACATGGCTGTGATCGTGCTGGAACCGGAGATCGAGGCCTGGTTCTGGCAGCCGGACAACCCGCATGTGGCAACGGCGATGAACTACCGGGGTGAACGGCACTACCGCGAGGTGCTCACCAGTGCCGGGTACTGGCCGGACGATCACCCTAAACCGCCCCGCCCGAAGGAGGCGCTCGAGTACATGCGCCGGACGTACCGCACGGACTTCTCCCCGCCGTCCTGCGCCGTGCCGCCGAGCACGTCTCCGTCCGTAGCTGCCGCGACCCGGCGTTCCGAACATTGCGTAACACGCTGCGCCGTTGGTTTCCGACGGAGAGCCGATGAAAACCGCCGACGGACCCGGCGACGAACGAGGAACGGCGCAGAGAACTGTCGGTGCCCCCGCGCATGATGGAACCCGTGAGCGCGCTGCACGGCTTCTCCCCCGCCACCCGCGACTGGTTCGGCGGTGCCTTCGCCGCGCCCACCGCCGCGCAGGAGGGCGCATGGTCGGCGGCGCAGGCGGGGCGACATGCGCTCGTCGTCGCGCCCACGGGTTCGGGCAAGACGCTCGCGGCGTTCCTCTGGGCCCTCGACCGGCTCGCCGCCGAGCCACCGCCCGCGGAGCCGACGCGTCGTTGCCGGGTCCTCTACGTCTCCCCGCTCAAGGCGCTGGCCGTGGACGTGCAGCGCAACCTGCGCTCGCCGCTCGCGGGCATCCGGCAGGCCGCGGGGCGGCTCGGGCTGCCCGTCCCCGACGTCACCGTCGGCATGCGCACCGGCGACACCCCGGCCGACGAGCGGCGGCTGTTCGCCCGCACCCCGCCGGACGTGCTGGTCACGACGCCGGAGTCGCTGTTCCTGCTGCTCACCTCCGCGGCGCGGGAGTCGCTGCGCGGGGTGCGCACGGTGATCCTCGACGAGGTGCACGCCGTGGTCGGCACCAAGCGCGGCGCGCACCTGGCGCTGTCGCTGGAGCGGCTCGACGAGCTCCTGGCGCAGCCCGCGCAGCGCATCGGGCTCTCAGCCACGGTGCGCCCGCTCGACGAGGTCTCGACGTTTCTCGCGGGCGCGCGCCCGGTCGAGGTGGTCGCGCCACCGACCCCGAAGACGATCGAGGTGACCGTCGAGGTGCCGGTACCCGACCTCGCCGCCCTCGACGAGCGGCCGGCCCCGGGCAGCTCCGATGAGGAGGTGATCGGCTCGGCGGCGGGCACGGCGCAGCGGCCCTCGATCTGGCCCGCGGTGGAGCGGCGGCTGCTGGAGCTGGTACGCGCGCACCGGTCCACCATCGTGTTCACCAACTCCCGGCGGCTGGCCGAGCGGCTCACGGCCCGGCTCAACGAGCTGGCGGCCGAGGACGTGCCGGAGCTCGCGGAGTTCCCCGCGGAGGCCATCGGCCAGTCCGGCATCGGCGGCGGCGCCCCGCCGACCGTGGCCAAGGCCCACCACGGCTCGATGTCGCGCGAGCAGCGCACGCTCGTGGAGGAGGAGCTCAAGGGCGGGCTGCTGCCCTGTGTGGTGGCCACCTCCAGCCTGGAGCTGGGCATCGACATGGGCGCGGTCGACCTCGTCGTGCAGGTGGAGGCGCCGCCGAGCGTGGCGTCCGGGCTGCAGCGGGTCGGGCGGGCCGGGCACCAGGTCGGCGCCGTGTCGCGCGGGGTGGTGTTCCCCAAATATCGGGGAGATCTCGTGTCCTGCGCCGTGGTCGCCGAGCGGATGACGAGCGGAAGGATCGAGGCACTGCGCTACCCGCGCAACCCGCTCGACGTGCTCGCCCAGCACATCGTCGCGATGGTCGCGCTGGAGCCGTGGCCGCTCGACGAGCTGGCCCGCGTCGTGCGCCGGTCCGCGCCGTTCGCGGCGCTGCCCGACTCGGCGCTGCACTCGGTGCTCGACATGCTCGCCGGGCGCTACCCGTCCGAGGAGTTCGGCGAGCTGCGGGCGCGCATCACGTGGGACCGGGTCACCGACACGCTGGCCGGCCGCCCCGGTGCGCAGCGGCTCGCGGTCACCTCCGGCGGCACCATCCCCGACCGCGGTCTGTTCACCGTGATGACCCCCGGCGGGGCCGACGGCGCCGGGTCGCGAGTGGGCGAGCTGGACGAGGAGATGGTCTACGAGTCGCGGGTGGGCGACACGTTCCTGCTCGGCACGTCGAGCTGGAAGGTGGAGGACATCACCCACGACCGCGTGCTCGTCACGCCCGCGCCGGGGCAGCCCGCGCGGATGCCGTTCTGGAAGGGCGAGTCGATCGGCCGCCCGCTGGAGCTGGGCCGGGCGGTCGGGGCGTTCGTGCGGGAGATGTCCGCGCTGGCCGACGAGCCCGCCCGGGAACGCGCCGCCGCGGCCGGGCTCGACGCGTGGGCCGCCGACAACCTGCTCGACTACCTGCACGAGCAGCGCGACACCACCCGTCACGTACCCAGCGACCGCACGATCCTCGTGGAGCGGTTCCGCGACGAGCTGGGCGACTGGCGCCTCGTGGTGCACTCCCCGTTCGGCGCGCAGGTCAACGGGCCGTGGGGGCTCGCGATCGCCGCGCGGATGCGAGAGCGCCGCGGGGTGGAGGTACACGCGGCGAGCGCCGACGACGGCATCGTGCTGCGGCTGCCCGACGCCGTCGACGACTCCGGCGCCGAGGTGGTGCCCACCGCGAAGGACGTGCTGCTCGACCCGGCCGAGGTGGAGCAGGTCGTGGTGGCCGAGCTGGGCGGATCGTCGCTGTACGCGTCGCGGTTCCGGGAGTGCGCCGCACGCTCGCTGCTGCTGCCCCGCCGCGACCCGCGCCGACGCAGCCCGCTGTGGCAGCAGCGGCAGCGGGCGTCACAGCTGCTGGCGGTGGCGGGACGCTACGAGCAGTTCCCGGTCACGCTCGAGGCGATGCGCGAGTGCGTACAGGACGTCTATGACCTGCCGGGGCTGCGCGCGCTGATGGCCGAGATCCAGGCGCGGACGGTGCAGGTCGTGGAGGTGGCGACGCCGGCTCCGTCGCCGTTCGCGCGGAGCCTGCTGTTCGGCTACGTCGGGATGTTCCTCTACGAGTCCGACGCGCCGCTGGCCGAGCGCCGGGCCGCGGCGCTGTCGCTGGACTCCACACTGCTGGCCGAGCTGCTGGGCTCCGAGGCGATCCGGGAGCTGCTCGACCCGGAGGTGCTCGCCGAGGTGGAGGCGTCGCTGCAGCGTCTCGCACCGGACCGGCACGCCCGCGACGCCGAGGGCGCGGCCGACCTGCTGCGCTTCCTCGGCGACCTCACCACCGCCGAGGCCGCCGCGCGCGGGGTGCGGGAGGAGTGGCTGGCCGACCTGGAGTCCGCGCGCCGGGTGATCCGCGTCCGCGTCGCCGGGGTGCAGCGCTGGCTTCCGATCGAGGACGCCGGCCGGGTGCGCGACGCGCTGGGCACGGCGCTGCCCGTCGGGGTACCGGAGGCGTTCACCGAGCCGGTGGCCGACCCGCTCGGTGACCTCGTGCTGCGCTACGCCCGCACCCACGGGCCGTTCCCCGCGGCGGAGTGCGCGGCCCGGTTCGGGCTCGGGGTGGCCGTGGTCGTCGGGGTGCTCGACCGGCTCGTCGGGTCCGGACGGCTGGTGCGCGGGGAGCTGCGGCCAGCTGCGGACGGCCTGGAGTACTGCGACGCCGAAGTCCTGCGCCGGCTGCGACGGGCGTCGCTGGCGCGGCTGCGCGCCGAGGTCGAGCCGGTGGAGCAGCGGGCACTGGGCCGGTTCCTGCCGGCGTGGCAGGGCGTGCAGACAGCCGCCGCCGGGAGGAGCGGCCGGATGCGGCGGGCGTCGGGCACCGACGACGTGCTCGGCGTGGTCGAGCAGCTGGCCGGAGCGCCGCTGCCGGCGAGCGCACTGGAGTCGCTGATCCTGCCCGCCCGGCTGCCCGGCTACACCCCGGCACTGCTCGACGAGCTGACCGCGGCGGGCGAGGTCACCTGGACCGGCTGCGGCCCCCTCGCAGGCAGCGACGGCTGGCTGACGGTGGCTCCGTCCGACGTCGCCGACCTGCTGCTGCCCGAACCCGAGACCGATATCGCCGAGACCCCGCTGCACCGCGCGGTGCTCGCGGCCCTCGGCCGGCCCGACCTCGACGCCCCACCCACGGGCGGTGGCGCGCTGTTCTTCCGGGAGCTGGCCGACCGCGCCGGGCGCGCGCTCGTCGACGCCGGCGAGCCGGCCGCGGCCGACGACGCCGTGGTCGCGGCGATCTGGGACCTGGTCTGGGCGGGCCTGCTCACCGGCGACACCCTCGGGCCGCTGCGGGCGCGACTCGGCGGCGGGCGAGCGACGGGCGGGCGCGGCGGCGCGGCCCACCGCACCCGGCGGTCGGCGCCGCGGGGCCGGTACGCGCAGCTGCGCGCCGGGCGCCCGG
>JBBSQN010000124.1:0-17559 GCA_038257875.1 Mycobacteriales bacterium
CGGCGCGATCAACGCCCACTGCTCATCGGTCAGATCGGAGGGATAGGGGCGCGGGGAAGTGGACGCCATACCGCCACACTGGCCACCTCAGTCACAACAGTCACGGAGGCTCGCCGAGTGCTTTCCCAACACGTTCTCAGCTCAAGTCGCTCGACTGCGTGAGTGCCGCCTCCAACAACTTCGTCGCGCTCCGGACGCCTTCGACGACCGGCACTCCGAGTTCGGTGGACAACTCCGCCGCTATCGGTCCCATCGACGCGCAGCCCAGACATACGGTGTCGACCCGATCCTCGAAGAAGCACCGCTCCAACTGACGCCGCACCAGTGTGAAGCTCTCCTCCGGCTGTTGAGCCAGTTCCAGGACCGAAACCCCGGTGGCCCGCACACTGGCCAGCCGGTTGGACAGCCCGTAGCGGTCCGCCAGGTCCTCCATCATCGGCACTGCCGATTCGAGGGCGCACACAATAGAGAATCGCCGTCCGATCGCACTCGCGGTCATCATCGCCGCCTCCGCGATGCCGACCACGGGAACGTCCACCTGTCGGCGGACGTCATCGAGTCCTGGGTCCCCGAAGCAGGCGATGACCACGGCATCGCACGTATCCACGTCCCACGAGCCGAGACTGCGCAGCACCTCACTGGTGGCGGCGTGTTCGTCGGCGGGAGTCTCGATCGCCGGCGGGCCGCCGCGCGGGTTCACCGCGATGATCTCCGTGCCGGGCCCGGCCGCCCGCCTGGCCTGCACGGCGATCATCTCGGTCATGACTTCGGTCGTGTTCGGATTGATGAACAGGAGCCGCATGATGGCCTACAGGCTCGTCATCTCGCCTGGCCCGAAGGGACCGAACGAACGACGCAGGTACTGCCCCCGGCCAGGGCTGCTGGTGACCTGCCCCGACTCGAAGACGACGTCGCCACGGCTCAGCACGAGGGTCGGAGCGCCTTGGCACTTCCATCCCTCGAAGGGCGTGTAATCGACAGCCATGTGCTGATGCTTGGCCGTGATCGTGAAGTCGGCCTCGGGGTCGAAGACCACGATGTCGGCGTCGTACCCCGGCGCGATGCTGCCCTTGCGGTCCAACCCGAACATCCGGGCCGGCGCCGTTGAGGTGACCGCCACCAGCTCCGACATCGTCAGCCGGCCGGCCCTGACCCCGTGCTCGTGCAGCAGCACCAGCCGGTGCTCGATCGTGGGTAGGCCGTTCGGGATCTTCGAGAAGTCGCCGCGGCCCAGCTGCTTCTGCCCGCTGAAGTTGAATGGACAGTGGTCGGTCGTGCAGATCTGCAACGAGTGTTGCCGGAGCGCCGACCACAAGACGTCCTGGTCGGCCCTTGTCCGCAGGGGCGGCGAGCACACGTACTTGGCGCCGTCGAACCCGGGACGGGCCAACTCCTTCTCCGTCAGGGTCAGGTAGTGGACGCAGGTCTCGCCGAACACCGGGCGGCCCTTGTCGCGGGCCGACTGGATCTCACTCACTGCCTCCGCGCTGGACACATGCACGACGAAGAGCGGTCGCTTGGCCCAGTGGGCCAGGTGCACGGCTCGGGCCGTGGCCTCCTGTTCGGTGCTGGCCGGCCGGGTGGCGGCGTGGGCGTGCGGTCCGGTGTCCCCTCGGTCCAGCGCGTCGGCGATGTTGACCTCGATCGCGTCGCCGTTTTCCGCATGCACTTGGACGAGGCCGCCGGTCTGGCGGGTTCGCCGCAAAACCCGCAGGAGCTGTTCGTCGTCGGCCATGAAGGACCCCTTGAAGGCCATGAACACCTTGAACGAGGTCACCCCCTCGTCGACGACGGCCTGCATCTCCTCGACGGCGGCCGGGCTCGCGTCGGTGACCGCCAGGTGGAACCCGTAGTCGATGTGGGCTTTGCCGTGTGCGCGCTCCTGCCAGGCGGCCAAGCCGTGACGCAGCGAGCCGTCGGTCTGCATCGCGAAGTCCACGATCGAGGTGGTACCGCCCGCAGCTGCCGCGGCCGTTCCGGTGTCGAAGTCGTCTGCGGTGACGGTGCCCATCGTCGGCATCGCCAGGTGGGTGTGGCTGTCGACGAGCCCTGGCAGCAGCAGACAGCCCGACACGTCGACATCGCGGTCCGCCGTCGCGTGCAGGTCCTGTTGCAGCGCGGCGACTTGGCCATCCTCGATGAGGACGTCGGCCCGGGCCTCACCCGCCGCCGATATGACGGTGCCACCGCGCAGGACCGTACGCATTGGGGCGCTACTCACTGCCGCGCGCCTGGCCTGGGCGCCACGATTCCCTCACCGCGTGCGACGAGTTCCTCCAACTCGACACCAGTCTCTCCGACGGGGGCGAACGACTCGCCGATCGAGCTCCTGCGGGCCATCGGCACCACCAGTAGGTAGAGCACGAACCCAAGGGCGATGCCGAACACCGACGCGTAGTCGTATGCCCAGTCGATAGCGTCCACCCACTGTCCGAGGATGCAGAAGACCGAACCGGCAACCAATACCGACAGCGTCCACGGGTTGAAGCCGCGATAGCCCCAGTAGATGGAGCCCGAGCGGTAGAGGGCAGGGATGTCGAGGCGGCCGCGGCGGACCAGGTAGTAGTCCGCGATCAGGATGCCAGTGGCTGGGCCGATCACCGCACCGACGTTGTTCAGCACCGAGAACAGCGTGTCGGGGTTCTCCATCAGCTTCCACGGCCGGTAGACGAAGCCGAGGACGATGCTGATCGCGGCTGCTCTCTTGAAGGTCATGAACTTGGGGATCAGGTTGGTGAGGTCGTATGCAGGCGACACGATGTTGGCCGCCAGGTTGACCGACATCGTCGCGATGGCGATCGCGAGGGCACCGAGGATGGCTACCACTGGGTTGTCCATAGCGACGAGCACGTCGGCCGGGTTCCACAGCACCTTGCCGGTCGAGGCCTCGGCGCCGGACACGATGATCGCGGCCATCCCGTAGAACACGAGCGTGGCGAGCGGGAGGCCGTAGAACAAGCCGGTGACCTGCGCCCGGTTGGACCTCGCGAAACGGGTCAGGTCAGGCAGGTTGAGGACCATGGTGGCCCAGCTCGCGGAGATGAAGAGCGCGACGCCGGGCAGGAAGCCATGCCCCAGGAAGTCACCCGTCGAGTCATAGCCACTGGAGTGGTCGAACACCGGGCCGAGACCGTCCATCTGTGTGAACGCCCAGATCACCAGCGGCAACATCACCACGAAGATCAGCGGGCCTGCCCACCCCTCGAACCGCCGGACGGTCTCCATGCCGTGCCGGATCAGTAGCAGGTTCGCGGCCCAGTAGACGATCATCGACGCCCACAGGTTGGCGGGCACTCCCCCGAACTGGGAGTCCCAGTTGGCCCAGGCGTGGAAGCTGGTGCCGAGCAGGACGTTGACCGCGGTCGAGCCGAGGTAGGACTGCACGCCGAACCAGCCAATGGCCACGATTCCGCGGAGCAGCGCCGGCACGTTGGCGCCGAAGACGCCGAACGCCGACCGCGCCCAGACCGCGAACGGGATCCCATACCGTGAACCGACCCGGCCGGTGAGCGCCATCAGCCCCATCTGCACCATGTTGGCGACAAACACGACGCTGAGCGCCTGCCAAGCGGACATGCCTGTGGCGATCATGCCGCCGATGACCGCGAACCCGAAGGCGCTGTGCACCATACCCATCCACAGCGCGGCGAAGTTCCAGGCGCTCCACTTGCGGTCGAGCACCGGCGTGGGGACCAGATCGCGGTTGGTGAGCCGCGGGTCGGTGTCGCGGATGACCTGATCTGCAGTGAAACTGGCATCGGAGGAGCTGTATGTCATGGCGGACCTCGATGAGTAGGCGTTCCGTTTCCGACAAGTGACTCAGACCGCTATCGCCGTTCCGACGACCCGGTCGTACGCCTCGGGATCAGTGGCGCCTTCAGTAGAGACAACGAGCACCGTGTCTTCCGGACGCAGTGACAGTTGATCGCCGAAGGCCAACAGACCCGCGAGGCCGGCCGCACCGCTCTCGCCGGAGACGACACCGACGCCGGCCAGCGTCCGCATCGCCTCCTCGGCGTCGGCATCCTCGACGGCGACGAAGGCGTCGATGCCGGCGCGCAGGTCGGGCCAGGCGATGCGCGAGGGCGTCCCGCAGTTGAGGCCGGCCATGATCGAATCGAGCGCACCACCGACCCGAACCGGCTCGCCGGCTCGGGCGCTGGCCTGAAGACAGGCGGCCTTGGTCGGCTCGCACCCGATGACTCGCGCGCCGCGCGGTACGAAGCCGCGCACCACCGACGCGGCGAATGCGCCGACCCCGATCTGGGCGCTCACAACAGTAGGGGCCCGCTCGCCGAGGTCGGCCAGCTGCTCGTACACCTCGGCGGCGATGGTGGCGTACCCGTCGATGACCCAGCCGGGGACCTCCTCGTAGCCCTCCCAGGAGGTGTCGGACACGACCACATGGGTGTCGTCGGCGAGGCCGGCGGAACGCTCGACCGCCTCGTCGTAGGTGCCAGGCACCACGGCGACGCGGGCCCCCTCCTTCTCCAGGCCGTCGATGCGGGCCTGGACCATGTCCCGTGGCACCAGAATGTCGGCGTCCAGCCCAAGCAGGGCGGCCATCTTCGCGACCGCCCGGCCGTGGTTACCGTCAGTGGCCGCAACCAGGGTGAGGCCCAGCGGTTCGACCCGCACCCGCAGCCCCATGAGACCGTCGACGGCTCCGGGGTCGGCGCCGACGTGAGCGCACAACGCCCGGAAGGTGGCCCAGGAGGCGCCCAGGATCTTGAACGACGGCATCCCCAGCCGGTCCGACTCGTCCTTGACCCAGACCTTGGTGACGCCGAGCCGGGTGGCCAGGTCGGGCGCGTCCACCAGTGGCGTCGGCCGGTAACCGGGCAATGACCGGTGGAACGCGCGGACCGCCCCGGAGTCGGTGGTGGCCACCTCGCCGGTGGCGAAGCGGTTGACCACGACTCCGCGTGGGACTTCGCCGCTAGTCACTGCGGGCGTCCGTGCTTTAGCAGGCCGGACACGATCGCGGCGTACCCCTGGGCGCCGACGCGCAGGTCGCTCAACGCGATGGACTCGTCCACGGTGTGCGCCTGATCCTCGTCACCAGGCCCGTACCCGATGGTCGGGATCCCGAGGTGGCCGGCGGTGCCGGAGCCGTTGGTGCAGAACTTGTAGTGGCCGACCGCGGCGTCCAGGCCGGCCGAACGCAGCCCTTCCACCGCCGCGGTGACGATGGCAGCTTCCTCATCGACGAGCCAGGCCGGCGCGAAGTTCGGCGCCTGCACCTGCGCGCCGGTGTAGGCGGTGTAGTCGTCCTCGGCGATGCTGACGGTGGCTTTGGTTCCCCAGCGAGCGGTGACCTCGTCGACGATCGCCCGCACCGGGGCGAGCACGTCCTGCTCGGTCTCCCCCACCAGCGTGCGCCGGTCGAAGGTCGCCACGCAGCGCTCCGGGACCACCGAGCGGCCCGGGTAGGGGTGGGACATGACGTCGGTCAGCACCAGGATGCCCTCGCCCAGCGTGGGGTGCTGCGGCGCCGGGATGGCCCGCAGCCCGCTGATCACGTCGGCCATCACCTCGGCGGCGTTGAGCCCGGCCGACGGGTGCGCGGAGTGGCAGGACTTGCCCGCCACCTCGACCAAGACCTCGGCGCGCCCCCGCTGGCCTCGGGCGACCTGGCGGGCGGTCGCCTCGCAGATCACGACATAGTCGGGCTGCACCTGCTCGGCTACCCGCACGAGCGCTGGGCCCTCGACGAGTTCCTCGGCCACGCTGCCCGACAGCACGATCGTCCCGACGCTTAGGTCCTTCAGGGTCGCGACGCCGTGCACGCAGGCGGCCATCGGGCCTTTCATGTCGACGGTGCCGCGCCCGTAGGCCCGGCCGTCGACGATCTCGCCGCTGGGCTTGCGGGTCCATTCGGCGGGGTCGACGACGACGACGGTGTCGAGGTGCGAATCGAGGAGCACGGTCGGCCCGTCGCCGAGCCGCAGGGTCCCGATGACGTTGCCGATCTCGTCGACGGTGACGTCGAAGCCGAACCCGGCCAACTCGTCGCGGAGCACGGCCGCGACGTCGCCCTCCTCGGTTGAGTAGCTGCGCGCGGCGACCAGACGGAGCAGGAACTGTTCCAAAGCTTGGTTGTCGACTGGGTACGCGTCTGTCATCGGGATCTCGCTCCCTCGTGTGGAGTGGTCGGGGTCAGGGTCAGGCGCGGGTTGCTGCCGTTGTTCGGCACACGTCGCCGGTTCGGGCTCCGGTGTGTTGCCCGGACCGCCAGACGGCCCGGCCGCCGACGGTCACCAGGCGTACGCCAGGCGGGGTCTGGCGGGGATCGTCGTACGTCGCGGTGTCCACGTATTCCGTCGGGTCGAGCAGCACGAGGTCCGCGCGCAGCCCCTCGGCCACCCGACCACGGTCAGGTAGGCCGAGCAGCTGGGCTGGCTTCGTCGCCAGTCGACCCACGGCCTCGGTGACGGTGATCAGCCCCTCGCGCAATGCCAACCGTCCCAAGACGCGGGCAGCGGTTCCGTACAGCCGCGGGTGCGGGTGCGGGTTGAACACTCCGTCGGAGCCGACCATCGCCGCAGGATGGGTAAAGATCTCGCGCACGATCTGCTCGGTCGAGTAGTGGTCGATCATCGCAACATCGAGATCGGTATCGGCGAGGAGGTCGAAGACGGCGACGACCGGTTCGGCGCCTCGCTCGTTAGCGATCTGCTCGATGCTCTTGCCGACGTCGCCCGCGCGACCGCCTGCGGCTTGGGTAACGAAGATGTTGTCCGGTCCGCAGGCGCCGAACAGGTTCTCCCAGCCGCTCAGGCCGCGCTCCATGTCGCGCGCCATCCGGGTCCGTTCCGAGGCGTCGCGCACCCGGCCGAGCATGGAGGCCGAGCCGCCGTCGAGGGCCCAAGGCGGCAGCAAAGCGGCCAGGATGGTGCTGCCTGCTCCGTAGGGGTACTGGTCGAACGAAAACCGGATCCGCTCTTGGGCGGCGGTCAGCAGGCCGACCAGCTCGCCGAGCAGGTCCGGGCAGCCCACGAGCTTGACGTGGGACACGTGCAGCCGCGCGCCGGTCCGCTCCGAGACGCCGACGAACTCACTGATCGAGTCCAGCACGCCGCGAGCCTCGTTGCGCACGTGCGGCACCAGCGGCGCGTCGTACTCCGCCGCCACCTCCGCCATCGCGGTCAACTCGTCGGTGTCGGCGTAGAGCCCGGGGGCGTAGATCAGGCCGAACGAGATGGCCCGCGCGCCGGCCTCGAAGCACTCACGGGCGAGGTCCTGCATGGCGCGGGTTTCCGACGGTTCCGGTCTGCGGTTGTGCGTGCCCACGACGACCTCGCGTACGGCGCTGTGCGGCACACAGGCGACGATGTTCGCAGCCGGGCCGGCGGCTTCGACCCGCAACAGGAACTCGTCGAGGCCCGACCAGTCCCACGGGGCCCGGATGCTCGGCTCGAGAGCCTGCAGATATCGCCGCCGGCCGTCACGCAGGGCTGCGCTCAGCGGCGCCGGCCCCAGACCGTCGGGGCAGATGAGCTCGGTGGTGAACCCCTGCGCCACCTTGGGCTCGAGCAGCGGGTCGTCGAACACCTGCAAGCAACTGTGGGCATGCATATCGACGAACCCCGGCGCCAGCAGGAGTCCGCGACCGTCGACCGTCTCGCCAGCCGCCTCGATCGGCAAGCGGGCACCCACGGCGGTGATCCGCCCGCCGCTCACCGCGACATCGGCCGTTCGCGCCCCGTCGACGTCGACGACGTCGGCACCCGCGATCACCAGCTCGGCCTGCATCGGGGCTCCCTCCGAGTGACCACAGGCACCCTGGCAGATTTGTAGGACAGCTGTCAACAGTTGTCTTGCCGTGATGTGGCAAACTTGGTTTCCGTGTCCGATGTCATGACTGCCGCGGTCCGCCCACGACGACGGCTCACCGACGAGATCCGGGACTCGATCGTTCAGGATCTGCTGCTGAGCGGCGAGTTCTCCGCGGGCGAGCGGCTCCCCACCGAGGCCCAGCTGTGTCACCGCTACAACGCCTCCAGGGTCACCATCCGCGCCGCGCTGCGCAGCCTGCAGGAAGCCGGGCTCATCGCGATCCGGCAGGGCCGAGGATCCACCGTCCTGCCCCGGCCACACGCCATCGCCTCCGGCTTAGATCGGCTGCAGTCGTTCGAGTCGTTCGCCGCCGCCACGGGTGCCGCCGTATCCAGCGAACAGCTGGAGATCCTCGAGCGCGCGCTCGACGAGACCGAGGCCGAGCGGCTCGAGCGTGCACCTGGAGACCAGACCATGATCATCCGGCGGGTGAAGGTGTACGGCAGCGACAAGGTCAGCTGGATCGACGACTACGTACCCGAGGACGTATTGCCGTTCCAGCTGCTACGCGACGAGTTCAACGGCTCGGTGCTCGACGTCTTGCTCTCGCACCCAGAGCTCGAGGTCGAGTACAGCGACTGCGACATCAAGGTCATCGGACTTCCCGACCACGTGGCAGCCCGCCTCGACGTGGATACCGGCGTCCCCTCACTGCTCCTAGACGAGCTCACGCGCACCCGCACCGGCCAGGTCGTGAACTGGAGCAGGGCCTGGCTGCTCCCGGACTACTTCAACATCAACGTCAGGCGGCGACGGCAGTTCATGTGAGCGGTGTCGGCTCCCGAGCCGATCACCCTCTGCCCCGCCGGCCAGCTGCAGCCGGCAGTACTCGCGGTACTCCACGAACGAGTCCCGACCCGAGCTGCCCCGCCGGCCCGGCCTCCGCTCGCCGCTGAGGTAGCGGCGGACGGTCAATCTGCTCGCGTCAAACTGACGGCGATCGCGCAGATCGACCACCCCTGGGCCCGTAGTGCCTGCGCCTCCCGATCGGCGATCAGGGCCGGGCTTGCGGTGGCAGGTCGAGCAGCAGCAGCCGCTCCGTAACCACGGGCGGCAACTGGCCGCCGCTCGGCGATGTCGCCGGCGGTCATCCCATGTCGCGCAGCCGGGCGAACGCCTTGGCCTGTTCGAGGGGCTCGAGCTCGAGCTGCTGGTGCACCGCCGCGCAAGCATCAGCTCGACCTTGTCGTCGGGGGTGCTGTCCTCGCGGACCAGGACCGGCACGTGCGACATCCCGCCCGGCACGTGCGGCATCCCGGTCGGCGGGCGGCGACGTGACGGTGCCCGTCGAGGATGACCAACTCGCGGCCGGGGACCAACGCGGCGCGCACCCTGTCTCGGTTGGGCCTCAGCTGGGCAACCGGCACGCGTACCGGCCACAGTGTCATGCGGCGCCCTGCTCGGTCAGCCGCCGCCGCTGGCGTTCGGACAGGCCGCCCCAGATCCCGAACCGTTCGCCGGCGGTGAGCGCGTGCTCGAGGCATTCCGCCCGCACCGGGCAACCGGCGCAGACCCGCTTGGCCGGCAGGGCCGAGGCTCCCTTCTCGGGGAACCACAGGTCGGCGTCGCCGACCTGCAGGCACAAGGCGTCCTCCCACCATTCGGGCACGCCAACCGGCACCCTCGCCGCCGCCCCGCGCTCGTCTCGAGGGGATGCGGTGAAGCCGGCGGGGCCACCCGTCCGGCTCTGCCCACCCGACGTGCCGGTCCGCGCACCGGGCGCGGGCGAAGCCGTGGACCGGCCGCGGCCGGGGTCGGCCGTCACCTGGGGGCTTGGCTGGGCTTGAGCAGATGGCATGTGTGCCTCCTCCGGCGGCGGGCCTTCACCACAGAGAAGGTGCGCTCAGGCACTCAGCTGTGACCGACGGATGCGCCCGATGCACGCATGGCCTCTGCCGCCGCTGCGCAAACCACGCTCGGACCTGCGCTGTCGCCGGCCCGAAGCGGCCCGGACCGACCGTCGGCCGCGCCGCCGCCGGCCGCCGATCAGGGCACGTTCACCTGGCTCAGCCGCGGCCCCCGCCGCGGCAGACTAGCCAGCTGCGGATCTCGCCGACCGGCAGCTGCCACCCCACTGTCGACAGGAAGCCCGGCGATCACCTCGGTTCTGAACTGCTGGTACATCGAGCGACGCAGGCTGAAGCCGCGGTCGCAGTCAAAGCACCGGCGCCTGCCCTGCTCGGTCCCGCCCGGGTCAGTAGGTACCGGCGAGCGAGCCGCCCGATCCTCGCCGACAAGCCCGGTCCCGCCGCAGCTCCCACAGCGCGCGTCTTGTCCGAGGACGGCGATGAGCAGGGCTGCGGGTCAGCTCGGCGGGCCCGGATCCCTCGTAGCCCCAGCTGAAGCCGTCCGGGGAGTGCTTCAACCAGTGCGGCAGCAGCCCCATCACCTGCCCGTCACCTCCGACGACGATCACCAGCCGACTACCCGGGTCGCCGCGGACTGTCACGTCCTCGGCGAGACCAGCCCCGACCGGAGGTGGCAGCGGGACATGCGGCTCTTCGCCGAACCCAGGCACCGGGTCGGTGGGCAGCTCAGGCATGTCGTCGAGGACCTGTCCGCCGAGGAATCCGACCATCTCCTCGACGGTGCACCGCCGCCACCGCGGTTGGCCATCCACGACCGTGATCTCGTCGAAGTGCTCCGGGTAGCCGGCCCCCGCCGCCGGGTCATGCTCGAACCCGTACCGCCTCCCCCGGAGGCTGGCCCGCCGTGGCCGCGTGGGCGTCCTGCGCCACGTTGGTGACCGAGGTGCCCGCTCCGCGTTCGGTGATCACGGCAGCGAGCCCACCGTTGTCGCATCGCCACACCCGCAACCTGCGCCGGCTGTCCTGGCCGTGGAAGCCGGGCATCGGCCACTCCGGGTCGTCACGGATCAGGAGCGCCACGGCGTCACCCTCCAAGGCCGAGCTCGAGCGATTCGTGCAGCCGAGTTCCGCCGCCGCCCCGGACACACCGGCCGCCTGCGCGGGTCACGCGCCTGGCGGCGACCCGCGCGGCGCCCCGCCCCCGCCGTGGTCAGGCCGGCTCCGCGTCCGGCCCCTCAGGGAACCGTTCGGCCAACAGGGCGTCGAGCCGCTGTTCGGTGTCGGCCTCGAGTACGACGGTCTCGCCGGTGACCGGGTCCTGGATCTCTTCGATGTAGGTTCGCCGTGGCATGCCGGGTCTCCTCCGTGGTGTCGGGGTGGGTCAGGTGGGCCAGTCGCCGTCCATGATGGTGTTGAAGGCCTTTGGTGGCGCGGTCCATGGCTGCGGTGATCACCGCGGCGTCGCCGCCGGACCAGGACGCGATGTACCCGGGTGAGAACGACTCGGCAGTGCCGCGGGTCATCCCACGGCAGCGGTTGACCATGTAGGCGGTCATCTCCGCTTCGGTTTCCATGCGACCGCGGTGGCGCCGGTAGTTCTCGATGTCGCCGTCGACGTGGCCGCAGTGAATGTGAGCGAGCTCATGCGCGATCACCGAAGACCGCTGGGCGGGGCTGAGCCGCGAGTCGACGACGATCCGCTTTGCGGCCGGGTCGGTGTACCCCAAGGTCCCCTCCCCAGAGCCGGGCACACACCCGGGGATGACGCCCTCCTCGTAACGGTAGCCGGCCGCGGCGACCCGCGAGCGCAGACCCTCCAGCGTCCCGGGGGCGGCCTGGCCGGGGGCCGGGCGCAACGGCGCCGCCGGCAGCGGCTCCCCCTCGGTCTGGCTCACGTTGAACACCGGCACGGCCTTGAACCCGGTGAGCACAACCCGCTCGGAGTTTGTCGCCGGCGTCGTCCTGCTCACGGACCCGCCGGGTGACCGGGGCGAGGATCCACACCGCCTTCGCCCCCTTGCGGACCCGCCGGCCCAGCCGTTCCCACTGCCGGAACCCCATCAGGTGCAGCCGGTCGAGGTCCTCGCCGCGTCCGGCGAGCTGCATGACCGCCAGCATCCGGTTGTTTAGCGACCACCGGTTGAGCCCGTTGGACGCCATGGCGTCCAGCCAGCGCCCCAGCTGGCCGGAGTCGACGACGGCGGCCACCGCGGCCCGCAGGTCGCCCAGCATCGCCTTGGCCCGGGCCTCGCCCCGCGCGGCGGCGTAGTCGGCCGCGGGGAGCCCGGCCGGCAACGGGCAGCTGTGGCCCGGCCCGGCGAACCGACCACAGCCGGGGCAGCGCCCGGCCTCGGGCTCCTCCGCGGCCAACGCCTCAGCGCGGCCGAGCTCGCGGTGGGCCTCCTCACGGCAGGCGACCGCTGCGGCGAGCTGGGCCGGGTCGCCGCCGTGGCGTCGCCGCAGGGTCTGCAGCCCCACCTCGACGTGTGCCTCGCGCAGGCGTCGCCGGGCCGCGTCCAGCCGGTCGCCCGCCGCCAGGCTGGGTGCGTGTCGGTCGTGCAGTCGGCGCAGCAGCGCCACCTCCCGGGCGCGCAGCCCGCCGCCCTCGCGCAGGGCGGCCCAGCTGGCGTCCAGCTGGGTTATCACCGCGCGCCGGTCCTCGCCGGCCAAGGCGCCTGCCGCGCCGAGCTCGTCGGCTGCCAGCCGCATCCGCACCAGCACGTCCTCGACGTCCTCCCGCCGGGCGGGGGCCTCACCGCCTGCCCCCAGCTCCCGGGCCGCCGCGCGGCCGGTGTCGTGGATGGCGGCCGGGGCGACCCCGGCCGCCCCGTACAGGGTGTGTGCTACGCCGGTGAGCCGGACGTGGACCGGGCAGCTGTGCCCGTCGCCGGCGAACTGGCCGCAGGCGTAGCAGCGTCCCGGGCCGCCGTCGTTGAACAGCACGCTCGACCCGGTGGAGGTCACGCTCACATGAACAGAAGGTGCGCGCGTACCCGGGTCTGTGACCCGAGGTCCTCAGCGAATCTCACACATCGCGGCTTGAGCCGGCGACGTAGACGCGCAGGTCCCAGCCAGCGTCGGCGACGACGTAGAAGCCCTGATCCGGCTCCCGCAGCGTCGTGATCTCGACGCCGGCCAACCACTGTTCGACAGCCCGAGCGGACGGCAGCGTCGTGCCGAACATCTCCCGCAACTGCCGTTCGGTCAGGGGTGACACTGAGCACGGCGCGGGCCGCGTGGACACCCCGGCAACCGTGTCCAGGATGGAGCAGGTGGGGGGCCCGCCGGGGAGGTCGTCTCCGAGGACCGGCTCGTCGTCAGCGGCCTGCGCCGAGGCCGGGGACGGCGTGTCGTCGACCCAGTTGCCGGAGCGGAAGACGCTCGTTCTCAGCCGCTGGAGGACTTCTTCCACCGGTCCGTCCAGTAGCGCGACATAGGCCCACTCGACTGCGCCGGATGTCCCCGTCCGCGGCAGCACAGCCCACGACTGCACCCGGTCAGGGTGGCAGGACCGGCTGGCTACTTACCCGCGACACGCTCATCGTCGCGGCGGATCAACCCCTCGAAGCCGATCGGCTCGCGTCGACGCGCCCCCGTCCGCCGCGGCCCGAGGGCCGGCGCCGTTGCGCGGTCAGGTCTCGCAGGCGACGCCGTCGCCGTCTCGGTCGAGCTTGGAGGAGTAGCCGGGCTGTCCCCGGTGGATGGGGGCGGCGCCGGCGGCGCGGACGGCGTCGCAGTTCTCGTAGGACACCGCCCCCCCGCCGCCGTTTGCCGGCGGCGGGGACGCTGCGGGCGGCGCCGCCGTGGCGGCGAACGGCGCCAGCGCGCGGGAGGCCGCGGCGGCGCCCACCACCGGCTGGGCGGGGCAGGCGGCGAGGACGCGGGCCATGGCGGCCTTCTCCGCGTTGGTGACCCACAGCCGGTAGCGGCTCTTGACGGTGATCTGCCGGGCGATGAAGACACAGCGGTAGCTCTTGGCGGGCGGCAGCCAGGACGCGGCGTCGCTGTCGCTCTTCGCGGCGTTGGCGGCGCCGTCGACGGCCAGCAGCTCCACCGGGTCGTTGGCGAAGGCCTCCCGCTCGGCGGCGGTCCAGGTCTGGGCACCCTTCTGCCAGGCGTCGGACAGTGAGACGACGTGGTCGATCTGCACATCGTCGCTGCTGGTCGGGCCCCGCCGGAACGCGATCCGCCGTCCCGTGTACGGGTCGGTGAGGACACCACGGACGACGGTGCAGCCGTCGGTGTCCACGGCGACGGGGCGAAGGTCCCGCCGCAGGACGACCTGGCGCGTGTCACAGCCCCCGACAGTTGCCCACGACGCCCCGAACTGGTCCCGGCTGTAGCCGCTCTTCGGCGCCCGGCCCTTCACCTGCAGAGTCGCCAAGGCGGCCAGCGCAGTGCCGGCCCGCGGAGCCACAACGGGACGCGGCGTCGGCCGGACGGTAGGCCGAGTGGCCGACCCGGACGTGGCCGCGGCGCTCCGCGACGGCGGGGTCGGGGTGCCCAGCGCCGCGGTGGTAGCCGCGGCCGCGGGCGGCCGGTCCGCTGCGATAGGTGGCGCAGGGTCGGCGACGGCCGTGCCGACACCCATGGCCATAACGCCGGCACCGGCGGCCAGCGCTGCCATCCGCCGGCTACGCAGACCGGCCCAGGCCAGCGATCCGCGGGCCAACGCCACGCCGGCGACCATCAGGATCGCCAGCCCGCCGAGCACCAAGGCGCCACCGGCACCCCCGGAGACGGCACCGAGCGCGGCGACCAGCCCGACCGCGCCCCAGCCGACCTGCCCGCCCCGGGTGCGCAGCACACCGCTGCTCGCAGGGCCGCCGGGGGATGGTTCCGCGGATGCGGCAGCGGCCACGACCGGATCGGGATCGTCGATCCACAACGCCCACCCTGTCGGCGGAGCGGGCCAGCTGGGGTCTGGTCGCCACCCCGGCGGCGGCGTCCACCCCGGCGACGGCGTCGGCCACGACGGCGGCGGGTTGAACCGTCGACCCATGACAGTGACCCCCGTTCCTCGCCCGTCGCCCTCGCCTAAGACAGGCGTCTGGCGAGCCGGCCTGTGCTGGAGAACACCCATGGTGCTACACCCACGCACCGACCGTGGTCAGCCGAACGCCGACGGTGCGCGTGGCCGGCGCACGGCGCGTACACGCCGCCCGCCTGATGGCCGGGCGGGTCCTGGTGCCGACATGTTGGGCTCCGGTCGGCACCAGGACCCGGCGCATCCCGTGCACCGACCCGGTCGCCTGCCCGCCTGGTCCAGCCTCCCGCCCAACCCGATCAGCCCCGATCGCTCCATTGCGAACTCCATTGGCAGCGAGCAGCCGACACCGCCCGGACTGGTGGCTACCCCGGCCCACCGGCGACGTCACCCTGTCGTCCCCGATCAGGGCAGGCGCGCCGCCTAGCCGAGTCCGCGCCGCAGCTGATGCTCTGGCTCGACGGCCTCGCCGCCCTGCTCGAGGCGTTGAGGCAGCGGGTCGCCCAGCTGCACCACCGCCCCCACTTCCCCGCCCCGGTCACCGAGCGGCGGTCCGGACTCGGTGTGGGACGAAACGCACCGCCCCACTTCACCGCTGGCTGGGACCGCCGCACCGTCCGCCCGCGCCGCCTCGCCGGGCCACAACGGGCTGGAGCCCGCACACCAGCCAGTGTCCCCGAGCTGGCCGAGGCGCGATGGCCGATCTGGCCAGCAACTGCAACGACCAACGGCCCGCGGCCGCGGACGGCGACCCGCCGCCCTCGTTACGGTCGCCGAGTTCAGGTCTGCCAAGTTGGGCTGGCTAGGCGCGCAACCAAACGGAGCAAATCAGGGGGGTGTGCGGCTTGAGCAAGCAGCTGCGCGTGGGGACGTCGCCGGAGGCCGTCGAGCCAGCGAACGCCGAGGCCGCCTTAGCCTCGACCGAGGCCCACGTAACGGCCGAGGATGCCGTACGGATCTGGCGATCATTCGCCTCCGACCTCACGGTCGCCGCCCCGAACGGGACTGGTGTCTCGTGGGCGGAGTACCTGCGCCGCTACGACCTCGGCCGCGCCGATGAACGCACAATCGTCGGCCCGGTGGCGTTCCCAGTGTTCGCGAAGGATGTACTTGGGTTCGAGGTGGGGCAGACGCTCGCCGCAGAGGTCACCGGCGTCGAGGGCCGCCCGGACTTCACTCCAGCAGATGCGGTCACGCACCCCTTCGTCTTTGAGGTGAAGGGCACCGACGCCCAAGAACGCCTCGCCGGTCACGAGGAGCAGGTCGCTCGATACCTCAGGCAGGGCCGTGCCCGCATCCGTCGCGTGGTGCTGACGAACCTGCTGGGCGTGCGGGTCTTCACGCTCGACGAGGCCACGCAGCAGGTACGCGAGGTCACACACGTCAACCTTCGCCTGCTGTCGAGGATGCCGCTGGAAACTGCGATCAGACACGAACACGCGCAGCGGCTTGCGGACGTACTCAACGAGTTCCGGTTCCGCAGCCTGTCGCCGCAGCAGAAGATCGAACGGGTGCGGCTGGCGCCGCCATGGAATCCTCATATGGAGGTCACCTCAACCGAGTGGATGCTGACGCGGCTGGACTCGGTGGTCGAGGCAATCCGGCGTGACGTGACAGAGCAGGTTGCCGCGGGAGTGCTGTCGGACACGACGGTGCTACCCCCGGAAGACCGGGCGCTGGTCGAGCGCGAGCTGCGCGAGTTGGACAAGCGTGTCGGTTCCTCGGACAAAGCCGCGGCCGGCCGCTCGCTCGGCGATTATGCGGCCGCAGGACCGGTCGCCGGAACGAAGCCGGGGCTGGCGCTGCAGCAATACGTGGCCCACACCGCCTTCTACACAGCCACCAGGCTACTGCTTGTTCGCGCGTGGGAGGACAGCGAACTGCTCTCGCCGGCAGCCCTCTACGACGGCGGCTTCGACACATTGATCGGCGCCCTGGCCAACGTCGGCGAGATCGTACAGACGGCGTACGCTCGGGCCGGAGACAGGTACCCGGACTTGTTCGCCCGGCACAATGCGTTCTCGTGGTACCGGCCCGCAGAACGGGTGTACGTGGACGCGATCTACGACCTCGCAAACACCTACCTGGGCGCCTTGTCCGATGACGTCCTCGGGGACGTCTACCAACGCCAGCTGGCGAGGATAGACCGCAAGCAACTCGGCCAGTACTACACCCCAAGGGACGTCATCAAGGTCATCTGGGACTTGGTAGGCATCGACTCGCCCGCCGCCGTGGCCCAGTCCGAAGAGCGCCCCCTGCGGGTTCTCGACATCGCCACAGGCTCCGGAGGCTTCCTCGTCGCCGCCGCCGCGCGGCTCCGGTCACGAATGCAGGCGGCGCAGTCGGCGGGTGCGTCGCTGACGCCTCGCGAGTGGCTCGATGATGTGACCGGTGGGCTCATCGGCTGCGAGATCCAACAGTTCTCCGCCTACCTAGCCGAGGTCAACCTCGTGCTGCAGTTCTCCCCGCTGCTGCGCGGTGACAAGAGACTGCGGCTACCCGCCCTCCGGGTGCACTGCGCCGACACACTGACGTTGCACAACCCGGACCGTAGGGCTCTGGTCGACCTGAGCGGGCCGCCGCAGATCCGTGACGCTGCCGGGCTGCAACCCGCTGACCTCGCGACCCGGCAGGACTCCATGGACCGACTCCGTGACCCCTACACGTCGGGCGAGTGGCTCGACGTCGCCGTCGGGAACCCGCCGTACGTCGGAGAGAAGTCGATCGCTAGGACCATGAGCGACCTGATGGCGGCTCACCCCTACTGGAAGCAGTTCTCGGCCCCCAGGGCGGCGTCACATCGTCGTTTGGTACTGATGTGACTGGAGTGAGTGGAGTGTTGTAGGCGCTCCCGATCCAGGGGTGAATGTGCGGGCGGGTGCGGCCCGCCGATGATCACGGTGTCGAAGCCGGTCATCGTCGGCA
>JBBSQN010000125.1:0-17312 GCA_038257875.1 Mycobacteriales bacterium
ACAATAGTAGACGTCTCCACTCGGGACTCGACTACAAGACCCCCAATGAGGTCTACAGCGAGTACCGGAACCGGCAGCGCACAGCGTAGATCAACCCACTAACCTGCTGTCCGGGAAGATCGGGGCCGCTCAACCGACACCCCCACAACATCAACCGCTACCCCGACCACCACCACACCACCGCCACCGAGCGCCAACCCACCTCACCGAGCGCTCAACCGCAGGTCACGCAACGGACTGAATGTTTACGCGACCGCGCCCTCGATGCGCACCCGGGCCGAACGCCGGTCGGTCATCCGGTGTCGGTGCGGAGCGCTATCGTCCAGGGTGTTCCGGATGGTCGTCGATACCGGGGGCGGGCCGAACGTGATGATCGGATCGATCAACGGGCGCGGGGGGCGCGGCGGCCGGCCGTCGCGGTACTCGGCGTTCGACCTGCTGCGGCGCGGGCTGCTGGGCTCGTCCTGGCCGCGGGCGTGGCGGGTGCACGACCAGCGCGACAGCTACGACGTGGTGATCGTCGGTGGGGGTGTGCACGGCCTCGCGACGGCGTACTACCTGGCGCGCAACCACGGGATCCACAACGTGGCCGTCCTGGACAAGGGCTACCTGGGCAGCGGCGGGTCGGGGCGCAACACCGCGATCCTGCGGTCGAACTACCTCACCCCGGAGGGCGTGCGCTTCTACGACCGCTCCCTCGAACTCTACCGGCACCTGGCCGCGGACCTCAACTTCAACGTCATGTTCTCCCGGCGCGGGCACCTCACGCTGGCGCACAACGACAGCTCGCTGCGGACCATGCGCTGGCGGGCGGAGGTCAACAAGCTCGGCGGCGTCGACTCCGAGGTCATCGACCCCGGCGAGATCGCCAAGCTGGTGCCCTACCTCGACACCTCGGCCGCGACCCGCTACCCGATTCTCGGCGCGCTGTACCACCCGCCCGGCGGGATCATCCGGCACGACGCGGTGGTCTGGGGCTACGCCCGGGCCGCCGATGCGCTGGGCGTGCACCTGCACCAGCAGACCGAGGTCACCGGCATCGACGTCGACGCGGGGCGGGTGCGCGGGGTGCGGACCAGCCGGGGGCCGATCTCCGCGCCCGTGGTCGTCAACTGCACGGCCGGCTGGTCGTCGATCGTCTCCGACATGGCCGGGGTGGCGACCCCGATCCAGACCTTCCCGCTGCAGGCCGCGGTCACCGAGCCGGTCCGGCCGTTCCTGCACGCCGTCGTCGTCTCGGGGACGCTGCACGTCTACGTCAGCCAGACCGATCGTGGCGAGCTCGTCTTCGGGGCCAGCGTCGACCCGTTCACCTCCTACTCGATGCGGGGCTCGCTCGAGTTCGTCGAGGGCCTGGCCACGCACATTCTGGAGCTCATGCCGGCGCTGTCGAAGATGCGGCTGCTGCGGCAGTGGTCCGGGCTGTGCGACATGACCCCGGACTACTCGCCGATCATGGGGACGACCCCGGTCGAGGGCTTCTACCTGGATGTGGGCTGGGGAACCTACGGGTTCAAGGCCGGCCCGGTGTCCGGCGAGGCGATGGCCGAGGCGATCGCGACGCAGGCCACACCGGAGATCATCGCCTCGTTCGGGCTCGGCCGCTTCGCCCGTGGCGAGCTGGTGGGGGAGAAGGGCGCGGCCGCCGTCGGTCACTAGCCGACCCCGACGCCCGAAGGAGAGGACCTGTAGGTGATCCAGCTGCCCTGCCCGTGGTGTGGGCTCCGCAACGTCGTCGAGTTCCGCTACGTCGGCGAGTCGCGTCCCCGCCCCGACCCCGCTACCACCACACCGGAGCAGTGGCGCGAGCACCTCTACATCCGTGCCAACCCGCGCGGGCAGGTGGTGGAGAGCTGGTACCACAGCGCGGGCTGCCGTCGGTACTTCCGGCTGCAGCGCGACACGGTCAGCAACCAGACCCGCCCCGTCGAGGGAGCAGAATGACCGACCAGCACGTGCGGACCATTACCCGGACCGGGGCCGGTGCGTCGGCAGGCCACCGGCTGGACCCGCAGCCCGGCGAGGTGATCGACCGTAGCCGCACGTTCACGTTCTCCTGGAACAGTCGCAGTGTCGCCGCGCACCCCGGCGACACGATCGCCTCCGCACTGGCCGCGGCTGGCGAGCGGATCCTCTCGCGCAGCTTCAAGTACCACCGCCCACGGGGCCTGCTGACCGCGAGCTACCACGATCCCGGCGCCATCGTGCAGGTCGACGACGAGCCGAACGTGCGCGCCGCGCACCGGCTGGTCGCCGAGGGGATGCGGGTGTCGTCGCAGAACACCTGGCCCTCGCTGCGCTACGACGTCAAGGCGGTCAACCAGCTGGCCGCCCGGTTCCTCGCGCCGGGTTTCTACTACAAGACCTTCATCAAGCCCGAGCGGCTGTGGCCGGTGTACGAGAAGGTGCTGGCGCGGTTCGCGCACGCCGGGACGGTCTCGCCCGACACCCCGCACGGGTACTACGACAAGCGTTTCGCCCATCCTGACGTCCTCGTCGCCGGGGGCGGCCCGGCCGGGATGGCGGCGGCCCTGGCGGCCGCCCGCGCCGGAGCCCGCGTGCTGCTCGTCGAGGAGGAGCATGCGCTGGGCGGGCACCTGCGCTGGGGCGGGCCGGACGAGCTCGACGTCCTCGCGGAGCTGCGTGCGGCGGTGGCCGCCGCCCCGGGCATCGAGGTGCTCACCGACTCGGCCGTGCTGGCCCGCTACGACGACAACTGGGTCGCCGTGGTGGTGCGCGGCCTGCCCGGCGTCGGGGAGCGGCTGATCAAGGCGCGGGTCGGGACGCTCGTCGTCGCGGCGGGCCTGATCGAGCGGCCCTACGTCTTCGCCGGCAACGACGTGCCGGGGGTGCTGCTGTCCACCGCGGTCCGGCGGCTGATCAACCTGTACGCGGTCCGGCCGGGACGCCGCGCGGTCGTGCTCACCGCGAACGCCGACGGCGACGCCGCGGTGCGCGACCTGCGACGGGCCGGCGTGGACGTCGCGTACGTCGCCGACGCCCGCCGCGGCGAGGACGTGGTGCGCGTGCACGGGCGTTCCGGGGTGCGCGCGGTCGAGCTCGCCGACGGCCGGCGGATCGATGCCGACCTGCTCGTCACCGCCACCGGGTGGACCGCACCCACGGCGTTGCTCAACATGGCCGGGGTCCGGCCGGTGTACGTGCCCCGATCCGCCCGGTTCGTCCCCGGGGAGGCGCTGCCCGACGAGGTGCTGGCCGTCGGCGGCGTCGCCGGGGACGGCACGCTGGAGCAGCTGCGGGCGCACGCGGACGCGGTCGGCGCGGAGGCGGCCCGGCGGGCGTCGGCGCGGCGGGCGACGATGCTGGCGACCGTCCCCACCCGCCCGGACGGCGCGTTGCTACCGCAGCCCGACCAGCGGCCCGTCCCGATCCCGGAGCTGCCCCTCGACGACCATCCGGAGCTCTTCCGCGGGCGCACGCACGGCATGCTCGACTTCTCCGAGGACGTCTCCTCCGCCGACATCCACACCGCGGCCCGCGAGGGCTACGACTCGGTGGAGCTGGTCAAGCGGTACACGACGGTCACGATGGGACCGGCCCAGGGCAAGCTGGAGACCGTCAACGCGGTCGCGGTGCTCGCCGAGGCGACCGGGTCGTCGATCGCCGCGACCGGCACGACGACCTGGCGGCCGATGCACGTCCCGGTGACCCTCGGCGCGCTGGCCGGGCGCATCCACGAACCGGTCCGGCACTCGCCGATGCAGCCCGCCCACGACCGGCTCGGCGCCGTCCCGCTCGTCGCCGGCCAGTGGATCCGGCCCGATCACTACGGCGACCCGGCCGCGGAGGTCCGGGCCGTGCGCGAGCGGGTCGGGATCATCGACGTCACCCCGATCGGGAAGCTCGAGCTGCGGGGCCCGGACGTTCCCGCGCTGCTCAACCTGCTCTACGTCAACAAGTGGTCCAAGCTCGAGGTCGGCCGGGTGCGCTACGGCGTGATGTGCGCCGAGGACGGTGTGGTCCTCGACGACGGCGTCACCGGCCGGCTGGCGCCGGACCGCTGGCTGATGTCCACCACCTCCTCGGGTGCGGCGGCGGTGTGGGAGTGGGTGGAGAACTGGCTGCAGACCGAGCATCCGGACTGGCAGGTGCACGTCACCCCGTTGACGACGGCCTACGCGAGTATCAACGTGGCCGGGCCGCGGTCTCGCGAGCTCGTGGGCCGCCTGGTTGAGGGTGTCGATCTCTCGGAGGAGGCGTTCGGCTACATGCACGTCCGCACCGGCCGGGTGGCCGGGGTCGAGGACTGCGTGCTGTGGCGCATCGGTTTCACCGGGGAGCTGTCCTACGAGCTCCACGTCCCCGCGGCCTACGGCCTGCACGTGTGGGAGGCGTTGCTGGAACACGGCCGGGACCTCGGCGTGGCGCCGTTCGGCGTGGAGGCCCAGCGGATCCTGCGCCTGGAGAAGGGCCACCTCATCGTCGGGCAGGACACCGACGGGCAGACCTCGGCCTTCGGCGCCGGGCTGGACCGGTTGGTGAAGCTCGACAAGGACGACTTCGTCGGTCGACCCGAGCTGGCCTGGGAGCACGAGACCGGCGGTGGGCCGCGGCTGGTCGGCCTGCAACCGCTCGACGGGTCCGTGGTGCCGCCGGAGGCCAGCCTGATCGTCGCGGACGGGTCGCGGATCCTCGGGCGCGTCACGTCCAGCCGGATGTCGCCGACCCTGGGACGGTCGGTATGCCTGGCTCAGGTCGACGCCGCGCACGCCGCGCCCGGCACCCGGCTCACCGTGCACCTGCCCGACGGCAGCCGGATCACCGCCCGCGTCACCGAGCACCACGCGCACGTCGATCCCGACGGCACGCGCCTGCGCGGCGGCTCCGGGGGACCGGTGGGTCCGGTCCGGGAGACCGGTGTCCCGATCGCCCGCAGCGCGATCGCGCCCACCGGACCAACCGTCCTCGAGGACGGTTGGGAGGTCACCGCCCGGCGCAGTACCGTCCACCTGACGTTGGCCGACCTCAGCTCCGTGACCAAGATGGCCGTGCGGGCCCCGCATGGTGGGGCCGTCGCGGCGGCGCTGGGCACCCGGTTCGGCCGCATCGGCCGCATCGTCCGGGACGCCCACGGCGCCCTCGTCGTCGGGTCCGGCCCGGGGGAGTGGCTGGTGCTCGACGTGCCGGGCGCCCAGGACGCGCTGCGGAGCCGGTTGGTCGAGCTCGTCGCGGCGACCGGCGAGTTCGCCTCGGTCGTGGACCTCACCCACGGCCGCGCGCTGGTCCGGCTGCGCGGGCAGCGGTCGGCCGACCTGCTCGCCAAGGTGTGCGCGATCGACCTCGCCGACGACGTCGTGCCCGACGGCGCGGCGTTGCGGACCTCGGTCGCCGCCGTGGTCACCGACATCGTGCGCGACGACCGCGGTGGCGTGCCGAGCTACCTGCTGCACTGCGAGCGCTCGTCGGGCCAGTTCCTCGCCGATGCCCTGCTCGACGCGGGCGCCGAGTTCGGCGTCGAGGTCGACGCCTACCCAGAACCCGCGCCTGGTCCGTGAATCAGTCGGTGACGGCCCGCCAGCACGCCTCGACCAAGGTGGGCAGGCTTGAGGGGTGGAGGTCGTCGCCGGAGGCGACGAGACGCACGATCGGTCCGATGGCCAGGTCGAACAGCACCGGCAGCGGCAGCGCCACGAATTGCTCGATCATGTCGGTCACTGCGGGCGACACCATCAACGGGTCGCCGTCGGCGGCCATGGCTTTGTCGTGCGCGGCCTGCGCGAACGGTGAGCTGTCGACCTGGGCCAGGAACCGTGCTCGATCCGGGTCCTCGGTCAGGTGTTCGTGCGCGCCGTGCCACAGCTGGGCGAACCGTTCGCGGGGCGGGAGTCCGGGATCGACGCGGGACATCGCGGACTGCACCAGGTCGCGCTTGACCTCGAGGTAGGTGGCGTGGACGAGGTCCTCCTTCGAGGCGTAGTGCACGTACGCCGTGCCGGTGGCCACCCCGGCTTCGGTGGCCACCGCGCCCATCGACGCGCCGTGGAAGCCGCGACTTGCGACGAGCCGGACGAGCGCAGCGCGAACGGCTGCGGCGCGGTCGACCGTCGCTCGTGTCGGGCTCATCAGCGCAGTGCCGCCTTCACGGCAGCGACGTCGAGGACGACGCCGGTCTCTCGCTGCGACATCTCCCTCAGGGCGTCGATGCGTGCGTCCAGGTCGAAGCGGCGCAGGATCGGCCGGCGGACGGGTGGACCGTGGGAGACGAACCGGGGAGCGTAAAGCTCGCCGCCGTGGGCGTGCGGGTCGGTCGCGGCGCGCAGCTGGGGGCGGACACCCTGCTCGGGAGGCACGCCGGAGCTGACCGTCATCGCGTGGAAGAAGCCCCCCAGCCAACCGGCGCCGCCCTCGGAGACCGCGGTGGCCTGCAGGTCGGTGTTGGACAGGCCAGGGTGGGCGATCAGGCTCTGCGCCGAGGCGCCGGCCGCTGCAAGCCTGCGCTGCAGGCCGAGACCGAAGTGGTAGTTCGCCATCTTGGCCTGTGCGTAGGCCTTCCACGGCCCGTAACGCCCCTCCAGGTGGGGACGGGCCGGGTCGACCGGTCGACCCATGAACCGGGCGGTGCTGGTGACGGTCACGATGCGCGCGGCCTGCGCCCCGAGCACGGCGGGCAGCAGGTGCGCGGTGAGGGCGAAGTGACCGAGATGGTCCACGCCCAGCTGCATCTCGAACCCGTCGGCGGTCCGTCGTTGCGGCATGGCCATCAGACCGGCGTTGTTCACCAAGATGTCGATGACCTGGTGGGCGGCGAGGATCTCCGTGGCGGCCGCGGCCACCGACGACAGGTCAGCCAGGTCGAGCCGGACGATCTCGAGCGACGCGGTCGGGTGGCGTCCTCGGATCCGGGCCTCGGCCGCCGTCGCCTTGTTCTGGTCGCGGGCGGCCATCACGACGTGCGCGCCGGCGCCTGCGAGCGCAGCGGTGGTCTCGAGGCCGAGGCCTCCGTTGGCGCCGGTCACCACGGCGGTGCGGCCGGTCAGGTCGGGGATGTCGGACTGGGTCCACGTCATGACTTCTCCTGATGATTCGGCCCCGCGCGTATGCTCCTCGACCGTGGAGCTTGGCGCACGCGGCGTGCACCTCGCCCGTGCTGTACGGCCAACAGCCTTGGTATCAGCCGGAACGGCCACGGGATCTCCGGTCGACACAGCAGAACCAGCGCCTGGCAGACGAGGTTCCGGCCGAGCGTTCGAACCCGTCGAAGTTGTTGACCACCGGGCCGTCGGCCATCACGACGTCGTCGAACTCGTGGGCGGCCGCCGTCCGTCGCCACGGGCTGATCGAGCCGGCGTCCTGCGGAGGTTGTCGGTGTCCGCCGTTAGCGTCGTGGTCGTGCCGTCGCACCTGCACGAGACGTTGGTGGAGATGTTCCGTCATCGGCCTGCGCTGGCCGCTGAGGTGTTGGCGGGGGTGTTGGGGATGGAGTTGCCGGTCTTCGCGCAGGTGAGCGTGGAGGCGGGTGACTGTGTCGATCTGTCCCCGACCGAGTACCGGGCCGATGCGGTGGTGGTGCTGACCGGCGCCGACGGGCCCGTGCTGGCGGTGGTGGTGGAGGTTCAGCTTTCCCGCGACCGGGACAAGCAGTGGAGCTGGCCGGTGTATGTGACCACGCTGCGGGCTCGGTTGCGGTGTCCGACGGTGCTGCTGGTGGTCTGTGTCGATGCTGCGGTCGCGGCGTGGGCGGGCGTGCCGATCGAGCTGGGCGTCGGTGGTGGGCAGATCTGTCCGACCGTGCTGGGCCCGGAGGCGATCCCGGTGCTCACCGACGCCGATGACGCCGGCCGGGCCCCGGAACTGGCGGTGCTCGCGGCGATGGCACACGGCGCCGACCCGCGCCGGCGCGAGGTGCTGACCGTGCTGGTCGACGCGCTCGCGTCCGTCGAGGTCGAGCATGCCGTCTTGTACGCTGAGCTGGTCTTCTCTGCGCTGCCGGAGGCGGCGCGACGCCACCTGGAGGCACTGATGTCGACACATACCCATGCGTATCGCAGTGAGTACGCGCAGACCTTCTTCGATCAGGGCGAGGCTGCGGGCGAGGCTGTGGGCGAGGCGCGGGGTAGGTCCAGGGCCGTGCTCGCGGTGCTCGACGCACGTGGCATCGCGGTGCCCGACGAGGCCCGGGCTCGCGTCTGCGCATGCCGTGATCTCGACCAGCTCGACTCCTGGGTGCGCCGGGCTGCCACCGCCGATTCGGTGGACGAGCTGTTCGGGTGATCGTCGGCCGCGGTCCGGTGTAGCAGGGGAGGTGCGCAGGATACGGCCTACCAATGCACCTTGTATTGATTTTGAGGTAATCTGGCGGTATGGCATCGCTACTGCAGATCAGAGACGTCCCGGACGACGCTCGCCGCGTGCTCAAAGCCCGGGCGGCGGCCCGTGGCGAGTCTCTGAACTCCTACCTGCTCGATCTCATCCAGCGTGACGTCCGGTGTCCGACGGTCCAGGAGGTGCTCGAGCGCGCCGGCAGGCGGGCTGAACAGGCAAGCGCGTCGGCCGTCGACGTCGTTGAACAAGCGCGGCTCGCACGTTCGGCTGGCTCGCCCGAGTCGCGTTCGTGATCGTCGTCGACTGTGCGGCCGTCGTCGACGCCCTGACAGTCGTCAAGGGCTCGGACGAACTGCGCGCTCTCGTTGCGGGTGAGGAGCTCAGCGCGCCGGCATTGCTGGACGTCGAGGTTGTTTCGGCTCTGCGGGGACTGACTCTTCGCGGCAACCTCAGCGTCAGCAGAGCTGGGGACGCCTTGACGGACTTTGAGGACCTGCCGGTGCACCGCTGGCCGGTGGGTGACGCCCTTCGGCGTCGGGTTTTCCAGCTCCGCAACAACGTCTCTGCCTACGACGGTGCCTACGTGGCCCTGGCCGAGGCGCTGGACTGTCCGTTGCTGACCCGGGACCTGCGTTTGGCTAAAGCAAGCGGTCATCTCGTCCGCGTCGAGGTCCGTTGAGGTTGAGTACGCTGAGCTGGTCTTCGCGGCGCTGCCGGAGGCGGCGCGACGCCACCTGGAGGCGCTGATGTCGACCCACGCGTATCGCAGTGAGTACGCGCAGACCTTCTTCGATCAGGGCGAGGCTGCGGGCGCGGCTGCGGGCGAGGCGGCAGGCGAGGCGCGGGGTAGGTCCAGGGCTGTGCTCGCGGTGCTCGACGCACGTGGCATCGCGGTGCCCGACGAGGCCCGGGCTCGCATCTCGGCATGCCGAGATCTCGACCAGCTCGACTCCTGGGTGCGTCGGGCGGCCACCGCCGACTCGGTGGACGAGCTGTTCGGGTGATCCTCGGCTGCGGTCCCGCAGGGCTGCGCAGCACATGGCGTCGTAGACGACCACACCCGTGACGGGTGGGTCCATGGCTGCGAGGTCGTCGGGGTCAGAAGTGAATCGGTGGGGACACCGGGTCCGGTGCCGGGTGGCGTTCCGGAGTCCAGTGCCCGACGAGGTCGCGGTAGGAGGCCGAGACGTCCTGCAGGTCTCGGTGGCTGCCCAGCACGGCCTGTTCCCCGTCGAGCAGGAGGATGCGATGCGCGCGCTGTGCCGAGCTGATCCGGTGGGCGATGACGACGAGCGTTCCCGGCCGGGCCGCGAAGACGCGCTCGACGCGCTCCTCCGCGGCAGGGTCGAGGTGGCAGGTCGCCTCGTCCAGGATGACCAGCGGGGCTCGGGACACGTAGGCGCGGACGAGGGTGACGAGCTGGCGCTCACCGGCTGAAAGCTCGGCCGGTACGACCGGCTCCGAATAACCCCCGAGCCGCTTGACCACAGGTCGAAGCCCGAGCGCGTTGACGGCGTCGTCCAGCTCGGCATCGTCGACGTTTCCGCGCAGGTAGCCCAGGTTCTCCCGGAGCGTGTCCGCGAACACGTAGGCCTCCTGCGGGATCAGGACACGGCGCGCGGCCAGCCGGGTGCGGTCCCAGTCGGACAGCGGCACGCCGTCAAGCCGCGCATCACCGGTGTCGGGCTGCAGCAAGCCCGCCAGGACGCCGGCCAGGGTGGACTTGCCGACACCGCTCGGCCCGACGACCGCAAGGTGATCCCCGTCGGGGATCCGCAGGTCGAGATCACGCAGTACCGGTTCGGCGTCGGGGCCGTACGCGAAATGCACGCCGCGCAGCTCGAGGCCGGAGCCTCGGTGCCCGACCGCGCCCGTCCCGGTCGCCGGGTGCTCCGTGAGGGCGGTGGGCTCGTCAGCTGCGGCCGCGTCGAGGAGCCTGCGCCAGTTCACCACCATCGAGATCGCGCTCACGCCGACCACCCGGACCAAGGTCTGCATGGCCGGTTGCAGGCCCTGGAGCACGTAGGTGAGGGCACCGAGGACGATCCCGGCAGTGGCTCCATGGTCGAGCAACCACGGCACCCCGATCAGGATGAGCACGAGTGGCAGTCGGGAACCGACCACGAGTGCCGCGCTGCGCACCGCGGCGAGCCTGGCCAGCGCCGCGGCGGCCGCAGCATGAGCCTCGACATCTTGGCCGGCCTGCTCCGCGAGCTGGTCCTCGGCGCCGCAGGTGACCACATCGCGCATGCCGTGGGACAGGGTGTACGCCGTCGCCGCGATGCGCTCCTCGGCCAGCACGAGGTCGCGTTGCCGAGCGGCCAGCGCGGGCAGTGCACTGAAGAACATCACCAGGCCGACCAGCAGCGGCGGAACCACGAGCAGCAGGGCCGCGGGGAGAAGGGTGGCCAGTCCGACCAGCGCCGCCGTGCTGACGACGATGAAGCCCTGGGCCGTCATGATCGTGCCCGCGAACGTCTCCCGGACCACGTCCACCTGGTTGGTGAGCCGTGCCACCCCGGCCGTGTCGGGCGGCGCCCCGGCACGCAGCGACCGGCGTACCGTGCCGGTCACGGCCATCCCGGCCAGCTCGTCGCGGAACGGCTCGACGACCGCTGCCAGGTGCAGGTAGGTCTGCCGGGTCGCGACCGCGCCGACCAGCACCGCGGCCGCGAGCACCGCCAGCCAACCGAACCCGGTCCCGGCCTGGCCCGCGAGGAACCCGTCGTCGATCGCCGTCGCGACCAGGTGGCCGGACAGCAGCGCGGGTGTCGCTTCGAGCAGCGACCAGCCGGTGAAGGCCGCGAGGCGGCGCCGCCGCCTGCGCAGGACCGAGCCCAGCGCCGACCACACCGGCGAACGTGCGTCCGCGGTCACGGCGCACCGCCCGACCCGGCACCGATGGGATCGGCGGTGAACACCGCTCGGTAGTCCGGGTCGGACCACAGGTCGGCGTGTGGACCGCATCGGCGCAGGGAGCCCGCCTCGAGCCACACGACGACGTCGGCGCGCGCGGCGGTCGAGGCGCGGTGCGCCACCACGAGGCGGGTCCGGTCGGCCAGCGAGGTTCTCAGGACCTGGCTGATGTGGTGCTCGGTGACCGTGTCGAGGCTCGCCGCGACGTCGTCGAGGACGAGCACCCGCTCCGCCCGGACGAACGCGCGCGCGAGGCCGACGCGTTGGACCTCACCGCCGGACATCGGTGCGTCGGCCAGCGGCGTGCGATAACCGCGGGGGAGACGTCGGATGAAGCCGTCGGCGCGCGCCGACCGTGCGGCCTCCTGCACCTGAGCGGGGCTGCAAGCGGGCAGGCCCAGGGCGATGACGTCGGTCAGGGTCTCGCCGATCAGGACGGGATGCGAGGACCCGACCGCGATCGCGCGACGCAGCTCGGTGCGGGCCAGCCGGGACAGGCTGACCCCGTCCAGTGTCACCGCACCCTCGTCCGGGTCGACCAGGCGGGCGGCGAGAGCAGCCAACGCCGACTTTCCGGACCCGGAGCGGCCCACCACGGCGACCATCGTGCCGGCCGGCACCGTCAGGTCGATGCTCTGGAGCGCGGGACGGTCGCCACCGTGCACGGTGACCGCGCGGAAGTCGAGCCGGCCCGCTCCCGGCGGCAGCGGTTCCCGGCCCTGCGCGGGTAAGGGCTGGTCGAGCACGTCGGCCAGCCGCCCGGCAGCGGAGCGGCACCGCGCCCACCCGCCGAGCGAGGTGGCCACCGACCCGAGTCCGGCGGCCAGCGCCACGTACTGGACGGCGGCGAACAGCTCGCCAGGGGTGATCCGGCCGCGCAGGAGCAGCAGCCCCGCCACGGCGAGCACCGCGATCTCCAGCATCGGTACCAGCGCCGCCTCCTGCGCGCTGATCCGAGTCTGCGCCCGCCACGTGTCCATCCCGTGGCGCCGCAGCTCGGGCAGCGGCGCGAGCACCCGCCGGATCTCTCGATCGGCGGTGTCGGCCGCGACGATGGTGCGTGCTCCCCCCCACGGCGTCGACCTCGCGCGCCCACCGGGTGTACTCGGCCGCGGCAGCCGCGTCGAAGTCCTCGTGGACCAGCGGGTAGCGCTCGACGATCCGGGTGCGCAGCGGCGTGGCGTCGACGAAGTCGAGGACCAGGAACTCGTGCTCGCCGAGAACGACGTAATCGCGCGCGGCGGGTACGACGTCCAGGCCGGCGAGGCGCACCAGCACGTCGCGTTCGCGCCGCAGCCGGGTGATCGCGTCGCTGCCGTCGAGGTCCAGGCCCGCGTACGGCCGCGCCTCCTTGAGCACGACCCGGTCACCGCTGCTCAGCTCCGTCGCGGCGTAGAGCCCGCCGGCGTTGGAGAAGTGGATGGCCCGCTCGATGCGGTAGGCCAGCTTCTCGACCGTGACGCTGTTGCGGGCCTCCAGGTGCGGGCGAAGGAACCCGGGCAGCTCCACCCACGGCGGCACCCGGAAGGTCGGCTCCCGGCGGTCCGGCACCAGCGATCCGGTGTCGTCCTCGATCGCCAGCACGGTCGTGCCGGTCTCCGACGTGCAGTAGCGCTCGGCGAAACCCCCGTACCGGACCGACAGCGGCCCCCCGCCCCAGCGCAGATCGCTGAGGACGTATGGCCCGCGGCACCCGGCAAGGCGCTCGTTGAGCTCGGTGAGCACCGTCTCCAGGACGTCCTCGTCGAGCGGGTAGATCGTGATGAACTTGCCACTGGCGGCACGGTCGGCGTACTTCGCGTTGGCCAGCAGGAGCGTGTTCCGGTCGCGCAGGAACTTGAACGCCACCCGTTGCGCGAGGCAGTAGTCCCACACCGCGGTCAGGACGTCCTCGGCGTCGTCGAGGCAGGCCGCGACGTGGACCTTCCACCCTTGCGCCGGTAGTCGCTGCTCGGACGGGCGGTGCACCACCCAGTCCTCGAGCTCGGATCGTTCCCACCCGGGCGGGGCGAGGAGCCGGGTGACGCCGAACTCCAGAGGTTGCTCGCGCACCGTGGAGGGCGAGTCGTAGAACGGACCGTCGGTGAGGCAGTAGATCTCGTAGCGCTTGTCCACGTCGGCCCGCCTCTCATCCGTCGGGTGGAAGGAACACCGGATGATTACTACGACATGTAAAAAATCACCGATGGCTTCACTCAAGGGTGGAACTGTCGTCCACGAAAGAGTGGAGGTCAAGGGTGTCTCGGTAACTGAAGGTGGTCAACATGTCGGATTCGTCCAGCTGGCGGCGCCGCTTCGTCCAGACGGCGGTACGGCGCGTTCGCTACATGCCGAAAACCCGCCGATATCGCAACGAGCGAGGTTCCTGTCCTGGCTGGGCGACGTGATCCCCCGTCAGCGACCCGTTGTTGCGTAAGGGAAACCGCTCCGGTGAAACAGGGCGACCGCTTCCCGCATGCGTTCGTCGGCGCGGTGGCGACGACGGGCTGCACCCAGCGTTCGTCGTCGGCCGCCCCCAACCTTGTCCGGGCGACATCTGGACTCGCCGGCGCTGCGGCGAGCAACGGGAGTCAGCGGCGCAGGAGCGCAGCGGCCTCTACAAGCCCGTCACGCTCCAATCGGTCCAAGACGTCGTTGACAGACCCCGGCGGTTTCGTCCAGCCGTCGGCGACACGCTGCACGGCTCCATGAACGGCCGGTCCGTCGAGATGGAACTGATCGAGGATGAAGTCATCCGGACTTTTGGCCTCGATGTTCCATGGTGAGAGCGCTGTCTCCGGGAAGTCCTTGAGGTTGCTGGTCACGATGACCTGTGCCCGTGCCGTGATGGCGGCTGCGAGCACGTGCCGATCGTCGGGGTCGGGGAGCTCCACTGCCTCGATCAGTGGTTCGTAGCCGAACACCAGGCAGTCACGGACCGCTGCGCACATCAGCGTGCGAGTCCGCTCCAGGCGCTCGGAGTTGAGGTCGGGTCGGCGGCGTGTAATCGATCGAAAGGTCTCGTCGAGGATCATGTCGGTCCACTTCGCTTGGACCAGGCCCGCCTGTGCGACACGTATCAGCAGGTCCCGCAGGGTGAACGGGTGCAGGACACTGGCGTCGTAGACAACGACGAAGGGCATCAGGCGAGTCCTGACTCCTGACTCAGCGTCGTGAGCTCGTCGGCCGCTCCGCGCCGTCGCGCGTCGTCCTGGCGTTGATAGTTGATCAACGATGACGCCTTGATCCTCCGGTGGGTTCCCACCAGGCGGTACTCGATCTCGCCGGCGTCGAGCAGGCCGACCAGGAACGGTCGGGAGACGTTCAGCATGTCCGCGGCCTGCTGGGTGGTCAGCTCCGCATGCAGCGGAACGACAGACACGCTCTGGCCTGCCGCCATATGCGCAAGGATCCTTGCCATGAGCTCGACCGCGGATCGGGGCAGTGCGAGACGTTCGGCGTCCTCCTGCACGGTCAGGAGGACCGGTTCGTGCTCATCGCCCGGGTGGCGCCGGAGGAACTCTTTCACGCGCACCAACGCGTCTCGCGCGATCGCGGCGTCGTTCTCCCCTGGCGTGGCCGCGTCGACAGCGGTCCTTGACATCAGCGCATCGCCCCCATCACAGCACCCGGCAGCCGAGTCAAACATCAACCGCAACAACTGAAGCAACCGCAGTATATGTAACACTTGCCTTACTGGCCAGGGGTCGTTCGGAACTTCAACCCTTCGCGCGCAGTGATCATCGAAGCACCTGCTCTGCCACGCACGCAAGTCGGCGATCAGCTGCGGATCCGGATCTGAGGCACTGGATGGCGCAAGATCGACGGGTCGCTACCTCACCATGCCACGCGGCGTGTGTACTTGGCGGGATGTGGACGAGGACGACTGACCGTGCTGCGTCGCCGCGATCGATCCCGGTGGTGTGGATGTCACGATCGTCGCGGTTGCAGCGACATGGGGGTGTCGAGTGAGAGGGTGGGTCTTGTGGATCCGGTGTCGGTGATCGTGGCGGCGTTGACGGCGGGGGCGGTGGCGGGTGCTCAGGGCACCGCGACGGACGTGGTGAAGGACGCGTATGCGGGGTTGAAGGCGTTGGTGCGGCGTCGGCTGGCCGGGCGGGTGTCGGGTGAGGTCGCGGTGGAGCAGCATGAGCGGCAGCCGGAGGCGTGGCGGGGTGCGGTGGAGGCGGAGCTGGTCGACGTCGATGCCGGTGGTGATGTCGCGGTGGTGGAGGCGGCGCAGCGGCTGATGGCGTTGCTGGATGCCGAGGGTTCCCGGGCAGGCAGGTATCAGGTGGATGCTCGGGGTGCGCAGGGTGTGCAGATCGGTGATCACGGCACCCAGACCAACACCTTCACCACCCCGCCCTCGGTCTGATCAGGATGTCGTGGTGAGCGACGAGGCCGACCCGGGAGCCGACGAGCCGGCGCGCGCGGCACCGGTGGACGCCCGTAGCGCGCAGGGCGTGCAAGCGGGTGACCACGGCCTGCAGGTGAACAACTTCTATGTCCCCGTGGAGTCGGTGTCGTGGCCGGTTCAAGTGGGGGCGGTGCCGATGTTGGCGGACTGCTACCAGGCCCGCGCCGAGACCGCCGCGTTGGACCGGGCGGTGGATACGGGTGGCACGGCGGTGCTGACGCAGGTGTTGTCGGGTCTGGGTGGGGTGGGCAAATCCCAGCTCGCCGCGGCGTACGCCCGGTCCTGGGCGGATCGGGTGCAGTTGTTGGTGTGGGTGACCGCGACGTCGCGGGAGGTGATCCTGGGCACGTACGCGCAGGCCGCGGGGCAGCTCGGGCAGCGTGTGGAGGGTGGGCTGGAGCAGGCGGCGGGCTGGTTCTTGTCGTGGTTGCAGACTACCGACCGGGCCTGGCTGGTGGTGTTGGACGATCTGGCGGATCCGGGTGATCTGCGGGGGTTGTGGCCGGACGGGCCGCGGGGTCGGACGGTGATGACGACCCGGCGGACCGATGCGGTGCTGTCGGGTCATGGGCGACGCCGTATCAATGTCGGTCTGTTCGCCCCGGAGGAGGCGCGCCGCTATCTCGAAGCGAGGCTGGGTACCGGTGCCGGTTCGGGCCGGACCGAGTATGTCGACGAGCTGGCGGCTGATCTGGGGTATCTGCCGCTGGCGTTGGCGCAGGCGGCGGCGTTCATCCTGGACCGCGGTGAGACCTGCGCGGGCTACCGTGCCCGGTTCGCCGACCGCCGCCGCACTCTGTCCGAGATATTCCCGCCTGATGCGTTGGCCGATGACTATGGGGCGACGGTGGCGGCGACGTGGTCGATCTCGATTGAGGCGGCCGACCGGCTCACTCCCGTAGGGGTCTGTAGCTCGCTGCTGGCGGCGGTCAGCGTGCTGGACCCGAACGGGTTCCCCTTCGACGTGGTACAGACCGAGGCCATCATCAGCGCCGTGGCTACCGACCGGGCGGCCTTCAATGGTGGGCCATCTGGTGCCGTGACGTCCGCGCTGGCGGTATCGGGGCAGGACTGTCGCGATGGGCTGCGCAACTTGGCACGGTTGAGCCTGGTCAGCCTGGACGATGCTGGTGGACCGCGTGGGGTGCGGGTGCACGCGCTGATCCAACGCGCCACGCTCGAGCATTGCGATCGAGATCGGCCCGATTCGCTGGCGCGCGCCGCAGCGGATGCGGTGGTGGCGGTGTGGCCGGACGTCGAGCGTGACCCGCAGCTCGGACAGGCCCTGCGGGCCAACGCGGCAGTGCTGGCCGATCGGTACGAGGACGCGCTCTGGGAACCCGACGGTCACCCGGTGTTGTTTCGGGCCGGGCGCAGCATGGGCGAGTGTGGGCTGGTCACGGCCGCGGTCGACTACTGGACACACATGACACACACCGCGGACCGGGTCCTGGGTCCCGACCACCCCGACAGCCTGATCACCCGCCACAACCTCGCGTACTGGCGGGGGGCGGCGGGGGATCCGGGTGGTGCGGCGGCGGCGTTCGCGGAGCTGCTCACCGACCGTCTGCGGGTCCTGGGTCCCGACCACCCCGACAGCCTGAGCACCCGCGGCAACCTCGCGTACTGGCGGGGGGCGGCGGGGGATCCGGGTGGTGCGGCGGCGGCGTTGGCGGAGCTGCTCACCGACTATCTGCGGGTCCTGGGTCCCGAC
>JBBSQN010000126.1:0-17212 GCA_038257875.1 Mycobacteriales bacterium
ACCCGCCACAACCTCGCGCGCTGGCGGGGGGCGGCGGGGGATCCGGGTGGTGCGGCGGCGGCGTTGGCGGAGCTGCTCACCGACCGGCTGCGGGTCCTGGGTCCCGACCACCCCGACAGCCTGATCACCCGCCACAACCTCGCGCGCTGGCGGGGGGCGGCGGGGGATCCGGGTGGTGCGGCGGCGGCGTTGGCGGAGCTGCTCACCGACTATCTGCGGGTCCTGGGTCCCGACCACCCCGACAGCCTGAGCACCCGCCACAACCTCGCGCGCTGGCGGGGGGCGGCGGGGGATCCGGGTGGTGCGGCGGCGGCGTTGGCGGAGCTGCTCACCGACCGGCTGCGGGTCCTGGGTCCCGACCACCCCCACAGCCTGAGCACCCGCGGCAACCTCGCGTACTGGCGGGGGGCGGCGGGGGATCCGGGTGGTGCGGCGGCGGCGTTGGCGGAGCTGCTCACCGACCGGCTGCGGGTCCTGGGTCCCGACCACCCCCACAGCCTGATCACCCGCGGCAACCTCGCGTACTGGCGGGGCCGAGCAGAGAAGGGGTAGTTGAGCTGCCACCTGGCTGTGGTTCGCCCGGCGAGCGCGTGCGTTGTCGGCCCTGCTCACCACGGTGTAGATCCCGGCATCTTGTGCAGCCGCGCTCGGCCGCCGTCTCCTCCGCCCTGGGCCGATATGCGCTGCCGCGAGTCGCGTCACGTGCTCGTCCAAGGACTACTGTTACGCCGTTGCTGAGCTGCGCAAGCTATAGGATGATGATCATATGAGTACCACGCTGCGCGCCGAGTTCTACTTCGACGCCGAGGCGAACACCTGGCATTACCGCGTGCCTGCGCTGCGCATCAACGGGGGTGGGACGGCGAACCGCGAGGACGCCGAACGTCAGTGCATGGACACGATCACGTTCGCACTGGAGGGGGATCCTAGCGACTGCGACAGCGACACCCAGGCGCTAGCACTCGAGGTGTCAGTCGCTCCTGCCGCCTGATCGTCGATGACCCGGGGCTGTCGGGGTTCTGCGACTGACCTGCCTTCAGGTCGCGGTGGGGACCGGTGTGCTGGTGAGGTCGAACTCGCCGTCGGCGGCTCCGGCGACGAAGGCGGACCATTCGTCCTCGGTGAAGCGCAGTGCAGCGGCGGCGTGGAGTGGCGTGACGAGGGTGTCGGTGCCGACCGTGATGACGGTGGCGACCCCGTTGGCGCTGGCCAGGCCGTCGCGTGCTTCACGGAGGAACGTGGTCCAGGCGGGGAGCGGGAAGGTGATCGTGCCGGCGGCGGGGTGCTTGCTGTGCCGGATCACGACGGCGTCGGTTGCCGGGGCGACCTCGACGCAGTTTCCGGTGGTGGTGCTGTAGCTGCTCGTGCGCCAGGCGGGGGTGGGCAAGGCCGTCGAGCTGTCGGTGCTCATGGCAGTTCCTTGATGATCTCGTGGATGAGGTCGAGCGACTCGCGCGGAGGCAGTGCCTGACTCTGCACCGAGGATATCGCGTGCTGGTAGCTACGGATCACCCCACCGCGCTCGTGCACGGTCCAGGAGGTCATGCCGTCCACGTAGACCGCCTCGGGATCGCTCTCGTCCGGCCATTGGAGGATGGTGAACGCGTCGCCGAGCGCGGCGTGGGCGTCGGCGGCGAACGGCACCACCTGGACGGTGACGTCGTGCTCGCGGACCATGCGGTCGAGGTGGCGCAACTGCTCGCGCAGGGTCTCGGGCCCTCCGACTTGCTGGCGGACGGCAGCCTCGCCGAGGATCGAGGTCAGCCGCAGCCCCTCATGGAGGCGCTTCTGACGGTGCATCCGCAGCTCCAGGTAGCGGTCGATGTCGGCTACCCGGATGTGCGGTGATCCTGCGGTGATGATCCGCTCCGCGTAGTCACGGGTCTGGAGCAGGCCGGGGATCAAGTGTCCTTCGTAGGTGCGTATCCAGGAGGCGTCAGCTTCCAGCTCGATGAGCATCTGCACGGCCTCGGAGAGGATGTCCCCGTAGTCCTGCCACCAGCCCGGCTCCTCGGCCTTGCGGCGCAGCGTGTCCAGCTGGGCCGCGACGTCGGCGGGGATGCCCAGCGCCTCGACCGCCTTGGCCAGTACCTCGGGTGACAGCTTGGTCTTGCCCGTCTCGATCTTCGACCAGGTGGCTTGGTGGATGCCGATGCGCGCGGCCAGCTCGGTGCCCGACAGCGCAGCTTCGTGCCGGTAGCGGCTCAGTCGGCTGCCGATCCGGCGGCTACGCACGGTCGGTCGCATCCCGCACCCTCCGCTCATCCGCAATCTCGTGACGCATGGTGACACGCGCTGTCACCCGTTCGAGCCATACCCATCGAGAATAATGCCTGGCATCATGACTGGCATGGTCCTCGCGTCGTGTACATACGGTAGACGCCCTCGCGAAGGCAGGACGATGTGCCCGCACGCTTGCGGTCGGTGCTCCGACTGGAGTCAGCTCCCCCATCGGGTCGGGTCGGATCCGACCTTGCCTCCGGCCCGGCCGGATCGATCGATCGTCCGCCGTCGACGAGGGGTCATACCGCCGACCACGCCGAGGTCTGCACACGCGTGACGAGATGCCCACAACCACGAATCAGATGCGGTTCTCGTCAGTACAAACGATAAGGAGAGTGGCCATGTTTGCAAGCTACGGCTCACTGGTTGTCACCAGGGCGTCGGTGTCCGTTGCGAACGGAATGGATATTCATTGCGTAGTTTACCCGAACGACCGGTCTGTCGGGGTCTCGTTCGAGGATGAATCGGAGTTCGAGCTGCTTCTCGGCGTGGAAGTGCTCGAGCAATGCGTGTCGCAACTCCCAGAGGCGCTGCAGGCGTTGCGGAAAGCGATAGCGGACATTGATGCGCAGAACGCCGCGCTTCGGGCTGCGCGTTCAAAGGAGGTAGACCGCCGTGACAACGTCGGATGCTGAAATTCCAGCGACACGTCAGGATTCAACTCCTGAACAACGGTGCGTCCGCTACCGCCGCGACTACCACCTGCCCACCACCGTCGATCCCGTGTCCCGACGGATCCTCCTCCCGATCGGCGGCCTGATCGGGGCCATCACCATGCCCGCCGAGCTCGGACGCCGCGTGCTCGCCGGTCTGCGCGTGCGGATGCTGACCGGGCCGGTCGTCGAGCATCCGCAGGCCCAACGGTGGACCTTCATCACCGGCCCCGGCCACACCCTGGCCGAGTCAGTGCACGCCGAGCTGCTCCGGCTACGGGCGTCCGTCGCCCACCCCGGAGACGATGTCGTACTGCCGTCCCCGGACGACGAACGCCTCGGACTCTGGCACTGGATCTGCAGCCCCGACGCGAGCGACTTCCCTCCACAGTCCGCCGTCATCGCGACCACCAAGGCCATGTCGACAACGTCACCCTGATTAGGCGCTCGATCCACCAACGCCGGGGTGTCGGGTGCCCACCGCCGCGCGGGCGGTGGGCACCCGCGTCGACAGGGTTCAGAGGCGGCGGCGGGCCTGGCCGAGCAGCTTGCTGAGCAAGCCACCGCCAGCGCTGGGGCGACCGCCGGGCGGGCGGTGACCAGGAGCGCCGTGTGGCTGACCGAGCCCGGCCAGCCCGGGACCACCTGTGGGCTTGCGGGCGGCACCACGGACGAGGCCGAGGATGCGGTTGAGGATGGGCATGGAATCCTCCTGTCTGAGGGATGGATGACGGAGGATTCCCGGCGCTGACCGCGCCCAATCATTGATGTTGAAGGGCGGCGGTCGGTTGAGGTCGTGGACGCCGACCGTCGCGGCGGCGTTGGGGGGCAGCCGCGCCCTCGGCGTAGCCGCTGCATCTGGCCAAGCCGTTCGTCGCCGACGTCGGCCTCACCCACGTCAAACAGACGCGGTGGGGGGTGATCTGCACCGCCTGGCTCGCCTCGATGCCGTAGTGATCGAAGATCGTCACGATGGTCAACCCTGCAGCTCGGAGGCCTGGGGAAACGTGATGCGTCCGAGATCCCGGTCGGTGAAGAAGGTGGGTAGGTCCTCAGGTAGCTCAGGCGGCTTCGGTGTGGACACGCAGCACGCTCAGGAGGTCGTCGCGGGAACCCCGTACTCGGCCGTCAGGTCATCGATGTCAGTGCCTGCTTTGAACGCTGAGATCACGGTCTCCAGGCGTACTGCACTGCGGGCAAAGATCGGGATTCTGAAGGAGCGTCGCGGATCAACGACGACGTCGGCGCTGCCGTACTTGCTGAGGTGGATGCGTTCGGCCCAGCCGTCGCCAGCGAACTCGACGCGCCGCAGGTAGCTGTCCACGACGTCGTTGAAGATGCGTTGGCCATGGCGCACGACGACGAGCTCGCGAGCGCTGCGGGCTTGTGACGTGTCTCCTTCGCGCTCGGCAAAGTCGTAGAGCAGCTCGGCGCCGTCTGTGTACAGCGATCGGGATGCGAGAACGTTCTCGATGCCTAGCTCCTGCTGTAGAAGATCAAGGGCTGGCCTGATTCGCTGCAGGGGGACGCCGGCACCACGGATAGCTGCCAGCGCGTGAGCCTCGGCCAAGCCGACGAACGGCACCGACACGCCGGCGTCGCGCGCAAGCGTCGTGACGATCGGCTTCCCTATGACCGGAAGCTTCTCCTCCGGGTGTCGCTCGTAGCCATGGACCCAGGTCCGGAAGATCGACACCGGCACGTCCAGGTGACGGGCAGCCTCAGGCACCGAGTAGAGCGGCACGTCGAAGCGCTCGTCGGTGGGCATACGAAAAGTCTGTCATCCCAGCAGCGAGACTCGCGCATGCTCCCTCGACGCTGGCGGTGGCCAGCGGTGCTCGCCCGAGGCGGGCAGAGCGCCGTGTCTCCCGGCAGATGTCATGGATCTGTTTCGGCAGATCTAAAGCGTCCGTCTCGGCAGATGGAAAGCCGTGAGGCCAGGATCCGGTGGTGCGTGTCGTGGGCGACTACCTCCCTGCCGGGTGGCCGAGCTCGTACTCGACGCGCTCGATGACAGTCGGGTCGTCGTCAACGGCGCGCGCCAGGTCGGCAAAAACACATGCTTGTCGAGGTCGTCCTGCGCCAGGTTCCTGGTGGCGATCTGTGGCTGGCGATCAAGCTACCGTGGACCGCGACCCGTGTCCAGGCCGCTTCCTGCTCACCGGCTCCGCCCGGCTGCTGGGGTTGCGCAGCCTGCCGGACGCGCTCCCGGGCCGCGCGGAAGACCATCGAGCTCTGGCCGCTGTCCCAGGGCGAGATCGACGGTGCGCCTGACGGCTTCGGCGACGCGGCCTTCGCGCGCGGCGCCGAGGTGCGGACCGACCCCGCAGGCCTTCGCCGCGCGAACTATCTCGCCCGAGCCGCGCGGCGGCTACCCCGAAGCGGTCCACCGCGAGACACCGCGCCGACGCCTCTTCGACGGCTACCTGGCCGATCTCCTCGCCCGGGATGCCAAGCAGGTCGCCGACATCGAACGCGCGACCGACATGCGCCGCCTCATCGCGCTGCTCGTGGCGTTCGCCCGGCCACCCTTCCGCAGCCGCGGGGGCTCTGACAGGCGCCGCCGACACCGTCTGCGCGGTCACCGAACGTGACCTGTACGGGAGCGACTCGGCCTCGGAGACCTGGGGTCTTGACGTTCCCGACATCGCCGCACCCGGCGCGGGCGACCCCGATGAAGCGCCGTGCCCGCGGCACCGTCGACACCCGGATGTCGGTGGGTCGCGGTTCCCGGATTCCACGATCGTGTCCTGGCGGGGACGCGGCTGGGCTAACACCGGCACGCCGTGTTCGGCTACGTCCGAAGCGACGTCACCGTGACTCCATTAGGTGACACCCGGGCGGTGGCCGCACGATTGCTTAGCATATCCGCTGCTGTCAGCGGCTTCTGCCGTCACGCTTGTCATTGCTCCCGCGGTGGCTCGCCGGACTGGATAGCCGCCGTATTCGTGCAGGTCTACGCCCTGGCGCGCCGCTGTTTTCTGCACCATGGGCCGGACGATGAACGCTGTGCAGGTCGTGGACACCGGTCTGCGCTGTGCTGGATTTCACCCGATTTGGCGACCTGACATTGTGTAGCACCGCGGTTGCGTGAACCATGGGTTCGATGAACTATCCGTATGAATGGAATCCGCTGCGGCAGGAAGCCCCTGCATGCTGGGCGGCCGTACACACAGTGATCGCCAACGAGGACCCGGAGGGGCTGCTTTGCAGTTGCGCCCCCGCTGGCGAGTACGACCCCGCGGTCACCGACTTGGTCCGCTTGCTACTCGACGAACCTGTGATCGAGAGTCGCGTGCTGGAGATCTGGGAGCACTGGTTCGGACCCGGCAGCAGCTTGCTGTGGCATCCCGGAGGCTTATTCAGGACGCGCGTACGGTTCAGCATCACCGCAGCTCAGACGTGGTGGAGCATGATCTACTTCTCGCCCGTGAATAAGCCTCCCGATGTGTTGCAGCGACTCACCGCGTCGCTTGCCGTTGTCCCGAGTCGGGGGAAGGTGAGGGCATGATCGTGAGTTCGGCTGTGTGACTCGGCTGCGCGGTGATGCACGAACCATGCACCGTGGGGCGTAGGCTCGGCGGAAGCTGTGGAAACAGCATTTCTCTGAGGGCAACACGCGCCGAGGTGATCAGCATGATGTTCGAGCACGCCCGCTACGTGATCATTGGTGCCGGAGTCCACGGTTTGTCCACCGCGTGGCATCTCGCCCGCCGGTTGCGTGCCACCGGCCAGGGCGACGGCGGGGACATTGTGGTGATCGACAAAGCCGGGATAGGGGCGGGGGCGTCCGGGGTGGCGTGCGGGGTGGTGCGCAACAACTACTTCCAGCCGGCGATGCGGGAGCTGATGGCGCACTCGGTGGGGGTGTGGGAGTCCGACCCGGAGGCCTTCGCCTACCACGGCGTCGGGTACGTGCAGATCGCGCCCGAGGTCATGCGGGCCGACGTCGAGCAGATCTACGCCGAGCAGCGGGCCATCGGCTACGACTCCGAGCTCGTGGTCGGCGAGGCGGCCTGCCGGGAGTACCTGACGGGCATGTTCTCCGACTGGCAGGCGCCGGGTATCGACGTCGTGCTGCACGAGCATCGCGGCGGCTACGCCAACAACGTGGCGTCGCTGCGGGGCCTGGCGGCCAAGGCCGAGGCGGCGGGCGTCACGATCCGGACGGGGGTGCGGGTGACCGGCCTGGCCGTCGACGGCGGCGCGGTCACGGCGGTGCAGACCGACCGCGGTGACGTCCGGTGCGACCAGCTCGTGATCGCGGTCGGGCCGTGGATCCGGGACCTGTGGGCCATGCTCGGCCTGCCCGAGGCCATCGCGGTGACCGGACCGGACGGTACCGTACACCACGATCGTCCGATGTGGACCTACTGGGCGCTGCAGGAGGGCACCCTGGAGGTGGATCCCCGCGAGTTCGTCGACAACGCGGGTGCGCTGCCGCCGGTGCTGCACGTGGACTCCGACCAGCCGCTGCACGACGACGTCGACGGCAGCCTGGTCACCGAGGAGATGTGGGGCATCTACTACAAGCCGGACTTCTCCTTCGGTGGTGTCCAGGGCGGCGCCGCGCCGGTGCGGGTGGACCGGGCCGCGCGCGACGTCGCGGTCGACCCGTACGGTCCGGCGAGCCCCGAGTTCGCCGTCGGCGAGGACTTCGTGCGCATGTGGACCTCGGCGCTGGCGCACTGCCACAAGCGGTTCGAGGGCAGGCGGTCGCGGTACCGGCGCGAGCCCTCCGGCGGGCTCGGCGCGTTCACCCCGGACAGCTTCCCGGTCTTCGACACCTTCCGGGAGAACGCCTACGTCGTCGCGGACTCGAACCACGGCTACAAGATGCTCGGCGTCGGGGAGCTCGTCGCGCGCGAGCTGCTGGACGAGCCGAGCGTGCTGCTGGAGCCGTTCCGGTTCGCCCGCTACCGCACCGGCCGGCTGCACCCCACCAGCCACTCGCCGTTCCCCTGGAGCTAGAGGTCCCCGCCCTCGTTGAGCAGGCGCTCGACCTCGCGGTTGATCAGCCCTAGCCGTGCCTCCTTCACCAGCGGGATGTCGCGACGCCGGCGGCGGACGTCGCGGAGGTCGATGTCGACGGTCAGCAGGTGCTCGACGTCCTCCGGCGCCTCGGCGACGGTCTCCCCCCACGGGTCGACGACGTGCGAGCTGCCCCAGAAGCGCAGGTGCCCCTCGGTGCCCACCCGGTTCACGAAGACGACGAACAGCTGGAACATCCGGGCGTAGAAGCGGGTGATGTCGCGCCAGTAGGTGTGCGAGTCGTACTTGTCGGGAAACTGGCTCTGCGCGCTGGAGGTCGGCACGATCAGCACCCGGGCACCGTCCTGGGTGGCGAGGAACGCGAGCTGGGGCTGCCAGGCGTCGTTGCACAGCAGGATCGCCATCCGCGTGTTGTCGATGGCGGGGAAGGCGCGCAGCGACGGGCCGGGACTGAAGAACTTGCGTTCCTCGAACGTGGTGTAGGTCGGCAGGTACAGCTTGCGGTGCACATGGGCCAGCTTGCCGTCCTGGAAGTAGGCGGCGCTGTTGTAGGTGTGCACTCCGGGCCCGTCCTCGGCGAAGCCGGCTACCACCCCCGCCTTACCGGCCCGGCTGGTGAGGCGGATGAGCCGCTCGTCGTCCGCGGGCATCGACAGGTCCGCGTCGACCTGGCCGATCGAGTAGCCGGTCAGGTGCAGCTCTGGAAAGACAATCAGCTCAGAACCTTCTTGTACGGCAGCAGCCACGGCTTTTTCGGCGCGGTCCAGATTGGCGTCGACGTCACCGAGGACGCAATCGAGTTGGCCTAGGGTGATGCGCATGTCGCCTCCGTGGTGGTGCCCAAACACGGAACGTACAGCGGCCCGGACGTCACTGTCAGCCGATGAACCCGTTGTCGCGCAGGAACTTCTCCGCGACCTCCTCGCTCAGCTCGCCGTCGACCTCGACCTGCTCGTTGAGCCCGCGTACGACGTCGCTGGTGAGCCGTGCCGCGATGGGGTTGAACACGTCGGCCAGCCGCTGGTTCCTCTCGAAGACGTCCTGGCGCACCGTCATTGCCGCGTTGTAGTCGACGAAGGCGTTCTTGTCATCCTCGATGATCGTCAGGTTGTTCGCCAGGGTGCGACCGTCGGTTTCGAACACCTCGCCGAAGTTGCAGCTCTGTCCCGACGCGACCTGGGACGGGATCAGGGCGAGCTCCAGCTCGGCGATGGTGTCGCCGGAGAGGTCGAAACCGTACACCTTCTCGAGCGCCGGGAGCCCGTCGTCGCGGGCGAGGAACTCGGCGGCGGCGCACATCCTCGCCTGCGCCGGGTCCCGGTTGGCCAGAGCCGCGTAGTCGGTCAGAGTGGTGACGCCCAGCTGCTGGCCCCGCCCCGACGCGGTGGCGATGGCGAAGGCGTTGTTCATCGGCGCGCGATCCAGCCACACGATCTGGTTCTGCGCCAGGTCGTCGTTCTTGACGGCCTGGTAGAGCTGCTCGGGGTCCCGCGGAGCGTCAGCGGTCTCGCGCTGGAGATGGCTCGACCAGCCGGTGCCGGTGTACTCCCAGTACATGTCGATCTCGCCGCTGGTCAGCGCTGCGCGCACGTTCTGGGTGCCCGTGATGCCGGTCTGGTCCTGGACGTCCGCGCCGGTCGCCTCGAGGGCCTGGAGCGCGATCTGACCCAGGATCCGCTGCTCGGTGAACTCCTTCGAGCCGACGGTGAACGACGTCCCGGACAGGTCGATCGCACCGAGCGAACCGCCGCCTGCGCCGCTACCTCCTCCGCCCCCACCTCCGCATGCCGTGGCGGTCATAGCCATGGCCGCCAGCACGGCCAGCAGCCGGGCCAGGGTGGTCCTTCGGTGGCGCATGACATCTCCTTCGTCGTACCGGCGCGGTTGTCGCCGGTGATGGTCGGTTCTTACAGCCCGTTCGGCCGCAGCACGTCCTCGGCGACGCGGCCGAGGTAGTCGACGGTCAGGGCCAGCACGGCGATCAGCACGCTGCCGACGACGGTCACGAGCTGCCGGTTCGTCGTGAGGCCGGCGACAATGAGCCCGCCGAGGCCGCCCGCGTTGGTGAGCGCGCCGATCGCCGCCGTGCCGACGTTGATCACTAACGCGGTGCGCAGGCCGGTGAGGATGACCGGTACGGACAGCGGCAGCTCGATCCGGGTCAGGACGCCGAGCTTGCTCATGCCCATCCCGCGCCCGGACTCGATGACCGCGGCGTCCACCTGCGTCAGCCCGATCATGGTGTTGCGCAGCACCGGCAGGGCGGAGTAGGCGACCAGTGCGACGACGGCCGGCCAGAAGCCGACACCCCACACGATCGCGAACAGCACCAGCAGCCCGATCGAGGGCACGGCCTGCCCGATGTTGAACACCGCGACGGCGGGAGCGGTGATCCGGCTGGCGAACGGCCGGGTCAGCAGGATCCCGACCGGGATGGCGACGAGCAGGACGAGCGCGGTCGAGACCACGGTCAGCCTGATGTGCTCGACCGTCGCCTGGCCGATGAACGCGACGTTGATGCGGCGCTCCTCGATGCTGTCCAGGGTCTGGCTGCGCACGTACAGGTAGAGGGCGAGCAGCACCGCGACGAGGACCGCCGGCGTCACGAGGTAGCCGGTGAGTCTGCGGCTCCATGCGGGGGTGCCGAGCTCTGCGGAGACGGTGGCGGTCATGGTGCTGACGGCACCTCCGCCTCGTCCTCGGTCTCGACCCCGCCGCGCAGGCGGTTGCGTTCAGCCGTCCGCATGCCGCGGATGGCCTCGTTGATCGTGTCGATGTCGACCACACCGGAGTACGCGCCGGTCTCGTCGACCACGACAGCGATGCTGTAGCGGGCGGTCAGCATCTCGTTGAGGGTGTCGCTGAGCGTGGCCCTCGGCTCGACGGTCGCGGGCGGTAGCCCGACCTCGGAAAGCCGGCGGTGCCCGGTTTGCTGCAGGTGCTCGGAGCTGATCCAGCTGCGGGGTCGCCGCTGGTCGTCGAGGACCAGCAGGTGGCCCGTGTCACCTGCCTGCAGCATGCGGCGAACCTCGGCCGGGTCGGTGCCGTCGGCCACCGTGGGCCAACCGCTGAGCTCGATGTCGCGCACCCGGCTCAGGCTCAGCCGCTTGAGTGCTGCCCCGCGACCGATGAAGTCCGCGACGAACTCGTCGGCCGGGTTCACCAGGATGCGTTCCGGGGTGTCGTACTGGGCGATGCTCGAGCGCTCGCGCAGGATCGCGATCCGGTCGCCCATCTTGATCGCCTCGTCGATGTCGTGGGTGACGAACACGATGGTCTTCTTGATCTCGGCCTGCAACCGGAGGAACTCGTTCTGCAGCCGGTCGCGGGTGATCGGGTCGATCGCGCCGAACGGCTCGTCCATCAGCATGACGTCGGGGTCGGCGCTCATGGCGCGGGCGACGCCGATCCGCTGGCGCTGGCCGCCGGAGAGCTGCTTGGGGTAGCGGTTGCGGTAGGCGTCGGGGTCCATTCCGACGGTCTCGATGAGCTCGTCCACCCGCCGCGTGATGCGTGCCTTGTCCCAGTTCAGGAGTTTGGGAACGGTGGCGATGTTCTCCGCGATGGTCATGTGCGGGAACAGGCCGATCTGCTGGATGACGTAGCCGATGCGGCGCCGTAGCTGGTCGGGGTGGACCGTAGTCACGTCCTCGTCGTCGAGGAAGATCCGCCCGGAGCTCGGCTCGATCAGTCGGTTGATCAGCTTCATGGTCGTGGTCTTCCCGCAGCCCGACGGGCCGACGAAGATCACGATCTCGCCTTCGGGGATCTCCAGGGAGAGCTCCTCGACCGCGGGCTGCGCCTGCCCGGGGAAGCGCTTGGTCAGCTTCTCGAGGCGGATCTTGGTCCGGCCACCCTCCCCGATGTTCATTGGATCCCCCGTGATGTCGTCAGCCGGTTGAGGAGCACGTACAGCAGGTCGAACAGCACCGCGAGAACGATCACACCAAGCGTCCCGCCGAGGACGAAGTTGAGCGCGTTCGGGCTGTCGATCCGGCCCAGTCCGTCGAAGATGTCGTTGCCGAGGCCCGGGCCGAGGATGTAGGCACCGAGCGCGACGATACCCAGGGCGATCAGCGTCGAGACCCGCATCCCGGTCAGTATCACCGGCCAGGCCAGTGGCAGCTCGATGCGCAGCAGCAGCTGCCAGCGGTTCATGCCCATGCCCTGGGCGGACTCGACGATCGCGGGGTCCACCTCGCGCAGCCCGACGATCGTGTTCGCGACGATCGGCAGCAACGAGTACATCACCAGGGCGATGACCACCGGTGTGGTGCCGAGGCCGAGCACGCTGATGAACAGGCCGAACAGCGCGAGCGACGGGATGGTCAGGAAGACCGAGACCACGGAGATGGCGAACTGGCGGGACCGCTCCCGGCGGTAGGTCGCCATGCCGATCCCCATCCCGATCACAGTAGCAATGAGGACTGCGACGCCGGTCACGACCGCGTGCTCGATGCCGAGCTCAAGGAGGTGATCCCAGCGGGAGGCGAGGTAGTCGGCGAAGTTCATGCTGCCATCGTGGGTCGGGCGCGGGAACGATACACAACCACCTCCGTGATCGTCTACTGCGTGCTCGGGCTACCTGTTCGGGTGACTCTGGCATGGGCTTCGCCGCCGTCACAAGACAGCCGCCCAAGCGGCAACCTAGTTGAGACGTCTCGCCGGCGGTCCGGCGGTGGACTCAGTTCACGACGGCCGACAGCGTGGCGGCGCGTTCCTGCAGGCGGTCAACGGCACTGCTCATCGCCGCGCTGTCGAAGCGTCCGGCCGGTCCCTGCACGCCGAGCACAGCCACCAGCCGGCCCCGGGAGTCGAGGATCGGCACCGCGACCCCGTGGAGGTCACCTTCGCGCTCCCCGCACGCCTGTGCCCACCTCTGCGCCCGGACTTCGGCGATCTCCCGCTCCAGTGCCGTGCGGTCGGTGATGGTGTGCGCGGTGTAGGCGTGCAGCGGGCCGTCCGCCACGGTGCCGGCGTGGGCGAGGAACACCTTCCCGGTCGCCGTGGCGTGCGGGGCGCTCGGCCTGCCGATCTCCGCGACGCTGCGGACCGATGACGGGCTCTGCGCGAAGTCGACGGTCATGGTGGTGTCTCCAGCGGCTACCGAGAGCGTCGCCGTCTCGCCAGTGGCCTCCATCAGGGCGGTCAGGTGCGGGCGGGCGATCTCGCGGAGGTCGATCCTGGCGAGCGCGGCGTTGCCGAACTGGATGAGCCGCAGCCCCAGCCGGTAGCGCCCGCTGCTGGATACCTGATGGACCAGTCCGTCGTGGGCGAGGGTCGCCAGCAGCCGCGAGATGGTGCTGGCGTTGATGCCCGTGCGGCGGGCGATCTCGTTGGTCCCGAGGTCACTGGGCGTCTCGGCGAGGACCGTGAGCACGGCCACCGCGCGCTCCACTGCGGCGATCGGACGTCCGGTGATGAGTTCTCCTGTCATGTTAGAGTCCCTGTAGCTAGTGGAAACGGCATTGCCGCTGCGGCAACACCGCTAGGCCGAGCAGAGGAGCCGTCATGACCCTGTCCTCGACACTCTATGATCACCGACCTGGCCTGCTGGAGCGACTCGCCGCAGGGCCGGTGATCTGCGCCGAAGGTTACGTGTTCGAGCTCGAGCGGCGCGGCTACCTGCAGGCCGGCGCGTTCGTGCCGGAGGTCGTGCTCGCCCATCCCGACCGGGTGACCGCGCTGCATGAGGAGTTCGTCCACGCCGGGTCCGACGTCGTTCAGGCGTTCACCTACTACGCGCATCGCGAGAAGCTTCGGATGGTCGGGAAGGACGACCAGTCCGAGTCGCTGAATCGTTACGCCCTGGAGCTGGCCCGCAAGGTGGCGGTCGACACGGGAACGCTGCTGGCCGGTGACATCTGCAACACCAACGTCTTCGACCCGGCGGATTCCACGACACACGCGCTGGTGCGGGGGATGTTCGAGGAGCAGGTGGAGTGGGCTGCCGACACGGGAGTCGACTTCGTCGTCGGCGAGACGTTCCGCTACCTCGACGAGGCACTGATTGCGCTCGACGTCATCCGCTCGGCGGCGCTGCCGGCCGTGATCACGCTCAACCTGCACGGTGTCCCCGAGACCCGAGAGGGCATCGGGCTGCCCGAGGCCATGCAACGGCTGGCCGACGCCGGCGCCGACGTGGTCGGGCTCAACTGCGCCTGGGGTCCTGCCACGATGCTGCCTCTGCTCGAGGACCTGGTCAACGCCGTGCAGGTGCCGGTCGCCGCCCTTCCCGTGCCCTACCGGACCGATGCCGAACATCCGCACTTCCAGGCGCTCGTCGACCCCGGCTACTCAGACTTCCCCGCTGGGCGACCCTTCCCGACCGGCCTGGACCCGTTCACCTGCAACCGGTACGAGATCGCCGACTTCACCCGGCAGGCCCACGAGGCGGGAGTGCAGTACCTCGGGCTGTGCTGCGGCGCTGCGCCGCATCACGTGCGCAGCATGGCCGAGGCGCTGGGCCGTCGGCCCCCGGCCAGCCGTTACTCCGAGGACATGTCCCGCCATGTCTACTTCGGCTCTGAACCGACTCTTCGCCGGCACAACCTCGAGTACGGCCGCAGGCTGTGAGCCGGCGCCGGCCGCGGTCAGCCGAGCCAGTCGGATGGGACGGCGCGCAGCTTCCGTGCGACGAAGGCGATGTAGTACAGCGGTTCCCCGCGGATCGACAACCGGTGCTGGTAGTGTTCCTCGGCCAGCGGCACGATCACCTCCTCGGCGAACATCCGCTGGATCAGGCGGCTGAAGCCGCTCGGGTCGTCGGCGCTGACGAAGTCCTCCTTGATGGTGAAGGCCAGCAGGCCCGGGGTGCTGATGAGGTTGAAAGCGCCCGTGAAAGCCGCTGGCGGTATGTCACCGAACCCCAGTGCGGCCACCGTCGTCATGGTGTTGAGGTCGGCGGCGAGCAGCGCGTCACGTTGCTCGGGTGTGAGGTCGGTGAGGTCGGCGACCAGGTAGTCGTCGTAGGCCTCGGGACGGTCGCGGCGGGCGGCAGCCGCTGCTTCCTTGATGATGTCGATGCCGTGGATCGCGCCGGCGCCCAGCGCCCGGACCTTCTCACCCACCATGCCGTTGCCGGCACCGACATCGAGCACCCGCAGCTGCGCCGGATCCATCTCCTGCTCGGTCAGCACCCGAGCGATCAGGTTGCTGACGACGCTGGGGGACGTGCAGCGGAGCATGTCGTAGAAGATCCGCTCGTACATTCCGGGGATGTCGTAGAGCAGGTGGTAGTCGTGAAACCGGATGCGGGTGCGCTGCCCATCGATCAGCGCCTCGCACCACTCCTCGTCCTGGTCAAGCCGCAGATCCCCGTCGAGATCGGGAAAAAAGACTTCGACATCTGCTGACGGTCCGACACCCGGCGGGCCTAGTTCGCTCGGACTCGTGGTGGTCACGGTGCCTCCCATTGTCGCTCAGTCCGACGGAACCCGAGACAAGACACCTCCGTCGCATGATCAAAATTAGTCTAGTTGACAGGGATGCGGTCTGCTGGCTGGAAGGACTCAGCGGGAGCCCGCTGACCAGGAGCAACGCCGTGTCGATCATGTCGCCGAGCAGGCCCGGAACCTGGTCCCTGGACCGTTCACGAGAGGCCTCCGAGCCCATGCCGCCACCACCCCCGCCGACCACCACTGCTGATCGCTACGAGATCAGGTATTACCGTCCCGGCCCCGGAATTTTCCGGTGCCGCCGCGGGTTATCGAGATACCGGACGTCGCCCGCCGGTGTCGGGCTCGCCGGAAGGGGGTGGACGCGGTGACCACGGCATTCGTGCTCTCCGGTGGGGGAAGTCTCGGCGCGGCCCAGGTCGGCGGGCTCGTGGCGCTGACCGAGGCGGGGATCAGGCCCGATCTCATCGTCGGCTGCTCGGCCGGCGCGATGAACGGCGCCTGGTTGGCGGGCTGGTCCGACGATGCCGGGGTCCGGGCGCTCGCCGCGGTCTGGCGCGGGCTGTCCCGCACGACGGTGTTCCCCGCGCGCCCGATGACCGGTCTGCTGGGCCTGCTCGGGCGGCGCCGGTACCTCGTTCCCTACAGCGGCCTGCGCAAGCTTCTGACGGAGAACCTGCGGTTTGGTCGCCTCGAGGACGCCCCGATCCCGCTCGCGGTCGTCGCCACCGACGTCCTCTCCGGCCGGGACGTGCGGCTGTGCGAGGGTGACGCCGTCCGTGCGATCCTCGCGAGCACCGCGGTTCCGGGGGTCTTCCCCCCAGTGCGGGTCGGCGGGCGCGAGTTCATAGACGGCGGTCTCGTGAACAACACGCCGATCTCGCACGCGGTCGCGCTCGGCGCTGACACGGTCTGGGTGTTGCCGACCGGGTACTCCTGCGCCTTGCCCAAGGTGCCCGCCACCGTGCTCGGTATGGCCTTGTACGGGCTGACCCTCGCGCTCAACCAGCGATTGGCCGTCGATGTCGAGCACTATCAGAACGTGGTGGACCTGCGGGTGGCCCCGCCATTGTGTGCGGAGCGGATCTCACCCGCCGACTTCAGCAACGCCGACGAGCTGATCAGACGCGCGTACGACTCCACCCGGCAGTGGCTCGCCTCCAGTCAGCAGCCGACGACGGCAGGACAGCTCGCGGTGCTGCGGACGCATTCCGGGCCGGATGCCGTCTCGATGCTCTCGCCTCGCGGCTCGCCTCGGCCCCTCAGCGCATGAGCATCTGCCGTGAGCGAGCACACGGGTGACGGGACGCCGACCAGACGGCGATGACACATCGATCATCGAGATGTCGGCTCCAGCACCGGTGCCTCTATACGCCGACGTGACCAGATCGTTACCCGCGCCCCCACAGTCCCGGGTGGTTCACCACCAGGCTCTGGGTGCCTCACGTGGGCGGCTGCACGTGGTGCGGGGTGCAGCCGCCCGTGTGAGCGGTGGTCGGGTTCAGGGTCCGTTGATCAGGTGTGCGAGGGGTTTGCGTCGCGGGACCCGGTCGGGGTCGATCCAGCACGGTGGGAGGAACTCGGGTAGCCCGTCGTGGATCTGGACGCACCATCCGGGGTGGTGCAGCAGCCGGTGGTGGGTGGTGCAGAGCATGACGCAGTTGGTCAGACAGGTCGGGCCGCCGTCCTGCCAGGCCCGGATGTGGTGGACCTCGCACCACGACACCGTCCGCCCGCACCCGGGGAACGCGCAGCCGCGGTCGCGGGCGGCCACCGCGCGGCGGAGTCCGTCGGGGATGGTGCGCTTGCTGCGCCCGACATCCAGCGGCTGCCCGGCCCCGTTCATGACGATGGGGATGACCGCGGCGTCACAGGCCCGCATCCGCA
>JBBSQN010000127.1:0-17198 GCA_038257875.1 Mycobacteriales bacterium
GGCATACTTTAGGTCTTACACCCTCCACCTCGAACTGTCGATCACCGACACACCTGTTTCCGCGGCTAGACCGGCCAGTCCCGTCTCCCGACCTCACCACCAACAGGATATGATCATGAAAGGGGGGAAGGTACCGCTAGGGAACCGTGCCGCTCGATGAGCTCGAAGAACACCGTCGGGCGGTCCTGCACGGGCCTGGTGAAGATCTGCAGGAGGTAGCCGTCCTCGTCGCGGTCGGCGAGGATCCCCAGCTCGTGCAGGGTTGCCACGGGCACGCGGGTGTCCCCGACCCAGTCGGCGAGGGTGTCGTAGTAGCTGTCGGGCGTCGCCAGGAACTCCACGCCGCGCTCGCGCATGGCGCGCACCGACGTGACGATGTCGCCGGTGGCCAGGGCGATGTGCTGCACGCCGGGGCCGCCGTGGAAGCGCAGGAACTCGTCGATCTGCGAGCGCTTCGGGCCGGCGGCGGGCTCGTTGAGCGGGAACTTGACCCGGTGGTTTCCGCTGGCCACGACCTTGCTCATGAGTGCGGAGTACGCCGTGGCGATGTCATCGCCGATGAACTCGGCCATGTTCTCGAAGCCCATGACGCGGCGGTAGAACTCGACCCAGGTGTCCATCCGGCCCAGCTCGACGTTGCCCACGACGTGGTCGACCGCGGCGAAGAAGCGCTTCGTCGGCGGCGGGACCAGCGGGTCGCGGGCGACGAAGCCCGGCGCGAACCGGCCGGTGTAGCGCGACCGGTCGACCAGCGTGTGCCGGACGTCGCCGTAGGCGGCGATCGCGGCGCGCCGCAGCTCGCCGTGGGAGTCCGACACCGTGTGCGGCTGCTCGAGCACCGTGGCCCCGGCGGTGCGGGCGTGCGCGAGGGCCGCGTCGACGTCGGGGACGGCGATCGCGAGGTCGGCCACGCCGTCGCCCCGGGCGGCCACCCGCGCACCGACCCAGGTCCCCGCGCGGACCTCTCCGGTGACCACGAACCGCGCCGAACCCGACGTCAGCACGTACTCGGCGAGGTCGGGATGGCCGGTCTCGGGTCCGCGGTAGGCCACCACCCGCATTCCGAACGCCGAGGAGTACCAGTGTGCGGCCTGCCGGGCGTTGCCGACGGCGAAACGGACGTGGTCCAATCCGCGCACGGGGAACACGTCCGCGGAGTCGTCGTGCGCGACTTCGCCGATAAGGGGATCGATCAGCACTCCGGTCATGACTCCAGTAGAGAAGCGGATGTGCGATCTGACAAGCTTCGTTCCATCAACTAGGCGGTGTGCTCAGTCGTAGCACGGCGGGAGGTTGCCGACATGTCCGATTCGACCACATCGCTCGACGCGCTCGACGTCGAGCTGATCGCGCTGCTGCGCGCCCACCCGCGAGCCGGTGCGCTGGAGCTGTCTCGGCTGGCGCGGGTCGCGCGGGCCACCGTCACCGCGCGGCTGGAGCGGCTGGAGCGGACCGGGGTGATCACCGGTTACGGGCCCGACGTCGGCTTGTGCGCCGCCGGCTTCGGCGTGCAGGCCTTCGTCTCGCTGGAGATCGCCCAGGGTGCGATCGACGACGTGCGGGCCGAACTCGACGCCATCCCCGGAGTGCTGTCCGCCTACGCGACCACCGGCTCCGCCGACGTCCTCTGCCACCTCGCCGCGGTCTCCCACGAGGACCTGCACGCCACGCTGCTGCGGATCGACCGCTCACCCGCCGTGATGCGCTCGACCAGCGTCGTCGTGCTGTCCGAGGTGGTGGCACCGCGTACCCTGCCGCTCCTGCGCGCCGCAGGCGCCCCCGCCCCTGCCCGTGCTCCCGCCTACCGCACTCCAGCAGGCTAGGTGTCGAGCTGCGCCACCAGCTTCTTCGGGGCGATCTCCCGGTAGGCGTCGGTGACGATCTCCACGATCTCGTCCCAGTCGAGGTCCCCCTCCAGCCACACCCCGAGCCAGCCGCGCCCGCCGACGTAGGGTGGTCGGAAGAACCGGTCCGGACGGGTCGCGACAAGTGCCTCCTGCGCGCCCGGCGGAGCAGCGCACCAGAACGCCACCCGGTCGTCGTGATGGTGATCGGCGTAGGTCACGAACACCCTGCGTACGAACCACGTCGGCTCGCCGTGGCTGATCTTCTCGGTCACTTCGGGCAGTGCCAGGCACAGGGCCCGCAGCCGGGGGAGCGGGTCGTCGGTCATACCGGCATCGCCTGCAGCATCGAGAAACCGGTCGGGATACTCATGTCCGAACCGTAGGCGCCCGGCCCCACCCGGGTGCGAACGCCGGGGAGGCTGGCAGCCGCGGTCGTCGAGGACTTAAGATCACCTCCTGTCATGACCACGTTTCCCGAGCTGCTCACCCGTGCCCGCGGGCTGCATGCCCGCTGCCGCCGGACGGTGATCGGGATCGCCGGCAGCCCGGGTGCCGGCAAGTCGACGTTGGTGGCGGCACTGCGCGCGGGGCTGTCGGCCGACCTCGGGGCCGGTGTGGTGGCGCACGTGCCGATGGACGGGTTCCATCTCGCCGACGCTGAGCTGGCCCGGCTCGGCCGTCTGGACGGGAAGGGTGCTCCTGACACGTTCGACGTCGGTGGCTACGTCGCGCTCCTGCGCCGGCTCCGCGCCGACACCGAGGACGTGATCTACGCGCCAGCGTTCGAGCGCGACCTGGAACAGCCCGTTGCCGGTGCGATCGCGGTGCCGCGGCAGGCCCGGCTGGTGTTCACCGAGGGCAACTACCTGCTGCTGAGCTCCGGGCGGTGGCGCGAGGTCCGTCCCGAGCTCGACGAGGTGTGGTTCTGCGACCCGCGCTCCGAGGTCCGCCTGGAGTGGCTCACGGCCCGGCACGTGGCGTTCGGCAAGGCACCCAGGCACGCCGCCGCGTGGGTGGCCATCGTGGACGAACCCAACGCCACGCTGGTCGAGGCGACCCGGGACCGCGCCGACCTGTTGGTGCCGAACGCGGTCCTGGAGTCGTTGCCGGTCAGCTGAGCTGCTCCTGTGCGTAGACCGTCATCGCGTCGCGCAGGTACACCGCGAGGCCGGGGGCGGTGGCGTCGATGTTCGCGGTGAACCGCTCGTCGTCAACGTAGAGCTCCCCCAACCCGAGGTAGGCGTCCCGGCCGGGCGTCCAGAAGTTCGACACCCACGCATGGTGGCGGCCGACGATCTGCTGCACCGCCGGGTGGTCGGCTGGGGTGTTCGCCTGCATGGCCGCCGCGAGGTCGCGGTGCACGGCGTCGCCCTCGTCCTTGACACGTCCGGCGATCGTGCCGTCCCAGGACGCCGCTCGCCGCTGCGCCTCGACTGCCGTCTCGCCGTAGAGCTCGCGCGCCTGCGCGGCGTAGGGATCGTTGCGGAAGCCGTCAAACAGTTCTTCGACCGCCATCTCCGGGCCGTCCTCTCGTTCGTCGATGCTGCGCGCCACCGTGTCGGCCAGCGTGCGCAGCCGTTCTGCCTCGGCCAGCAGCCGCTCGTGGTGCCGCCGCAGGGACGCCACCTCGTCGACCTCGCCGTCGAGGACCGCGCCGATGTCGTCCAGGCGCAGCCCGAGCTCCCGCAGCACCAGGATGTGTTGCAGTCGCTGCAGCTGCGGGCGCTCGTAATAGCGCAGCCCGCCGTGCCCGGTGCGGGCAGGTGGCAGCAACCCGATGTGGTCGTAATGCCGCAGGGTGCGCGAGCTGACCCGGGACATCCGGGTCACCTCGGCTGTGGACCAGCGCATGCGACCACCGTAGGAGCTGACGCAGCGTCAACCGCAACGCCGCGTCAGCTCCCCGGGTCATCTCGAGTCCGTCACCGCGCCTGGGTGAAGTAGGTGTTGGAGTCCGGGCGGTACATGAAGACGACCGCCGCGACGACCAGGATCAGCTCCACTACGGCGATCACGACCTTGGCCAGCCCCAGCCCGCCCACGCTCAGCAGGGCGCTGATGTCACTGAAGACGAGCGAGCCGCCGATGACGGTGAGCGGGGCCAGCACGGTCAGTGTGATCCGAGCCCAGTTCTTGCCGGCGCGCATCATGACGATGAACAGGATGTAGAACACCAGGATAGCCAAGGCGAGGACGCCGATCACGATTCCGGTGGGCAGCTGGGCCTGGGGCTGATCGGGGAGGGCGAGGGTCAGCGCAGAGTTGACGAGACCGAGCACCACGTCGGTGAGGAACAGGATGACGGCGAGTCGGACAGAGGCGGGGGGAGTGCGGGTAGTCGGTGCAGCGGACGGATTCGGGGAGGTAGTCATGCGCACATTCTATATCACTTGCGGTGACTGCCTATCGGCGGCTACGGCTGCCGCTGCTCGTTCAGCCTGACGTGATTCACCTCAATGGAGTGCTGGTTAACAGCCAGCTACCGCCGACTCGGCCAATTGACGGCTGACGGATACTCCGTTCAGCCGCAGGGCCTACTGGCCGAGCAGTCCGGTGCGGGCGTGGCGGCGGACGGGCTGGGTTGCCGGAACACGTTGGAACTGGGCGCCGGGGCCGGTTCGGCCGGAGCGACCTCCGGGGCCGGTTCGGGTGCTGGCGGACCACCTGGAGCCGCGGCAGCACCTGCTTCGGGACCAGCGGGTGGAGGAACCGGTGCTCCCGGCGGCGGGGGGACCGGCTCGCCACCAGGGTCCGGTGGCGCGACCGGGGCGGGTGACGGTGTGGGCGTCACGGTCGGCTGCGCGTCCGGCCCTACCGCGGACGGAGCGTCGCCGATCGGCTGGAAGGGCGCGAACTCCTCCACCGGCTCGTCCTCCAGAGCCTCGGACATGAAGTCCTGCCACGCCGTACCCGGCAGGCTGCTCCCGTTGATCGGGGTGCCGCGCGCGGTGCGGATGGGTGAGTTTCGGTCGGTGCCCATCCACACCGAGGTAGACAGCGACGGGGTGAACCCGGCCATCCAGGCGTCGTTGTTCTCCCCCTCGAACCGGGACTCCACCGTGCCGGTCTTCGCCGCGACCGGACGCCTGCCGGGTAGCGCCAGCCCGTCGTGGGTGGCGACCCCCAGCATCGCCTCGGTGACGTTGCGGGCCACCTTTTCCGGGAACCGCCGTTCACCGTCGGTAGCGGCCTCGTACAACACGCGGTCGTCGGCCGTCACCACCGACGCGACGAGATGGGGCTGATGCCAGATGCCGCCCGCCGCGATCGTCGCGTAGGCCGATGCCAGCTCGAACGTGCTGATCTCCTTGTTGCCCAGCGCGATGCCCGCGTTCGGGTCGTCGAGCGGCGCGGTGATCCCGGCCGAGCGGGCGGCCTCGGCGACGGCCTCGGGCCCGACCTGCTTGGCGAGGTTGTTGAACACGACGTTGTTGGAGACGGTCATGGCCTGCTTGAGGTCGCAGCGGTCGCAGTTGGCGCCGTCGGCGTTGCGCAGTCCCGACCGCTCCTTGCCGTCGAAGGTCTCACCGAGCCCGACGGGCTGCTCCTGCTGCAGGGCCGCGAGCACCACGAACGGCTTGAACGTGGAGCCCGCGAGGCGCCGGACCTGCGCGTAGTCGAGCCCCAGGCCGTTGTCGCCGCCGTAGTAGGCGAGCACGCCGCCGGTCTGTGGGTTGATGGCCACCATCGCGCTGCGCAGGTTGCCCGGTTGACCGGCGAGCGTGCTGTGGGCGGCGTCGACGGCCTGCTGCTGGCGCTGCGGGTCGATCGTGGTCGTGATCCGAAGACCCTCCTGGGCCAGGTCCTGTTCGGAGATCCCCAGCTCCTTGAGCTCGGCTGTCACCGCCGAGACGACGTGTCCGCGGCTGTCGGCCGGGACCCCGCCCGCCACCGCCCGCCGGGGCACCGTCGGCGGGAACAGGAGCGTCTGGCGGGTGGCCGGGTCCAGCCACCCCTGGGTGGCCATGCCGTCGAGCACGAAGTTCCAGCGCGCCACGGCGCGCTCGGGGCTGACCGCGGGGTCCCAGCGGGACGGCGACTGGATCAGCCCAGCCAGCATCGCGCCCTCGCTCGGCGTGAGGTCCTGCACGTTCTTGCCGAAGTAGGCCTGGCTCGCCGACTGGATGCCGTAGGCCCCGCGGCCGAAGTAGATCGCGTTCAGGTAGTCACCGAGGATCTGGTCCTTCGTCCGCTCCTGGGAGATCTTGACGGCAAGCACGACTTCCTTGTACTTGCGCCAGAGCGTCTGTTCGTCGCCGACGATGGTCTTCTTCACGTACTGCTGGGTGATCGTCGAGCCGCCACCGGAGCCACCGCGTACCTGGTTCCACGCCGCGCGCAGGATGCCGGTGAGGTCGAATCCGGGGTTGGAGTAGAAGCTGCGGTCCTCGGCGGCGAGGACCGCCTCCCGCACGTGCACCGGCACCTGCTCGATCGACACCTTGATCCGGTTGCCCTGCTCGGGTACCAGCCGGGTGAGCTGGCTGCCGTCGGCGAACGACACGAGCGCCACCTGCTGGCTCACCGCCTCGTCGGGGTCGGACACCGAAAGGAACAGGTAGCCCAGGGCGAACGCGAGCAGGGGCCCGAGCAGCACGGTCGCGGCAGCGCCGAGCAGCGCGTGCCGGATCCTCCGCCGTCGCCGCGCCGCCTGCTCGGGTGCAGTCAGGGGTTTCTTGGGCTGGCTCGACCGCCACGGGAGCGCGAGGCCACGGCCGGGGCGGTTCGGGGTCGGCTCCGAGCGCCGGCCGCCATCGGGGTGGGGCACCCGGTGGCGGGCGGACTCCGCCGACGAGGGTCCGCGGGACTTCGGGATCTGCCACCAGCCGACGCCGCTCGGACGCGCGTCGCGGCGGGAACGCTGAACGGGGACCGGGACCGTCGGACGGTTGTCGTCCGCACCGGCGGAGCGCGCCGACCGCGTGTGTGCTCCCGACACCCGTCGCACCCTCCTCACGCTGGCTACTACGTCCTCGACTCGCCCGTATCGCACGTCATGATGTCCAACGGGTCGTTTCGTGCAGGCGGTGTGGGGGTGTCCCGACATCACCCGACGAGCGGTCGTACGGTCGTCCCGATCCGGTGCCCGGCACGCACAACAGGCACGTTGGGTAGTCGTGCTCCGTCGTCCGGTCGTGCGGACCGCCGCGTAGCCTAGCCGAGGGTGTTCCGCTCCATGCGGCCCGGAGGGGGAGATGCGTGATCCGCCGTGTCGCCACCGTCGTCGGGCTCGCCGGCGTTCTCGCTGCCGCCGGGGCGCGCCGTCCGGTGATCCGGCGCTGGCCCGCGTCGATCGTTCAGGCGGTACCGTGCCTGCCCGCCTCCGAGGCACCCGGTGCGCTGTCCGCCCTGCACGCTGCGCTGGGTCTCGGGTCCCTGCTGCGCGGTCTCGACGCGCGCTCGATCGGCGCGCTGCGCGGCGGGCTCGCCGGGGCGGTGCTGAACGTGGCCGCGCTGGCTGCGCTGGCCGGCCTGCGCGGGGACGCCGACCGGTCCGCTGAGATCCTGGCCGCGGCGCTGGCCCCGCTCGGAACACCCTGGGTCCTACCGACGGCAGGGTCTCCGGCAGGGCGGCCGCTCGCTAGGCGCGCCGCCCGGAAGCGTTACCTGCGGGCCGCGGACCTCGCCTACGGTGCCGATCCGGCGCAGCGTCTCGACGTCTGGGCGCGCGCCGATCTCGACCTCTCCGCGGGCGCGCCGGTACTCGTGCAGGTGCACGGGGGCGGCTGGACCGGCGGCGACAAGGCCGCCTCGGCGGCACCGTTGCTGGCCTTCCTGGCCGAGCGGGGCTGGGTCTGCGTCACCGTCAACTACCGGCTCGGGCCCGGGCATCGCTGGCCGGCCATGATCGTCGACGTGAAGCGGGCGATCGCCTGGGTGCAGGACAACATCGCGCTGTTCGGGGGCGATGCCGGCTTCGTGGCGATCAGCGGCGGCTCCTCCGGCGGGCACCTCGCCGCGCTGGCGGCGCTGTCGGGGGGCGATCCCGGCTTCCAGCCCGGCTTCACCGGCGCCGACACCTCGGTGGCCGCGGCCGTCGCGCTCTACGGCGTGCACGACTTCTCGATCGACGAGCACGGGCTGTTCGCGCTGCTGGAGGGCAAGGTCATCGGCACCGCGCGGGTCGACGACGTCGAGACCTGGCAGCAGGCCTCGCCGGTGCACCGCGTCGGGCCGCACGCCCCGCCGTTCCTCGTGGTGCACGGCAGCACCGACACGGTCGTCTCGGTGCGGCAGTCGCGGCGGTTCGTGCAGCGGCTGCGGCAGGTCAGCGGCCAACCGGTGCTCTACGCCGAGCTCCCGCACGCCCAGCACGGCTTCGATAGCTTCCCCACCCCCCGCACGGCGCACACCGTCCGCGCGATCCACCATTTCCTCGCGGCGACACACACCCGCTACCAATCAACCACGGTGATCGCCGATTGCGTGCACCCCGCGTCGTCCCCACGACCGTGAGCGCACGCAACCGGCGATCACCACGCGTGGGGGTGGCTCTAGCATCGTGGGGAGAGTCGAACGATTTTCTGGAGGTCATCCGTGTCCGCGCCCGTATCCAGCCCCGCGTCCGCCCCCGTCCGGGTGCAGGCGGGGACGACCGCGGGTGCCGCCGTCCGCGAGGCAGGCCTGCCGACCAGCGGGGCGAGCGCCGTCGTCGTGGTCCGCGAGGCCCAGGGGCGGCTCCGCGATCTGGCCTGGGCACCTGACGTCGACGTCGAGGTCGAGGCCGTTGGCGCGGACACCGAGGACGGCCGCAGCGTCGTCCGGCACTCCGCCGCGCACGTGCTCGCCCAGGCCGTCCAGCAGCTGCATCCCGAGGCCCGGCTCGGGATCGGCCCACCGATCGCTGACGGCTTCTACTACGACTTCGACGTCGCCACCCCGTTCACCCCCGATGACCTGACAAAGCTCGAGTCGGCGATGAAGAAGATCATCAAGTCGGGCCAGCGGTTCGCGCGACGCCGGTTCGACTCCGTCGACGACGCCCGCAAGGAGCTCGCCGACGAGCCGTACAAGCTGGAGCTGATCGACCTCAAGGGCGGCGTGGACACCAGCGAGGTCATGGAGGTCGGCGAGGGCGATCTCACGATCTACGACAACGTGCACGCGCACACCGGCGAAACCGTCTGGTCCGACCTGTGCCGCGGTCCGCACGTGCCTACCACGAGGTTCATCCCGGCGTTCACGCTGACGCGCTCCGCCGCCGCGTACTGGCGGGGCAGTGCGAACAACCCGCAGCTGCAGCGCATCTACGGCACCGCGTGGGAGTCCACCGAGGCCCTCGACGCGCACCTGCACCGCCTCGCCGAAGCGCAGCGCCGCGACCACCGCCGTCTCGGTGCCGAGCTGGACCTGTTCAGCTTCCCCGACGAGATCGGCTCCGGCCTCGCGGTCTTCCACCCGAAGGGCGGGATCATCCGCCGCGAGCTGGAGAACTACTCGCAGCGCCGGCACGAGGAGGCGGGCTACGAGTTCGTCAACACCCCGCACGCCACCAAGGCTGCGCTGTTCGAGATCTCCGGGCATCTCGGGTGGTACGCCGAGGGCATGTATCCGCCCATGCACCTCGACGAGGAGCGCGCGGCCGATGGCACGGTCCGTAAGCCGGGGCAGGACTACTACCTCAAACCGATGAACTGCCCGATGCACAATCTGATCTTCTCCGCGCGCGGGCGGTCCTACCGCGAGCTGCCGCTGCGGCTGTTCGAGTTCGGCACGGTGTATCGCTATGAGAAGTCCGGCGTCGTGCACGGGCTCATGCGTGCTCGCGGGTTCACCCAGGACGACGCGCACATCTACTGCACGACCGACCAGATGCAGGACGAGATCCGGTCGCTGCTGAGCTTCGTGCTGGACCTGCTGCGCGACTATGGCCTCGACGACTTCTACCTCGAGCTCTCCACCCGCGATCCGGCGAAGTCGATCGGAACCGACGAGGAGTGGGAACAAGCCACGGACGCGCTGCGGGAAGCCGCGCAGGCCAGCGGGCTCGAGCTCGTCCTGGACCCGGGCGGTGCCGCGTTCTACGCCCCGAAGATCTCGGTGCAGGCGCGCGACGCGATCGGTCGCTACCACCAGATGTCGACCATTCAGGTGGACATGATGCTGCCGCAGCGTTTCGACCTCACCTACACCGCCGCCGACGGTTCCCGGCGCCGGCCGGTGATGATCCACCGTGCGTTGTTCGGCTCCATCGAGCGGTTCTTCGCGATCCTCACCGAGCACTACGCCGGGGCGTTCCCGGCGTGGCTCGCGCCGGTGCAGGTGGCCGCGATCCCGGTCACCGACGACCAGGTCGGGCACATCGAGGAGATCGCGGCGGCACTGCGTTCCCGGGGCGTGCGGGTCGAGGTGGACGCCGGCGACGACCGGATGCAGCGCAAGATCCGCACTCACACGGTGGCGAAGGTGCCGTTCCTGCTGCTCGCCGGCGCGCGCGACGTCGAGGCCGCCGCGGTGAGCTTCCGGTTCCGCGACGGCACCCAGCTCAACAGCGTCCCCGTGGCCCAGGCCGTCGAGCAGATCGTCGGGTGGATCGGCGCCCGCATCAACGCGTCCCCGACGGCCGACACCTTCGCGCTGGCGCAGTAGCCGAGCTGCCCGTCGAGGCCACGGGGCGGGGCCCGCGCCTAGGATCGTCGCTCATGGACGACCCGGTCGAGCCGGCGCTGGAGCCGCGCGACGGTGTCGGCATCCCGGACGGCTTCCGCAGGCTGTGGACGCCGCATCGGCTGGCCTATATCAAGGACGCCGGGACGCAGGGGTGCCCGTTCTGCCGGATCCCCGACCTGCCCGACGCCGACGGGCTCGTCGTCGCGCGCGGCGACACCGTGTACGCGGTGCTCAACCTGCACCCGTACAACCCGGGGCACCTCATGGTGCTGCCCTACCGCCATGTCGCCGAGCTGGAGGACCTCACCGCTGCCGAGGCGGGCGAGCTCATGACGTTCACCCAGTCGGCCGTGTGCGCGATGAAACGGGTCGCGTCGCCGCACGCGTTCAACGTCGGGCTCAACCTGGGCACGGTCGCGGGTGGCTCGCTGGCCGAGCATCTGCACCAGCATGTCGTGCCGCGCTGGGGCGGGGACGCCAACTTCATCGCCGTGGTGGGGCAGACCAAGGTGATCCCGCAGCTGCTCTCGGAGACCCGCGCGCTGCTGGCGGCTGCCTGGGGTGAGCCGCCGGGCCGGGCCGCCGGTGGTGCGGGATAGGCTGGACAGGGTCCAGGCGGCGGCCGGCAGATCTCCGAGCCCCCGGTCGACAAGCAGGAGTCCATGCTCAACGTCTTCGCCCGTATGCATGTCAACCGCGTGACCGACCCGATCGGCCGCTGGCTGGTTGAGCGTGGCGTCGTGCCCGATGTGGTCACCGTGGCCGGCACCGTCGGCACGGTCGTCGCGGCCCTGTGGTTCCTGCCCCGGGACCAGCTGTTCGTCGGCGCCCTGGTCATGACCGTGTTCGTGCTGTTCGACCTGATCGACGGCGCGATGGCGCGCGCCAGGGGGATCAGCACCCCGTTCGGAGCAGTGCTCGACTCGACCTCGGACCGCGTTGCCGACGGGGCGCTGTTCGCGGGGCTCACCTGGTGGTGTCTGGGCGTGGGGGAGCAGCGGGTCCTCGGCGTGGCCGCACTGGTCTGCCTCGTCGCGGGCCAGCTCGTCTCCTACATCAAGGCGCGGGCTGAGGGGGAGGGGCTGCGCGCCGACGGGGGGTTGGTCGAGCGGGCCGAGCGGTTGATCATCGCGCTGGCGGGCACCGGGCTGGCGGGCCTGGGGGTGCCCTTCGCGCTGCCCGTCGCCCTGTGGCTGCTGGCCGCGGCGTCGGTGTGGACGGTCGGGCAGCGGATCGCGGCGGTCCACCGGAGCGCGCAGGCGGTGCCCCACCCCGTGACCTCGGACCGGGCCGAACCGGCGCCACGCCCATGAGCGGGCTCGCCGAACGCCTTGCCGACGCCGAGTACGCGGCGGCGTGGCGGCTGGTGCGGGGACTGCCGCCGGGGCTCGCGTTCGGCGCGTTCCGGCTCGGTGCCGACCTCGTCGCCCGTCGCGGTGGCCCGGGCGCGCGGCAGCTGCGGGCCAACCTCGCGCGGGTCGTGCCCGACGCCTCGCCCACCGAGCTCGACGCCCTGGTCCGGGACGGCCTGCGCAGCTACGCGCGGTACTGGTGCGAGGCGTTCCGGCTGCCGGCGATGGACCCGGTAGCCGTGCACGACCACGTGGACCCGCTGGTCACCGGTGCAGCCCCGCTCTTCGAGGCGCTGGATGCGGGCCGGGGCGTGGTCATCGCGCTGCCGCACAGCGGGAACTGGGACGTCGGGGGCGTATGGCTGGTGGAGGAGCTGCGCCGCCGCGGCCGGGAACCCGCGTTCACCACCGTGGTGCAGCGGCTGCGCCCGGAGTCGCTCTACCGGCGGTTCGTGGCCTACCGGGAGGCGCTGGGGTTCGAGGTGGTCGCCGTCGAGGACAATGCCGCGGGATCGCATCGCGCGCTGACGCGTCGGCTGCTGGCCGGTGGCGTCGTCTGCCTGGTGGCCGACCGCGACCTCACCGCAGCCGGTGTCGAGGTGAGGTTCCTCGGCGAGCGTGCGCTGTTCCCGGCGGGTCCGGCGCGGCTGGCCGCGCTCACCGGATCGCTGCTGCTGCCGGTCTGCCCAAGGTTCACCTCGGACGGGTGGTCGATGCCGCTCGCCGGGCCGGTGCCGGTCGCCGGCCGGGCCGGCGTCACGGCGGCGACGCAGGCGCTCGCCGACACCTTCGGCCTGATGATCGCCGAGTCTCCCGCGGACTGGCACGCGCTGCAGCCGATCTGGACCGCCGACCGGGTCCCCGAACCGGTGCCGACATGACGAGGCCACTGCCGTGACGGGCCCCCTGCGGGTCGGCATCGTCTGCCCGTACTCACTCGACGTTCCCGGGGGCGTGCAGGCGCACGTCGTCGGTCTCGCCCAGGTGCTGCGCGGTCTGGGCCACAGCGTGAGCGTGCTGGCCCCCGCCGCCGACGACACGCCCGTGCCGGAGTTCGTCACCTCGGCGGGCCGGGCGCTCGGGGTGCCCTACAACGGCTCGGTGGCGCGGGTGAGCTTCGGTCCGGTGTCCTACGCGCGGGCGCGGCGCTGGCTCGCCGAGCACACCTTCGACGTGTTGCACCTGCACGAGCCCACCACGTTCAGCCTGTCGGTGCTGGCGCTGTTCGCCGCCGAGGGGCCGATCGTGGCGACGTTCCACACCTCCACCGAGCGATCCCGCGCGCTGAGCGCGTTCGGCGGGCTCCTGCGGCCGCTGATGGAGAAGGTCACGGCGCGGATCGCGGTGTCGCCGCTGGCCCGGCGCGTGCAGGTCGAGCACCTCGGCGGGGACGCCGTGGAGATCCCCAACGGTATCGATGTCGCCGCCTACTCCGACGGGCCGCTGCTGCCCGGGTACCCCCGCGGCGAGACCGTCGGGTTCCTGGGACGGTTCGACGAGCCGCGCAAGGGTATGGCGGTGTTGCTCGACGCGGTGCGCACGTTGGCCCCGTCGCGACCCGAGCTGCGGGTGCTGGTGGTGGGCCGCGGTGACGGCGACGCGCTGCTGCGCGCGGCCGGGCCGGTGGCCGACCGGCTCGACGTGCTGGGTGCGGTCAACGACGCGACGAAGGCCGCGGCGCTGCGTTCGGTTGACGTGTTCTGCGCGCCCAACCTGCGGGGCGAGAGCTTCGGGATGGTGCTGGCCGAGGCGATGGCGGCCGGGGTGCCGGTGCTGGCGAGTGACCTGGACGCCTTCCGCGCCGTCCTGGGCGACTTCGGGGCCGGAGCGCTGTTCCCCACCGGTGACGGCGCCGCGCTGGCCGCTGCGCTGGCGACCCTGCTGGCGGACCCCACGCGCCGCGCCGTGCTGTCCGCCGCCGGCCGGGTGCGCGCCGCCGACTTCTCCTGGCCCGTCGTCGCGACGTCGGTGCTGCGGGTCTACCGGGCCGCAGTGGCGGCGGACCCGCGCCGCGTCGCCGCCCGCCCGGGGCCATCGTGAACGGCTGGGCGTGGCTGCTGGTTGTCATCGGTGTCCTGGTGCTGGTGGGGGTCACCGTGTGGTGTGTCGCCCGGGTCCGGCGGCTGGACCGGCTGCACGTGCGTATCGACGCCGCCCGCTCCGGGTTGGAGTCGGCGCTGGAGCGTCGGACGGGTGCGGCACTGGCGGTGGCGACGGCGCTGGAGGGCGCCGGGAGGACGGAGCCGGTGCGTCCCGACGTGCTGCGGGCCGCGGTGGCGGGGGCGTGCGCGGCGCGGGCGGCGGGCCCGGACCGGGAGGCCGCGGAGAACGCGCTCGGACGCCGGCTGGCGGCCCTGGACCGTGCGGTGCTGCCCGCGGCCGTGCTGGAGGAGCTCGTCGAGGCCGAGCAGTTGCTGATCCTGGCGCGGCGGGTGCACAACGACGCCGTTCGCGACACCCTCGGCCTGCGGTCGCGACGGCTGGTGCGCTGGCTGCACCTCGCCGGGACCGCTCCGCTGCCGGCGTACTTCGAGATCGCCGAGGCCGACGCCGCTGTGATCACCACCGTTCCCGCTGCGGTCCGAAAGACCTGAGTCGCGCCGCCGCGCTGACGTAGGATCGGGTGTCCGCGCTCCGAGGAACCGAGAGGCCCTACCGTGTCGTCCGACCAGGCCCTTCCCGACAACGACGGCCCCCGTCTGGGCACCGTGCGCGTGAAGCGCGGGATGGCGGAGATGCTCAAGGGTGGCGTGATCATGGATGTGGTCGACGCCGACCAGGCCAAGATCGCCGAGGACGCGGGGGCCGTCGCGGTGATGGCCCTGGAGCGGGTGCCGGCCGACATCCGTGCCCACGGCGGGGTGGCACGCATGAGCGATCCGGACATGATCTCCGGCATTGTCGAGGCCGTCTCCGTCCCGGTGATGGCCAAGGCCCGCATCGGCCACTTCGTCGAAGCCCAGGTGCTGCAGTCCCTCGGCGTGGACTATATCGACGAGTCCGAGGTGCTCACCCCGGCTGATGAGGCGCACCACATCGACAAGTGGCCGTTCACCGTGCCGTTCGTGTGCGGTGCCACCAACCTGGGGGAGGCGCTGCGCCGCATCTCCGAGGGCGCGGCGATGATCCGCTCGAAGGGCGAGGCCGGCACCGGCAACGTTGTCGAGGCCACCCGGCACATGCGGTCGATCCGCTCGGAGATCCGTCGGCTGGCCACGCTCGACGCGGCCGAGCTGTACCTCGCCGCCAAACAGCTCAGCGCGCCCGTCGAGCTGGTGGCCGAGATCGCCCGCTCCGGCGCGCTGCCGGTCGTGCTGTTCACCGCGGGCGGCATCGCCACCCCGGCCGACGCCGCGATGATGATGCAGCTCGGCGCCGAGGGCGTGTTCGTGGGCTCGGGGATCTTCACCTCCGACCAGCCGGGGCGCCGCGCCGCGGCCATCGTCAAGGCCACCACCTTCTTCGACGACCCCGATGTGATCGCGAAGGTCTCGCGCGGTCTCGGCGAGGCCATGGCCGGCATCACCGTCACCGACCTGCCCGCCGACCAGCGCTACGCCACCCGAGGTTGGTAAAAGCGGTACTCTTTCCTGGCGGATGCATGCCGCGCGGTGGGTTGGACCGGCTGATCGGCGACTTGCTGCCGACGGTCTACTCTGCCGGAGCCCGCACCAGACGTGGCGTTAGTAGCCTGCCGAAGATATCTGAATGACCGTAGTGGCTGGGCGTACGCGGCGCTCAGGGCTAGTTTAAATCGATGAACGGGAACAGGCTAAGGTAGCTGTAGAGCAGATCTATGACGAGCGTGATGGCGTCGGCTGCGATGAGTAGCCACGCCGCCATGAGTGCGATGCTGAAAATCAGCACAGCGCCTATCCTACGAGCCGCCCAGTACATTGTCGGTAACTCTGCCGAACGGACTGCCGGGTTGGGGTCGAAAGATCGGACAGCGAACCGGGGCCGGAGGTTGTCCGGTAGCGGATACCGATTCTCCGGTACTAGATCTGGCAACCCCTGAACGCCAGTCGCTATATCTTTTTTCGCTGGCTCGGAATCAGCACCAGTTGGGCCGCTCATTGGTTTCCCGAAGCGATATTAGGCAGGGCGAATCCAGCGCTCTCTACCAACCAGCGCAACGCGGCTCCCGGCGAAGTCGCCCCCTTGCTGTCGGAGCTCGTGAGAAAATAGCGAACCTCGCCAAAGTCTCGTTCGCAGGCCTGTACCAGGTTGCGGTGCCCGTACTCGGCGAGCCACTGTTTGACATTCTCGGAACCGGGGGCCGGGCCACGACCACGGAAATAAACCTCCAAGAGATCGGCCTTGTGCAGCACCACCGCGAGGGATCGCCGCCGTAGGTCCACCCGGTCGTCCGCGAGCTGTGCCACGACAGCGTGGTATGTCAGTTCGGGATCGACGGCACCACCGTCCTCCGATCTCAGGTTGTCGATCCGCGCGGCAATCCAAGGCAATGCTATCGCGTCGATTACCAACACAACACTTTGCGTCTCGCGGAGGTAATTCAACCTGGCCTGGTACACTGAATTTTCGAAAATCTCACCCGGCGCATCGAATACATGCAGAGTCGCGCAGCGCCGCCTGAATGTTATCCTGGCTGCGATGCACGGAACAGCGCCGCCATCTGGTTTATGCGGTGTGAGGAGTTCCAGGCCACCTCCAGTATGTGCCACGGTGGCGCCGATCGCTCGGATACCCGCGTTGACGACGCTGGTTTTGCCAGCGCCTTTCGCGCCGACCATGGCCACGCGAATGTTTCGATCGAGCATTGAGCCCGGCCACAGCGGCTCCCGGCACCACGGGCAGCGTAGGCGCAGAGTCGGTGTCGCCCGGGTGGCGGTTGTCGGGATCAGCGCGCCGCAGGTGCAGCGGCGGCGAACGACGCCGTAGTGGCCAGGTTTGAGGTCGAGGTGAAAGCGACCGCACCTGCACTCGACGATCGGCAATTGGGTGTGGCCAAAACAGCCGGGTGTGGTACAGGTGGCGGCTGCACCGCTGCGACGCAGCTGCACTCGGTCGACCAACCGGACGACATTTATAGATCCGCGCCGGATTATCCAAAGAACTCCAGCAACGCCTCCTAGAATGAGGGTTATTCAGCCAGCCTTGTGACTATTTACACCCGAAAGTGCATGTCCCCGCTCGGCGTGTCGCCACGGGCGGCGGCCCGTTTGCTGCAAGAATCCGGCTTGCCATAACCAACCTCACGTAAACGGGCCGCCAAGAATGTACCATACCACCGGGTTCTTTCGCGACGAGATCGTGGACCTGTGCGCAATGATCAACGCTATTCCTGCGAAAGACCGGAAATCGTGGCCGCCGATCCTGGGACTGTTCAAGTCCGCAGTGATCACCCTGACATATTTGCGTCGCA
>JBBSQN010000128.1:0-17190 GCA_038257875.1 Mycobacteriales bacterium
ACCCAACGCCAAACGACGATCCCGCTCACTCAGACGAGGCAACAACCCATCCAGCCGAGCTGCCATCGCCACACGTTCATCAGAACGATCCCTAGCCACCGTCGAAGCATATCACAACCCCAATTATATCAATTAGTTATTTAGTTACGCCTCCTGACTACCACCCGGCTAACCAGCCGAACGCATCGTCCAGGACGGGTACACCAACTCCGCCCGCGTGGATATTCTGGCCAGCAGCGGCGTGTCCCACTGGCGCTGTAGGGCGGGCCGACAATCTCGACGACGACGGCATCCGGACACCGTGGCAGGCGCAGTTACCCTTCGGGCTCCTCCGCTCCGGTGTCGTCAACTCCACCGCTCTCGACACGAAGGTAACTGGGCCATCCACTACGCAGGCCTCATGCTTCGCGCCGAAGTCCTGCGCGCACTCGGCAGCTGGGTAGCATTACCGCGAGCCCATGGCCACCACCCAGTACACCCCCCGCCGCACCCGCGAGAAAACCTATATACGACCGCGCCCACCCACCTGTGTTAGACTCCCTATCCCTGTTCGAGGCGGCGCCTGTGGCGCCGCGTTGGCAAGGCCTCCGGCCGGACCTCGCACAGCGCGCCTGGGCACGGGCGCCGGACGAGGCGCGCTCCCTACCTGGGAGCCGCCCTATTGATCAGTCTATTTCGCAGAGTCACAATCTTCTCCTTCTCCGGCTTCGGCTCACTGCACCGCACAAGCCCGTGGGCACGACCTAGCTCCCCACCCTCCGGATCTTCCTGATCAATAACGCCACATCCGTCGACCTCACGAACATCCGAAACACGGAACACCCAGACTTCGCGTGGCTCCTCGCCAGAGGTTTCAATATGTGTCTGTGTTAAACCATGTTGCCGCATCAACTCGTCTCGGTAGACCGACCAGCCATCCTCTTTCATCTCCTTAGCGCTGAACGCAGCTGGCGTGAGAGACCACTTGCCTGTTGTCGGGTCAATCCGTTTCTTGGGGTTCGGTTCACGCGGGACATGGCGATACACTTCTGTTGACGCTGGTATCGCCCTGTCATCCCAGTTCCAATCGTCGGTCATCCGACAGTGAAAAGCCGGCGCCACTGGGGGTTGACGCGACTCACTATCACGCTATGCCGCTCAACGATCTGCCGCAGACGCTGGATTTCGTCGAAGGACAGCTTCTCACTTGGGTCAAACTCGAGAAACCACACCGTCTCGCCATTATCCGAAACGCTGATGTAGGCAGTCGAGTCTTGCTCAACGGCTATTTCAATTCGCTGTCGGCCCGCTTTCCATTCAGCGAAGACGCCACCATCGCCATCATCGGCGATAAATGGATACACCGTACTGATCCGACCCAACGCGTCAAGAATGTCCTTGAGTTGTCGTCGGGTTCCAGTCAGCTTGATCCTACTGCTATCCGTGCCTCTAGCCTCGATTCGACGAATCTTCGTGTCAACAAATCGGAAAAAGTCTGTGCGAGAAGCTGAGCTGTCCACCTTCAGCGGATCCCATAGGCTGCGCCTTCGCTCCGGGCCAGGGTCCAGAGCAGGTTCGGAGCGCCCCGTTTCTAGAGGGTCCGTCTCGAGCTGTATTCGCGAGGAATGTAGGCCCAGACGGATTTGGCCCGTCGACCTACTGCGCTGGTAGTGACCTGACATAATCGACCGTGTGGCCCAAATGTCGCGGACGTTGCCAGGCGTACGCATTCCCTGCCATCTTGCTGTCACTGCCGCCCCCAGGACTCGAGTAAGTCTTCACTTACTAACTGAGTAAAGATGCGAAGAACGATCTGATGGGCTTCGTCTAGTGCAGTCATATATGAACCTCCGTCGCGAATTATCTGCTGTGCTTCGATGGTGAAGTCTGTACCTTCTCCATCGGGACCAGGTTCAATCGCAACTAAAGTATCGCTGTTGTCGTCGCCTTCCTGCAGGAAGGCACCTAGGCGTATTCCTGAATAAAGACTTTGATGATCTGGAGACGCTTTCGAAAGCTCCCAAGATGTCAGAACCCCCACACTAAAGTCTCGTACCGGCATGTCCACGAGATTCTGATAGGTAGCATCGGATCGCTCTGGCACCACCTCTAAGTTCGCTACCTGCCGCACAGAATCCGCAAACTCTGAGAGACGCTTTTCAATCTCATCCCTGAGGGCGATGTATCCGATATACTCATTGCTAGAACCTTCAGCTTCGAACCGCCAAACCAGCTCTAAGCGATCCTGTTGAAACTGAAGACTGCGCTGTCCATCGGCACTCTGCAGTATGAAGAGTGGTGTCCGCGTGCGACGGCCTAAATTTACAATCTCGTTAGCTTCCTCGGGTTCCAATGGGCGCCAAGTGCCGATCGTAGAAAGTTCATCTAGTTGCGGATAATGCTCTGACCACTGACTGATAATTGGAATCAAATGTGACGTTTGCAGTGCAACGAGAGGTCTGAAGAAAATGCTCAGGACAACCTGTTGAACTGGTGGATTTTCAAACCTTAGCTCGCTGTCGTACCCCAACGCTGCGTCCATGTTGTCAAACCTAACATCTGACGTTGGCGCGCGTCAGGGGCTTTTCATGATCAAGAATACAAGATCGCCCTCGCCTAGCGGGCAGGTCTCCGAGCTGGCTGGGTGCGGCATCTCGGAGCCCCAAGAGGGCTACCACGCGGCACCCGTGACAGAGCTTCGCAACGGGCCGCCGCGCGGTCGAGCGTTGCCAGGTCGGAGGAGCTCCGCCCGCGTCGCGGCCGACCGTGCCCGATGTGTGCCCGGGGATGGCGTCGGACTCGTCCGCTGCTGGTGCTGGCGTAGATCAGTGGGGTAGTCTCGTAACGCCTCGGCAGCCCTTATGAGGGTCCGAGTATGGGTTCGGACCCCACCGGGGGCACCAGCTGACGGATAGCGAAATCCGGTCCTGGCCAGCGGAAGTCTATCTGATCTTGTCCTGTCGAGGTCGTGCTCGGCTGACACCCGCTCTCACGGAGCATCTTTGTCCACTGCGTGGCCAAGTTCAGCCAGCACCGGGGGGATCCGCTGCCGTGCTGTGTCCTTCCTGCCCGAGGAGGTATGTGGCGACAAGCTCACGACGACGATCCAGCCCTGGGTCGGCCGCTGCTAGACACCGATCACCGGGTGCGGGTGCACAACATGAAGGAGCTGCGACCGGGGTCCGGCCGGTATCAGTGGGCACGGCAGCGGGTACCCATCGGTGTCCCGGACTCGCCGATGACCGGTAGCGCCGAGGCTGCGTGGTGGGGAGCTGCTCGATTGGATCGGTGTGGTGGCGGCCCCAGACATCGCGGTCTGACTTTTCAAGTCCGGCGACCGGACAGAGGAGTTCCTGATCTGCCTGGCCAGACACCAGCGAGATGCGGATCTTGTTTGTGTTCGACCCCCGGCGGCGGGCGGTCCTTCTGGTCGCCGGAGACAAGTCCGGGAACTGGCGGCAGTGGTACCAGCGCAACATCCCGGTCGCTGAACGGCGGTACGACGAGTGGCTGTGTGGCGAGCGCGGCGACTGACTAGACACCGAGGTGAGCAGTGATGGCGAAGAGCTGGCAGGAGGTCCGTGCCGAGCGTGCACCCCGTCAGGACCGGGTTGCCGAGCACCGGGTCCGGATGGACACGGAGGTCCGCGTCTACCGGCTCCGTGAGGTCCGCGAAGAACAGGGCGTGACGCAGGTGGAGCTGGCCGAGCGGATGCACGTCACCCAACCGTCGGTCTCCGCGCTCGAACGCGGCGAGATCGTCCGCGCTGGCCTGACCACGATCCGCGCCTACGTCGAGGCTCTCGGTGGCACGGTCGACGTCATTGCGACGTTCGGCGATGAGAAGATCGTCCTCAGCTGACCGTCCGCGGCCGCAACTTCGTGCGTTCTCGGCCGTGGTGGATGAGGCGGGATTGCCCACAGTGCATTCCACACCCGGCGGGTTACCTGCTTGTTTGACGCCGTGGTCGTCTAGAAATCCCGCAGGTTGCGACGCGTGTACCCGTTACGGTTCGGGCCGGTGACACGGGTCAGGCGTTGAACTGGTGATCGGAGGAGTGATGTTTGGTGGTGGTCCTGTGGTCGGCCAGGGTGGTTCGGGGTCGTGTTCGGGCGTAGTGGTGCGGGCACGGAGAGCGACGATGATTCCGTGACGGAGCGCCTCGGTGTGATCGGTGGAAATGGGGTGGTGAGTGTCGTCGGCGAGGGTGATCGTCAGGGTGTCCTCGGTGCCTCGCCAGATGGCCACGCTGTCGGGCAGCGTCGGCAGGTCGGGTGAGTCGCTCCGGTGATCGGGCCCGGCCGTGTCGTGGTCGAGATCGCAGCCGGTGAGGGCTGCGGCGAGGGCGTGGCGGAGTCTGCCGGTGTGGTCGCGGGGGATGCGCCAGACGACGTCGCAGGGATGGCCGATGGCGAGGTCGCCGTCGCCGCGTTCGGTGATGATCACGCAGGCCGGCGTCGCCGGGTTGTCGGAGATCATGACGCGGGTGGGTCGTCGGTGTCAGGTGTGACGTCTCGGTCCGCGTTTTCGGCTTGTCGTGTGGCCTGGAGGGACAGTCTGTGTAGGCGGAGGAGGGCGGGGTGTAGTTCGGTGACTTCGTAGAGGAGGGCGAGGGCGTCGTCGTCGCGGAGGGTGCCTCGTGTCATGGTGTCGGTGATGGCGAGCAGGAGTGCGGTTGCGAGGCGGGTGGCGTCGACTCGGCTGAAGTCGGCCCAGCCCGCGCACTCGACGACGATGCGCTGGTAGTCGACGTGATCGGCGAACTCCGTCTCACCGGGCGGGGCAGTGCGGGCGGCGAGCCGCTGGCTGAACGTGGGTGTGGTCGTCACGACGACCTGCCCGCGCGGCTCATCGTCGTCGAGCACGGATGCCGTGATGGTGGCGCGGTAGGGAGGCCTGGCTGGGGAGGGCGGTGTGTTGGTTGACATCGGGTGGTTGCCTTTCGTTGTCCCCGCCGAGGTAGCGGACTGTCCTCGTCCGTGGCGCAGGTTCGCGGCCGCGTGGCCTACGTGTCCGCGCGGTCGGAGGGCTCGGGAGCGCCCCACACCACCCGTGCCGTGACATCCGGAGGCTGACTGAACGAGTTCACCGCACGTTCCATCGAGTCGGTGCTCATCCGGAGGTCGCCGTCCACGCTGACGATCTCGGCGTAGTCCTCGAACGCCAGGCCCCACGCGGCGATCCGGCTGTCCTCCTGGTCGCCGTAGTCCTGGACCACGGCGAACATGCGCGGGGCGAGTTCGTCGACCATGCGGTTGACCTGACGCTCGTAGCTCTCTCGATCACGCAGCAGAGTGAGCGGAGCCGGAGCGGAGCCGTCCGACTCGCCAGCGGCGGTGTGGCCTGTCTCGGCTAGCATCGTGCGCCTCCATGCGATGTGGGTTGGTAGTTCCGACTATTCTACTGGGCAGTCCATTTGAACAAGTGGACGGTCCATGCTTCACTCGTGTGGGGTAGTGGAGCGCGCGGAGAACGGAGCCTTGACCGCATGACGCAGAGCAGGGACATGGGCGTGTCCGTCGTCCGCCACTGGCAGCTCGCCGCGGCGCTCAAACAGCTTCGGGAACAGGCCGACCTCACGCAGGATCAGGCTGTTGAGCAGCTGAAACACGGTTCGGGGAAGTGGTCGCGCTCGAAGCTGTCACGGGTGGAGAACCGCGAGCACCATCTCAAGCCCCGGGAGGTCGAGCAGCTCCTCGACGTCTACGCCGACGCCGACGCCGAGACCCGGGACGGCCTGGTCGCGCTGGCGGCACAGTCGCGGGAGCGAGTCTGGTGGGAAGGGTTCGGCAAGGACCTGCCCGAGAAGCTCCAGCCTTTGCTCAGCTTGGAGGCTGGCGTGGTCGCCCTGCGCGACTTCCAGAGCCAGCTGGTGAACGGCCTGCTGCAGACTGCCGACTACGCCAGGGCCCTCGTCACCTCGATCCATCCCGGGCGGTTCGACGCGGCCGAGCTGGAGCGCCGGGTGGCCGCGCGGATGGCCCGCCAGCAGCTCCTGGCCAAGGACGACCCACCCGACCTGCACTTCATCCTGGACGAGACGATCCTGCATCGGCTGATCGGTGATCGCATCGTAATGCACGACCAGCTCCGCAAGCTGGCCCACGTTGCCGAGCGGCCGAACATCACCATCCAGGTGCTGCCCCGCGACGTCGGCGGCAGCCCCGGCCTCAACGGCCCGTTCAGCATCTTCACCCTGCCCGATCCCATCCCCGACGTCGGCTACACCGAGGGCTCGGCTGGCGCGTTCTACATCGAGGAACGTGACCACGTCCGCGACTGGATCTTGCAGTTCGGCATCCTGACTCGGATGGCGCTACCCCGCGAGGAGAGCGTCGACCTGATCACCGACGCTATGAAAGGCTACGGCTGAGCGACCGATTGAAGGAGGTCACCATGATGCCATCGGCCGACCACCTCATCCATCTGACCTGGCGCACGAGCAGCTTCACCGAGAGGGACGGCGCCAACGGCGGGACCTGCGTCCAGACTGCCGCCGTGCCCGACGGCCGGGTCGCCGTGCGCAACAGCAACGCCACCGAGGCTGGCATAGTGCTCTTCACCCGCGCCGAGATGGCCGCCTGGATCCAGGGCGTCAAGGGCGGGGAGTTCGACGACCTCGTCTGACGTGCCGTCACGGCGCTGACCGGGCGGTCCGGTAGCCTGTGGCTGGACCTGTCCCGGATGACCGAATCCGCGCTGCGGTCGTCGGCGTTGAACAGGCACCGACATGTCGATCAGGCTCGGCTACCTGCCCCCTGCCCACGGTCGCAGCAGCTGGCGAGGTCGGCTGGCAGCTCGATCGAGTGAGGGTTGAAGAGCAGGCTGCGTACCTGTATCAGTCATCGTCGTCGTTACTCTCCTTGCTGCGGGGCAGGAGGCCCACGCCAGTAGGAGAACAGGAGGGAACAACATGATGACGGATCGATGGGTCGCGGGTCGTGCTCTACGTGCGGTGGCCTCGGACCGCGCGTACTCGGGACCGCTGCCCACCCAGGTGAACAACGGCGAGGAGAACTCGTTCCCGTTCGTCGCGAACTTCTCGAAAGGGTTGCCGCACGAGGCCGACGGTCAGGTCGTACCCTCGGCGTACCGGTTGCTGCTTCGGGCCGTGAGCACCGGTCGCCCCGAGGACTTCGAGCGTATCCCGCTGGGAACGGTCAAGGGCCGAAAGCTCGTGAATCCGCAGGCCGGGCTCGCGTTCGACGTCGAGGGTCCGGACGCGCAGGGCCTCACGATCGCCCCTGCGCCGCGCATCGACAGGCCGCAGAACTCCGCGGAGATGGCGGAGCTGTACTGGATGGCGCTGGCCCGGGACGTCAACTTCACCGATTTCGCGGCCGACCCGGTCGTCGCTGCCGCGGCGACGGACTTGACCAGCAACTTCACCGACTTCCGCGGCCCGAAGGACGGCGGGACAGTCACCCCCGCCACCCTGTTCCGTGGAGACACCCCTGGTGACCTGGTCGGCCCGTACGTGTCGCAGTTCCTGTTCGGGGCCATCCCGTACGGAACGTTGCTCGTCCAGCAGCTCCAACGGACGGTGCCGCCCGGAGTCGACTTCCTCACGACGTTCCCCGACTGGCTCGCAGCGCAGAACGGGGCCGATATCTCGATCAACGCACCGAGCCCGACCGATCTCCGCTACATCCAGACCCCGCGCGACCTGGCGACCTACGTCCACTTCGACACGGTCTACGAGGCGTGCCTCAACGCCTGCCTGATCCTGCTCGCGATGGGGGCCCCGTTCGATGTGGGCAACCCGTACAACTTCTCGCAGAACCAGATCGGGTTCGCCACCTACGGCGCCCTGCACGTCCTCACCCTCGTCGTCGAGGTCGCGACGCGGGCGCTGAAGGCGGCCTGGTACCAGAAGTGGTTCGTGCATCGTCGGTTGCGTCCCGAGGAGTTCGGCGGCCGGATCGAGGCGCAGCGCCTCGGGCTGGCGACGTTCCCGATGATCGACCCCGAGATCCTCAACTCGCCGGTGCTCACCGAGGTGATGACCAAGTTCGGCAGCCAGCTGCTGCCGCAGGCGTTCGCCGAGGGCAGTCCGATCCACCCGTCCTACGCCGCCGGGCACGCGACCGTGTCGGGTGCCTGCGCGACCATCCTGAAGGCCTTTTTCGACGAGTCGTTCATCCTCCCCGGCCCGGTGCAGGTCCCCGACGCGGCGGGCACCGACCTCGTCGAAGACCCGACGAGCCCACCGCTCACCGTCGGCGGTGAGCTGAACAAGCTCGCCGCGAACATCTCGATCGGCCGGAACATGGGCGGCGTGCACTGGCGCACCGACTACAGCGAGTCCGTCACGCTCGGCGAGCAGGTCGCGATCGGCATCCTGCGGGACCAGAAGCCGACGACGAACGAGGACGCCTCCTTCACCCTCACCCGCTTCGACGGCACCACGATCACCATCTGACCCGTTTCCGCAGGTCCGCCGCGCCGGGGGTGTATGGCACCCCCGGCGCGGTCAGCGGTCGAATCGGGACAACGGCCGGACTCACCCCAGATGAGGGTATTCGGCTGGCGGGGCGCGCTCCTAGGTTCTCTAGGCCCCATGCCTGTGGCGGATGCATCCCCAGCCATCTGCGACGTACCGGCATGCGGGACGCGAGAGGAGAATTCATGCGACCCCCCAGGCGAGGAGGCCGGCGGTTCGTCGTGGTTCTCACCGCGACGCTCGCCGTGAGCGGGGTCGGGGTGACCGCGGCGCCGCTGGTGCTGGCCGCTCCGGACGACGACCCCGCCGTGGTGGGCTCGTGGGCGGCACCTTTCGAGGAGGGTGGCGACGAGACCCCGCGTTGCAAGGTGATCAACGACCCGGCGGACGCGGCTGACCCGTCCCCGGAGCGTCTGCAGTGCAAGCCGGTCGCCGTGACCAGCGCCGTCCTGCCGGACGGGCGCGTCCTCTACGGCAACGGTCTGGAGAGCGAGGAGAACGGCGAGGAGACCGTCGTCCCCGGCCTCGCGCCCGAGACCCGTAACGACCGCACCCGCGTGCTGGACCTGCGCACCGGGACCCCGTCCTGGACGGTCCCGGTGAACGAGACCTCCGATGGGGACAACCCCACCATCGTCGAGGGCCGGACCAGCGAGGACTGCCTCACCCAGGCCCCGCTCGGCGTGCTCGGGGTGCCCGGTCGCCCCGGTGACGGCCTGGTCGGCAGCGTCGCCGGGGTCGCCGGCCTGCCCGCGGCCAAGCCCACCTGCGCGCCCGACGACGTCCAGGACAACGACGGCAACATCTTCTGCGGCGACATCGTGCAGATGGCCGATGGTCGCCAGCTGCTCATGGGCGGCACCGACTTCTACAACGAGCCGTCGATCCTGGAGCAGGCCGAGGGCGCCCCCCTCAACGTCGGGGTCGTCGAGCTGGAGGGCCTGCGCAGCGCGCGGATCTTCGATCACACCCAGGATCGCTGGGACGCCACGTCGCCGATGAAGTTCGGTCGCTGGTACCCCTCGGCGCTGACCCTGCCCGACGGCAAGGTCGCGGTCGTGTCCGGCACCGTGAAGCTGATCAAGTCAACGCAGCTCTCGCAGGTCCGACGCACCGAGACCTACGACCCCGCGACCGCCGAGTGGACCGAGAACTACACCGGTCTCGCCTCGGAGAAGACGCTGCCGCAGAACTCGCGGGTCTACCTGACGCCCAACGGCAAGCTGTTCTACACCGGTGACGGGCAGATGTGGGGCCCGTTCGGCCAAGCCCTCGACGAGGCGCTGTTCGGCGTGCAGGGCTTCTTCAACTTCGAGACCAACGCGTGGGAGAGCAACGGGATCACCATCCCGCGCAGCTCTCCGGCGTCGATCGCGCTGCCGATGAAGGCCCCGTACGACACAATGACGATCCTGCGGGCCGGCGGCACGCTCGGCCCACCCCCGGGGCTCTACGTCGCGGTGCCGACCACCACCCTGACCACGGTGACCAAGGACGGCACCGTGAGCAACACCCCCGGGCCGACGCTCAACAACGGGCGCTGGTTCACCCAGCCCACGCCGCTGCCCACCGGTGAGGTCCTGCTGACCTCGGGCGCGCGCAACGACGAGGTCATCCTGCCGGGCGCGGAGCTGCCGGTGAAGCAGCCGGAGCTCTACAACCCGGAGACCAACTCCTTCACCACCCTGGCGCTGCCGCAGCGGGCCCGCACCTACCACAACAACGCGGTGCTGCTGCCCAACGGCCAGGTGCTCGTCGGCGGTAACTCGCCGATCTCGCTGGCCTACGGCGTCCAGCGGGACCTGATCCCGGGCGTCACGGGCAACAACGACAAGGACCCGTCGTTCGAGATCTTCTCCCCGCCCTACCTGCACCAGGGCGACCGGCCGCACATCGACGGCGTGCAGTCCGCCGTGACGTGGGGTGCGGACTTCGCGATCGAGACCGCGGACGCGTCGCAGGTCAGCAAGGTCATGCTGATGCGCATGCCCGCGCCGCAGCACGTGATGGACAACGACACCCGCACCCTCGAGCTCCCGTTCTCCCCGCAGGAGGACGGCACGCTGGTCGCCACGACGCCCCAGGACGGCGTCGCGGCCCCACCCGGGTACTACTACCTGTTCGTCAACAAGCCCGGTGCCGACGGCGGCGACGTGCCGTCGGTCGCCCGGATCGTCCACGTCGGCGAGGAGTCCAACTCCGAGCAGGCCCTCGAGCCCATGAGCGAGGACACCGTCGTCGACGGCAACGGTGCCACCCCGACCGAGGCCAACACCCTGCTGAACAACCCGCCCCTCCCGCTCGGCACGCCGACGGTGCCGGGTGAGACCGACCCGCTCGGCGTGCCGCTCGAGGTGCCCGGCCTGACCGCTCCCGTTCCGGACGTCACCGGTAGCGGTATCGGTGAGGGTGCCCCGGCCGCGCCGTCCGGTGCGGCCGAGCCCGATGCCATCCTGCCCGGCGGCCTCCTCGGCGGTAGCCAGGGGCGGCGACGTGTTCGACCCACCCCGAGGTAGCAGCGCCATGACACAGCGCTCCCTCGGGGGCTCCACCGTGGCGCCCGTCCGGATCGTCACCACCGGACGGGCGCCACGGCGCGCCCCCGCTCTCCGCGGCTCCTGGCGGGCGGTGCTCGTCGCCGTGATGACGGTGCTGGTCGGGCTCACGCTCGCGCCCGCGGCATCGGCGCACGAGGGGTCCGATCCGGAGATCGCGGCGGTCCTCGATCGCGCCACCCCGGACATGCCGGGTGTGCGCGTGACGGTGCAGACCACCCGGCTCGGCTCCCAGTTCGTGGTCGAGAACCCCACGCCCACCGAGGTGACGATCCTGTCGTCGGTGGGTGACCCGCTGTTCCGGATCGGCCCCGAGGGTGTGCTCGGCAACTTCCGCTCGCCCGAGTGGTACACGTCCAAGGTTCCCGGCGGGGCCGTCGCCATCCCGGAGAAGGCTGCCGAGAAGGGCACCCCGGTCTGGGCGCGGGTGTCGGAGGAACCTGCGTGGGGCTGGTTCGACCACCGGCTGCACGCGGCGACGCTCGACCCGCAGCAGAAGTCCGATCACGAGCCGCTCAAGGCTTTCGGCACCTGGACGGTGCCGGTGCTGTACGGCGAGGCGCTCGGGTCGGTCGAGGGGCATTTCGAGTACCGGCCACCGCTCGGCTCGTTCGTGCCGACGCTGTCGCAGACCCAGCCGGCGGCCGGTGTCACGCTGACCGCGCTGCAGGGCAACCCGACGCCCGGTGTCGCGATCGACAACGCCGGTCCGAGCGAGGTCGTCGTGCTCGGCGACGCGGGAGAGCCGTACCTGCGCCTCACCGCGAACGGGGCGGAGGCCAACCAGCTCAGCCCGACCTGGATCGCCTCCCAGGACCCGGCGGCCGTCGCCGGCACCGGGCTGGACCCGACCGCCGCCCCGCAGTGGGTGCCGGTCGGCTCCACCGGGCAGTACTCGTTCACGCTCGACCGCGCCGGGCCCGCCCAGGACCTCGCCGCCCTCTACGAGGTGACCAGCCCGACGGTTATCCGAGAGTGGACGGTGTCGCTGCTGGTCAACGGCGAGCGGATCGACGTCGACGGTGAGACCACGCTGACCCCGCCCGGTTACACGGGCAGCGGCTGGGGCATGTGGACGATCACCGGCCTCGTGCTGGCCGTGCTCGCCGGCACGGCCGCGGTGGTGTGGTGGCTGCGCCGCCGCCGCGCCGCACCGTCCGGCCCACCGCGGAAACCACAGCGCGCGGCGACCAGTGCGCAGGCCTGACTCGCGGAGAGTTAGATCAGGGAGACTCGGCGGGCGGTGGCCACGGCCTCGATGCGGCTGTGGGCGCCGAGCTTGGTGAGCAGGCTTTTCGTGTAGCTGCGGACGGTGCTCTCGGCCAGGAACAACTCCTGGGCGGTGTCGCGGGTGGAGCGGCCCAGGGCGAACGCGCAGAGCACCTCGTACTCCCGCGGCGACAGCGGCTCCACGAACTCCCGGCAGGCGTCGATGCGCCGCTCCTCCGACGTTCGGGTCAGGCGCTCGTCCACGTAGGGACCCTCGCCGGTGAGCACGGCCCGCAGCGCGGGCACGAGGTCGCGGCCGTCCTTGAACACCGCGCCGTCCGCGCCCGCCCGCAGCGCGGCACGCACGGGCTCCAGCTCCTCGGTGGCGGTGTGGATCAGCACGGCGACCTCAGGCGCGACCGCCTTGAGCGCGGTGGCGGTGTCGGCGGCGAAGTGCCCGTGCAACCGCAGGTCGAGCACCACTGCGTCCGGCCGCAGCTCCGCCGCGAGCCGGACGGCCGCGTGCCGGTCGATGGCCTCGCCGACCACCGCGAAGTCGGCGATGGCGTCGAGCAGGGCGCGAAGCCCGTCGAGGACGACGGGATGGTCGTCGACCAGAAGTATCCGATGCACGGCGGCGCTCAGGCGGGCAGTCGGACTCGCAGGCGCGCGCCACCGTCCTCGTCGCCGGTGAGCTCGACCTCGCCGCCACGTTGCTGCACCTGCCGCGCCATCGAGGCGAAGCCCCAGTGGTGACCGGACTCGGGAACGGCGTGGGCCTCGAAACCGGCCGGCAGCCCCTGCCCGTCATCCTGGACGATGAGCACGACATCGGTGGGCGTGTAGTCCAGCGTCACGATCACGACACTCGCGCGGGCGTGCCGTTCGATGTTGAACAGTGCCTGGCGCAGGCAGTTCAGGGTGGCGCGCTCCACGGCGGGCGACACCGCGCGGGCCCGTCCGTGGACGATCAGGTGTGCGGGGATTCCGCTGCGTTCGGTGAGGTCGTCGAGGTCGCGCTGGGCAGCGACCGGTACACCTTCGACGGGCTCGGCGGGTGTGCAGCTGCGCAGCACGTTCCGGAGCCGGTCGGAGACCTCGCTCACCTGCTCGCCGACGCGCGCGAGGGCCCCGCGCAGCTCGTCAACGTCGTCGGTGTGCAGGGCCTCGGCGCGCTGGACGCCGGCGGCCATCGCGAACAGCAACGAGCTGACGTCGTCGTGCAGCAATCCGGCGATCCGCTGACGCTCCGCGGCCACCCGCAGCGCGACGGTGGACTCGGGAGTGCGGGACGGGGGCGGCCACACCAGCCGGTGTGCCGGGGTCCGGCGGCGGTGTCCTGGGGCCAGCGGAACGACCGTTGCGGCGCCGAACCACTCTGGCTCGGCGGCCACGTTGCTCACTTGTCCCATACTTAGATAACGCGTGAGCAAACTATTACGGCGTGTCATCCACTCATGTGGGTGAACTCGGCTCCCATCGCAGAAGGTCAGAGGTTTTCTCCGTCAGGGCTTGAAACCCCGGCCGGAGCGTGTCGAACGCCCCGTGGACGAGAACGCCGGCCGTCGCGGGGTCATCGCGCCGCCGCGGGCACCTGGCTGGCCAGCGTCACGCAGTCCACGACGAACGCGCGGTAGGCCTCCAGCGCGGCGGTGCCGGCCGGTCACAAGCGCGTCGACGGCGTCCGGACGCTGGGCCAGGAACGCCTTCATCTGGTGCCGGGTGAACCTCGTGTGCCCGACGTCGAGTGTCACGTGGTGGGTGAGGAAGCTGAGGTCGCCGGAGATGTCGGCTCCGAGCAGGGCGCGGGCGTTGCCGAGCAGGCTCGGTCCGAGCTCCACCGAGAGCATCTCGATCTCGTTCTCCACCGCGATCTGGACGTACGGCGCCGGTCCGGTGATGAGGTCCTCGTGCAGCTGCCGGTAGCGCTTGGCCGACTCCGGCCACGGCAGGGCGAGCAGCTCGATGGGGTTCGGGGCCGGCCGGCTGGCGGCCTCGCGACGAGCGCAGAGGCGCCACAGGTCGGCGACCATCAGGAGATGGTGATCGGCCTCGGCCGTCGCGTGCTTCTGCAGTGCCGCGCCGAGCTCGGCGACGCCCGGCCCGCCCACCTGGACGCAGGCCTCGCCCGCCCGCCGGATCCACCCCTCGACCGGCTTCGTCATCGCGACGCCGAGCGCCGAGTAGTAGATGAAGAACGCCTCGAGGTGCGACGCGCCGATCCCGGGATCCTGGATCAGCGTGACAGCGGGCTCGGCGGCGAACGCCTGCCGCGCGGGCAGCACACCCTGCTCGTATCGCTCGATCTGTTCCATGTGCGGCCTCGCTGTAGATCGGGGAAGGTCCGCCGACCAGGATCGGCAGCCGAGCGCTCCGTCGATACCCGAAATCGGGGGTCTTCGCGGGCGGGTGCAGCAGAGTAGCCTGCACCGGGTGGCGGGTGACCGTTCGGTCCTGCTGGGCCTGCTCCTGTACCTGCTCGTCGCAGTGGTCCCGACGCTGGTCTTCTGGCTGGCACTGCGACTGCTCCCCGCTGCCGTCACCGCGGTGTCGCAGCGGCGCCGCAGCCGCAGGTGCGTACCCGGGCCCGCGCTCGAGACAGTCGTGGCGGACCTGCGCCGGCTCCGCCGCGAGGTGTGTGGACCTGCGCAGCCCACGCGGGTGCGCCGGGTGGCCCTGCTGGCCGCCTACGACGAGACGTTGCTGGATGCCTGCCTGGTGGTGGGCGTGGACGCCCCGCTCGCCACCTCGGCCGGCTCCGATCGCGCCCTCGCCCGGCTGCGCACCGAGGCCGCGCTGGAGGACGCCGGGATCGCGCTGGACCCGTTCGTGGGCGGGTCTGCCCGGGGCCTGCCCCCGCCGGAGGCGTGAGCAGTAAAGTCGTCTTTACCGAGCGGGGAACGCCCCGGGCGACTCCCACGTTGAACAGCACAGGCGCCCCCGAAACGCTTCCGAGGAGGAACAGGTGCGTACCAGCAGCAATCCGGCATTCCGCAACCTGCCCAGTGGGCAGGGCGGTGGGTATGCCACCTTCGACCGCCAGGGCGGCGCGATGGGCGGCGCCGCTGCCTACTCCGACGTCCAGGCCGCGAAGGTCGGGTACGGGCGTGTCGACACCGGTGATCGTCCGATCACGGTCGACGACATCGTCACCAAGACCGCCATCAGCGCGGGTGTCGCGCTCACCGCGGGGGTGCTCACCGCGGTCACCCAGGCCTACATCCTGGCACTGCCGGCGTTCATCGTCGGCTTCGTCGTGGCTCTCATCATCATCTTCAAGCAGAGCAGCAACCCCGCCCTGGTGCTGACCTACTCGGCCGCCATGGGAGTGGCGCTCGGGGCCATCGCGGGCCTGCTCAACAACCTCTACCCGGGCATCGCCTTCCAGGCCCTCATCGGCACCGCGGGCGTCTTCGTCGGCATGCTCGTCGTCTACAAGACCGGTGCGGTCCGGGTGACGCCCCGGTTCACGAAGTGGCTGATGGGCGCCCTCATCGGCGTCGTCGTGCTGATGGTCGCGAACCTGGTGGGCAACTGGCTGTTCGGTATCGACCTCGGGCTGCGGTCCGGTGGCCCGCTCGCGATCATCTTCAGCCTCGTGGTGATCGGTGTCGCGGCGTTCAGCCTGCTGCTCGACTTCGACATGGCCGACCGTGCGGTGCGGGACGGTGCCCCCGCGAAGCTGGCCTGGTACATCGCGTTCGGCCTGATGACCACGCTGGTCTGGCTGTACATCGAGATCCTGCGCCTGCTGAGCTATCTGCGCGGAGAGTGATCTTCCACACCGAGTGACCTCGCGGCCGGCACCCACCCAGGTGCTGGCCGCGGCGGTTTGTGGGCCGGTGGTCAGCTGAGACGTTCGAGCACCAGGGCCATGCCCTGCCCGCCGCCGACGCACATCGTCTCCAGCCCGATCTGCTTGTCGTGGGTGCGCAGCCCGTTGAGCAGCGTGGTGGTGATCCGTGCGCCGGTCATGCCGAACGGGTGGCCCAGCGCGATCGCGCCGCCATTGACGTTGAGCGTGTCCTCGTCGATGCCCAGCTCGCGCGCCGACGGGAGGACCTGGGCGGCGAACGCCTCGTTGATCTCAACGAGGTCGACGTCGTCGATGGTCATACCGGCCCGGGCGAGTGCCTGCGTGGACGCCCCGACCGGGCCGAGCCCCATGATCTCCGGCGACAGCGCGGACACCCCCGTGGACACCACGCGCGCCAGCGGGGTCACCCCCAGCTCGGCGGCCTTCGTGTCAGACATGATCACCAGTGCTGCGGCGCCGTCGTTGAGGGGGCAGCAGTTGCCCGCCGTGACCCGGCCGTCGGGGCGGAACACCGGCTTGAGCCCGCTGACGACCTCGTAGGTGACCCCGGCGCGGGGGCCGTCGTCGGTGGTGACGACCGTGCCGTCGGGCAGCGTGACCGGGGCGATCTCGTGGGCGAAGAACCCGTTCGCGATCGACTTCTCGGCGAGGTTCTGCGAACGGACGCCGAAGCGGTCCATGTCCTCGCGGGTGACCCCCTTGGCGCGTGCGAGGTTCTCCGCGGTCTGGCCCATCGCGATGTAGACGTCGGGAACCGCGCCGTGCTCGCGGGGGTCGGTCCAGGAGTCGGCGCCGGACTCGGCGGCGGTCGCGGTGCGCGCCTCGGCGTCGGCGAACAGCGGGTTGTGGGTGTCGGGCAGCGAGTCGGAGCTGCCCTTCGTGAACCGCGACACCATCTCTACCCCGGCGGAGACGAACACGTCGCCCTCACCTGCCTTGATCGCGTGCAGTGCCATCCGGGTGGTCTGCAGCGAGGACGAGCAGTAGCGGTTGACCGTGGTGCCGGGCAGCTGGTCGTAGCCGAGCAGGATCGCCACGACGCGGGCCGTGTTGAAGCCCTGCTCGCCGCCCGGCTGGCCGCAGCCGAGCATGAGGTCGTCGATCTCGGACGGGTCGAGCTGGGGTACCTGATCGAGTGCCGCACGCACCAGCTGCGCGGCCAGGTCGTCGGGGCGGATGCTCACCA
>JBBSQN010000129.1:0-17149 GCA_038257875.1 Mycobacteriales bacterium
AATCGTCGCCAGGGCGACGATTTCCGCGCACGGGCGCGTCAGCGGCGGCGGATCTTGTTGCCCAGCCAGACGAGCGGGTCGTACTTGCGGTCGACCACGCGCTCCTTGAGCGGGATGAGCGCGTTGTCGGTGATCTTGATGTTCTCCGGGCACACCTCGGTGCAGCACTTGGTGATGTTGCAGAAGCCGAGACCGTGCTCGGACTGCGCCTCCTGCTGCCGGTCCGCGACGTCGAGGGGGTGCATGTCGAGCTCCGCGATCCGCATCAGGTAGCGCGGGCCGGCGAAGTTCTCCTTGTTCTCCTCGTGGTCACGCACCACGTGGCAGGTGTTCTGGCACAGGTAGCACTCGATGCACTTGCGGAACTCCTGGCTGCGCTCCACGTCGACCTGGGCCATCCGGTACTCGCCGGGCTCCAGATCCGGCGGCGGCGCGAAGCTGGGGATCTCGCGGGCCTTGGTGTAGTTGAACGAGACGTCGGTGACGAGGTCCCGGACCACCGGGAACGCCCGCAACGGCGTGACGGTGATGACCTCGTCCTCGGCGAAGGTGGACATCCGCGTCATGCACATCAGCCGCGGACGGCCGTTGATCTCGGCGCTGCAGGAGCCGCACTTGCCGGCCTTGCAGTTCCAGCGCACGGCGAGGTCGTTCGCCGCGGTCTGCTGCAGCCGGTGGATGATGTCGAGGACGACCTCGCCCTCGTTCACCTCCACCGGGTAGTCGACCAGCTCGCCGGCCTCGGAGTCGCCGCGCCAGACGCGAAAATGGGCGTCGTAGCTCACTGCATCGCCTTCCCGGCGCCCGTGGCACCAGCTCTGTGACCGCCCAGCTCGTCGCCGGTGTAGTACTTCTTCAGCTCGTCGAGCTCGAACAGGTCCAGCAGCTCGGCTCGCATCGGTACCTGCTTCTGGCGCGCCAGCTCGACGCCGTCCTCACCGCGGGCCGACAGCACCAGCAGCACGTTGCGCCAGTCGGAGTCCAGCACCGGGTAGTCGTCGCGAGTGTGCCCTCCCCGGCTCTCCTGGCGCTCCAGCGCGGCCCGGGCCACGCACAGCGACACGAGCAGCATGTTGCGCAGATCCAACGCGAGGTGCCAGCCCGGGTTGAACTCGCGGCGGCCCACGACGCTGACGCTCCGGGTGCGGACCGCGAGGTCGCGCAGCGCCTTGAGCGCCAGCTCCATCTCCTCGGCCTTGCGGATGATGCCGACCAGGTCGTTCATCGTCTTCTGCAACTCCAGGTGCACCACGAACGGGTTCTCACCGCCCTCGGTGGCACTGGAGAACGGCAGCAGCGCGCGTCGCTGGGCCTCGGCGACGTCCTCGACGTGCACGGCCGGGACGACGCCCGCGAGCCCGTCGACGTAGGCCGCGGCACCGGCGCCGGCGCGGCGGCCGAACACCAGCAGGTCCGACAGCGAGTTGCCGCCGAGCCGGTTGGAGCCGTGCATGCCGCCGGCGCACTCCCCTGCCGCGAACAGGCCCGGCACCGTCGACATCGCGGAGTCGGGCTCGACCTCGACCCCACCCATCACGTAGTGGCAGGTCGGGCCGACCTCCATCGACTCCCGGGTGATGTCGACGTCGGCCAGCTCCCGGAACTGGTGATACATCGAGGGCAGCCGCTTGCGGATCTCCTCGGGTGACAGCCGCGAGGCGATGTCGAGGAAGACGCCGCCGTGCGGGCTGCCCCGCCCGGCCTTGACCTCGGTGTTGATCGCGCGGGCGACCTCGTCACGCGGGAGCAGCTCCGGGGGGCGGCGGTTGTTCTCCTGGTCGGCGTACCAGCGATCGCCCTCGGCCTCGGACGTGGCGTACTGCTCCTTGAACACGTCGGGGATGTAGTCGAACATGAAGCGCTTGCCCTCGGCGTTGCGCAGCACCCCGCCGTCCCCGCGGACACTCTCGGTGACCAGGATCCCCTTCACCGACGGCGGCCACACCATGCCGGTCGGGTGGAACTGCAGGAACTCCATGTTGATCAGGGTGGCACCCGCGCGCAGGGCCAGCGCGTGGCCGTCGCCGGTGTACTCCCAGGAGTTGGACGTCACCTGGTAGCTCTTGCCGATCCCGCCGGTGGCGAGAATGACGGCGGGGGCATCGAAGCGGACGAACCCGCCGGTGTCGCGGTAGTAGCCGAACGCCCCGGCGATCGCGCCGTCGGCCGTGAAGAGCTCGGTGACCGTGGTCTCGTGGAAGACCCGGATGCTGGCCTCGTAATCGCCCGTGGCCGCGTGGTCCTCCTGCTGCAACGAGACGATCTTCTGCTGCAGGGTGCGGATCATCTCCAGCCCGGTGCGGTCACCGACGTGTGCGAGCCGCGGGTAGGTGTGCCCGCCGAAGTTGCGCTGGCTGATCTTCCCCTCGGGCGTGCGGTCGAAGAGCGCGCCGTAGGTCTCCAGCTCCCAGACGCGGTCGGGCGCCTCCCTGGCGTGCAGCTCGGCCATCCGCCAGTTGTTGAGGAACTTCCCGCCGCGCATGGTGTCGCGGTAGTGGACCTGCCAGCTGTCGTGGCTGTTGACGTTCCCCATCGCCGCGGCACAACCGCCCTCGGCCATCACGGTGTGCGCCTTGCCGAACAGCGATTTCGAGATGATCGCCGTCCGCTTGCCCTGCATGCGGGCCTCGATCGCGGCCCGCAGCCCCGCGCCCCCGGCACCGATGACGACGACGTCGTAGGAGTATCGCTCGATCTCAGTCATCGTTGTTCACCTCAGTTGACCAGCCGCAGGTCGGGGATCCAGCCCACCGACACTGCAAGAACGTAGAAGTCGGTGACGGCCAACGTCCCCAGCGTGAGCCAGGCCAGCTGCATGTGCCGGCCGTTGAGCGCCGAGACCTGGACCCACAGCCGGTAGCGCAGCGGGTGCTGGGAGAAGTGGTTCAGCCTGCCGCCGATGATGCTGCGGCAGGAGTGGCACGACAGGGTGTACGCCCAGAGCGCGATCACGTTGCCGAGCAGGACGAAGTTGCCCAGCCCCAGGCCGAACTCGCCGTCCGCGGTGCGGAACGCCAGGATCGCGTCGTAGGTGTTGATCGCCGAGATGATCACGGCGGCGTAGAAGAAGTAGCGGTGCAGGTTCTGGCCCAGCAGCGGGAACCGCGTCTCCCCGGTGTAGCGCCGGTGTGGCTCGGCCACGGCGCAGGCCGGCGGCGAGAGCCAGAAGGCCCGGTAGTAGGCCTTGCGGTAGTAGTAGCAGGTGAACCGGAACAGCAGCAGGAACGGCAACGAGAGCGCAGCGTAGGGCAACCACCAGACGTCGGGCAGGAACCGTCCGAAGTGCGCCGCCTCCTCGACGCAGCCACGGGACACGCACGGTGAGTAGAACGGCGTCAGGTAGTTGTACTGCTCAACGAAGTAGCCGTCCTGCTCGAACGCCCGGACCGTCGCGTAGACGACCCACGCGGTGAGTCCGACGAGGTTGGCCAGCGGTGGCAGCCACCACCGGTCCGTGCGAAGCGTCCGCGCCGCGATCTGTGCCCGGCCTGCGGACGCATCTGTGGTGGATGACACGTCAGGAAAACCTCATCTTCTACCCTGTCGGCGCCACCCGCAGCAGCCGCGACGCCGGGTCGTCTGGATCTAGTTTGAGCCTACGACGGATGCGGCGAGCTCGGTGCACCGTCACCCTGTGTCGTGGATCGCGTCCGCCGACGGCGGCCAGTCGGTCACGATTGAGCGACGAAACGCCGTTCGTGCCCGCGTTGTTCGGGCTCGCGTCAGCTGGTGACGGTGGCTCGGTCGAGGTCGGGCTCCAGGTAGATCATCCTGGCATCCGGGACCGCGGTGCGGACCCGTGCCTCGGCCTCGTCGATGGCGCGGGCGACCTCCTCGACGGGAAGGCCCGGTGTCAGCGCTATCTTCGCAGCCACCAGCAGCTCCCCGGGTCCGAGGTACTGGGTCCTGATGTGGAGCACCCGCGAGACGGCGCCGGACTCCAGCCTGGAGATGATCGTGGCGAGCACCGGAACCGCGGCGCCCTCGCCGATGAGCAGGCTCTTCATCTCGATGATCAAGATGATCGCGATGACGCCCAGTAGCACGCCGATCGAGATCGTGCCCAGCGAGTCGAACACCGGGTTGTCGGTGAGCACTGTCAACCCGACGCCGAGCAGGGCCAGCACGAGCCCGACCAGCGCACCGAGATCCTCCAGCAGCACCACCGGTAGCTCCGGCACCGTGGACTGGCGGATGAACTGCCACCAGGTGCGCGAACCCTTCAGCGGACGGGACTCGACGATCGCGGTGCGGAAGGAGATCGACTCCAGCCCGATTGCGACAAGGAGGATCACGACGGCGACGATCGGCGAGGTCAGCGGCTCGGACTCGGCCAGCTTGTGGATGCCCTCATAGAGCGCGAAGACCGAGCCGAGCGTGAACAGCAGCAGGGCGACCACGAACGAGTAGAAGTAGCGGTCCCGACCGTAGCCGAACGGGTGCTCCGGCGTGGCCACCCGCTTGGCCCGGTACCCGCCGAGCAGCAGCAGACCCTGGTTGGACGTGTCAGCCACCGAGTGCACCGACTCCGCCAGCATCGACGACGACCCGGTGATCAGGTAGCCGACGAACTTGGCGATCGCGATGCTGGCGTTGGCCAGCAGCGCCGCCACGATCGCCCGGGTTCCACCGCTCGCCGCCACTGCACTCCCCTCGCCCCACGAACCTGATCCGCTGTGACCCTAGCGGCTTCCGGTCCCCGCGAGGCCGCCTGCCCAGCACGTCACGGAGGTGACACCTCGTCGAGAGGAAAACGCGGCAGGGGCAGGCCCAGCGACCGTCTGCCATCCTGTATGTCACGGCAGGCTACGGGACCGGTGGCATCCGATCATCCGGTCGTGGCGCCGACGGGGAGATGTGGTGGCCAGGGTATTCGTCAGCCATGCCCGTGAGGATCTCGCGGTGGCCAGCAAGGTGTACCGGTGGCTCATCGAGGCCGGCCATGAGGTGTTCCTGGCTCGAGACCTGCGTGACGGCATCACGGTCGGCGAGCAGTGGGAGCAGCGGCTGCACGACGAGCTGCAACGGGCCGATGCGGTGGTCTGCCTGGTCACCTCGGCCTACCTGGGGTCAGTGTGGTGTGCAGCCGAGATCGCGACCGCCCGGGCCCGGGGCAGCCGGCTGCTGCCCGTCAAAGCCGAGCCGGGCGTGACACACCCGCTGCTGACGACTGTCCAGCACACCGACCTGACGCAGGACCCGGCCGCGGCCCGTCCCGCTCTGGTCGAGGCGTTGCGCCTGGTCGATCTGGTCTGGCCGGAGGACTGTTCCCCGTTCCCGGGGTTGCGATCGTTCGAGACCGACCAGCATCGGGTGTTCTTCGGGCGTACCGAGGAGACCAAGGAGCTCGCCACCCTGGTGCGGTCGCCGGCCGAGCACGCCAGGGGTGCGGCATTGCTGGTGGTGGGCCCGTCGGGGGGTGGCAAGTCCTCGCTGGTCCGCGCCGGACTGGTGCCGGTCATCGCCAGCGAACCCGGCTGGTGGACGTTGCCGCCGATCGTGCCGGGGGCCGATCCGGTCGCGGCGCTGGCCCGGGAACTGGCTGTCGCAGCCCGGGAGGCAGGCCTGAACCTGACGGTGCGGCGAGTACGCCAGCGGCTCGACAACGGTCGCCTGACCGAGCTGGCTGACGAACTGCTGCTCGCCGCCCGAGACGGTCCGCGGCGACGCCTGCTGATCGTGATCGACCAGTTCGAGGAGCTGCTCACCCAGGCCGCACCCTCCGAGCGGGCTCGCTTCGCCGAGTTGTTACGCCCAGCACTGACCGGTCCGGTGCAGGTGGTGGCCACGCTGAGCCCGGAGTTCCTCGACCAGATGCTGGCCGACCCCGACCTGGCCACCCTGCCCACGAACACCTACACACTGCGCCCACTACGCCATGAAGCGCTGCGCGCAGTGATCGAGAAACCCGCCGGTCTGGCCGGGATCGACGTGGACGAGGGCCTGGTCGACCGGCTGGTCGAGGACACCGACACCGGGGAGGCGTTGCCGCTGCTGGCGTTCACCCTGGCCCAGCTCGCCGAGGGGGTCGCCCGCGGCGGGCGACTGGCGACCACACGCTACGACCAGCTCGGCGGGGTGCAAGGTGCCCTTACCCATCAGGCCAACGCTGCCCTGGCCGACGCCGTCGCCGTAGGCGGACGGAGCCGCAAGCAAGTGGTTACCGGACTGCTGCGGCTGGTCACCGTCGACGAGCACGGCCGCCCCACCCGCTGTCGGGTCAACCGCGACGAACTGCCCGATCCGGTGGTCGCCGAGCTGGACACCTTCGTGGCGCGGCGGCTGCTGAGCACCGACACCGACAACGGCATCGTGGTCATCGGCGTCGCCCACGAGGCGTTCCTGTGCGCCTGGCCCCCGCTCGCCGATGCCGTCACCGCCTCGGCCTCGGCCCTGCGGGCCCGCCGCGCCGTCGAGCACGCTGCCCGTGACTGGCACGACAGCGAACGTCCCCCGTCCCGGTTGTGGAGCGGCAGCCAGCTCACCACCGCGGTTACCGACACCGGTGCCCGCATCGGCACCGGAACAGCACCGACCGACGCAGCACCTCAGCGCAGACCCCCGCCCTGGTGGCCGCGCCGCCACCACACCGTGGTCACCGATCGCGTCGACCTCAGCGACCAGGCTCGTCAGTTCCTGCACACCAGCATGCGGCGCGACCGCTCCCAGCGCAGGCGCAACACCACCATCCTGTCGGTACTGCTGGTCCTTGCCCTGGTTGCCGTCGTTGTTGCGGTCGAGCAGCAAGGCGCCGCGCAGGAGCAGCAGCGGATCGCCGTCGCCCGCCAACTCGTCGCGCAAGCCGAGGCCATCCGGGACACCGATCCACGCACCGCGCTGCGACTCGGTATCGCCGCCCACCACATCCAACCCGGCGGCGAGACCCGTGCCGGGCTGGTCAACACCCTCAGCACGACCCGCTACGCCGGCGCCCTCACCGACCCGACCAGCTCGGTGACGTTCACCCCGGACGGGACGACCCTGGCCACCGGTGACATCGACGGCGCAGTGGTCCTGCGGGACGTGACAGAACCGGCTCAACCCCGCATGCTCGGGCCGCCGCTGACCGGCCACGACGGCTCGGTGGTCGCGATGGCGTTCACCCCCGATGGGACGACCCTGGCCACCGCCAGCACCGATGGCACGGTGATCCTGTGGAACCTCACCGACCCGGCTCAACCCCGCCCGCTCGGAGCACCGCTGAGCGGCCACATCAGCCCGGTGAACTCGGTGGCGTTCACCCCGAACGGAACGATCCTGGCCACCGCCAGCACCGACAGCACCGTCATCCTGTGGGACGTGACCGACCCGGCTCAACCCCGCATGCTCGGGTCGCCACTGACCGACCACACCAGCTCAGTACTCGTGGTGACGTTCAGCCCGGACGGGACGATCCTGGCCACCGCCGACGCCAACGGCACGATCACCCTGCGCGACATCACCGACCCGGCTCAGCCCACCATCCTCGACGCCCTCCCCACCGAAGGCACCGGCTCGGTGTCCTCGGTGACGTTCACCCCGGAGGGGACGACCCTGGCCGCCACCGCCGACACCAACGGCACAGTCACCCTGCGCGACATCACCGACCCGGCGCTGCCCAACCGCCTCGGTACTCTCCCCACCGAAGGCACCGACTCGGTGTCCTCGCTGGCGTTCACCCCGGACGGGACGACGCTGGCCACCGCCGACGCTAACGACACGGTCACCCTGTGGGACATGAGAGACCCGGCCAAACCCCGCCAGCTCGGGCTACCGCTGGCCGGCCACACCGGCCAGGTGAACTCCGCAGCGTTCACCTCCGACGGGGCGACCCTGGCTACCGCCAGCGTGGACAAAACGGTGATCCTGTGGAATACCACCAACCCGGCCCAACCCCGCAGGATCAACCTGCTCCCCACTGATCACATCAACTGGGCGCCCTCGACGGAACTCTCCCAGAACGGGACGACCGTGACCGCAGAGATCAGGAACGACACGGTGATCCTGACCGACACAGACCAACCCAGCCGATCCTGGTCACCGCTGACCGGCCGCATCAACACGGTGGAATCGACGACGTTCGACCCGACCGGAACGATCCTGGCCACCGGTAGCCGCGACGGCACGACGATCTTGTGGGACATCACCAACCGGACCCAGGCCCGCCGCCTCAGCCCACTCCCCACCGCCGACACCAGCCCGGTGACCTCGGTGGCGTTCGCCCCCGACGGAACGGCCCTGAAGATCACCAGCTCCGACGACAAGGTGACCCTGTGGAACCTCAGGGGTCTCAACGACGTCCGGGAGCACGCGGTGGCGCGCGCCTGTTCCATCGCCGACGGCGGGCTCAGTCCTGACGAGTGGACCCGTTACATCTCGGATCTGGATCTGTCCTATCAGGACACCTGCGCACCAGGGGCGACTGACGTCGAGAAGGCGCAGTGACCGATCCAACGGAATCAGCAGGGTCGGTACACTCGGTCGTGGCGCCGACGGGGAGGTGCGGTGGCCAGGGTCTTCGTCAGCTATGCCAACACGGATAACGGGCTGGCCTGCGAGGTACACCGGTGGTTGATCAGTGCCAGCCACGAGGTGTTCCTGGCTCAGGATCTACGCGACGGCATCGCGGTCGGCGATCGGTGGCGGCAGCGGCTGCTCGAGCGGCTGCGGTGGGCCGACGCGGTGGTCTGCGTGGTCACCCCGGCCTACCTGACGTCCATCTGGTGCACGGCCGAGATCGCCACCGCCCAGTCGCGGGGCAGCAGGCTGTTGCCGATGCGCGCCGGACCGGAGGTGACCCATCCACTGCTGACCGACGTGCAGTTCACCAGCATGACCGCGGATCCAGACGCCGCGCGTGCCGCGCTGAACGAGGCGCTGCGCCGGGTCGATGCCGCCGGCGGCGCGGGCTGGCCCGACGATCGTTCCCCGTTCCCGGGGTTGCGCCCGTTCGACGCCGACCAGCACCGGGTGTTCTTCGGCCGAACCGAGGAGGTCAAGCAGCTCACCGAGCTGCTGCGCTCCGCGGCCGAGACGTCCGCGCTACTGGTGGTGGGCCCGTCGGGGAGTGGCAAGTCCTCGCTGGTACGCGCCGGTCTGGTGCCGGTGCTTGCCCGCGAGTCGGGCTGGTCGACGCTGTCGCCGATCGTGCCGGGGGCAGATCCGGTCGCGGCGCTGGCTCGAGAACTGGCCGCCGCCGCACGGCGGGTCGGCCTCGATTGGACGGTGGAACACGTCCACCACCGACTCGGCCAGCGCGGACTGACCTCGCTGACCGACGAGCTGCTCCTTGCCGCCCCCACCGGTCCACAGCAACGCCTGCTGATCGTGGCCGACCAGTTCGAGGAGCTACTCACCCAGAGCGCTCCCGCCGAACGGACGAGGTTCGCCGAGCTGCTGCGCCCGGCGCTCACCGGTCCGGTGCAGGTGGTGGCCACGCTGAGCCCGGAGTTTCTCGACCAACTCCTGCTCGACCCCGGTCTGGCAGCACTGCCCACCTTCACCTACACGCTGCGCCCACTACGCCGCGACGCTCTCGTGCAGTGATCGAAAGGCCCGCCCAGATGGCCGGGATCACCCTGGACGACACCCTGACAGACCGACTGGTCGAGGACACCGACACCGGCGAAGCACTGCCACTGCTGGCGTTCACCCTGGCCCAGCTCACCGACGGCATCCCCCGCGGCGGCCAGCTCTCGACCACACGCTACGACCAGCTCGGCGGGGTGCGAGGTGCCTTGACCCACCAGGCCAACGCGGCCCTGGCCGAAGCGGTCGCCGTCGGCGGCCGGAGCCGCGAGAAGGTGATCGGCGGGCTGCTGCGGCTGGTCACCGTCGACGAGCACGACCGCCCCATCCGCTGGCGCGTCAACCGCGACGAGCTGCCCGGTCCGGTGGTCGCCGAGCTGAGCGTCTTCGTCACGCGGCGACTTCTGAGCACCGACACCGAAAACGGCGCCGTCGTGATCGGGGTCGCCCACGAGGCGTTCTTCTCCGCCTGGCCCCCACTCGCCGACGCCATCGCGAGGAACGTGACGGCACTGCGGGCCCGCCGCGCCGTGGAGCGTGCGGCCGGTGAATGGCACGACAACGACCGCCACCCTGCCCGGTTGTGGATGGGTGGGCAACTCGCCGCTGCCGTGACCGACACCGGAGCCCGGCTCCGGCAGAACGTCCCGTCCGAGGCAACCGCACCGCAACGACGCTGGTCACGGTGGTGGCTCCGGTGGAAGGTACTGGTCGCCGAACGCGTCGAACTCAGCCTGAAAGCCAGGCAGTTCCTGCACGCCAGCATCCGTCGCGACCGTTTCCGCCGCAGGCGAGACGCCGCCGTTCTGGCGGTACTGTTCATCGCTCTAGTTGCAGTGAGTGTCACATTCTACCAGCTCGGCATCGCGCAGGAACAGCAGCGGGGTGCCACCGCTGGCCAGCTCGTCGCCCAAGCCGATGCCATCCGGGTTGCCGACCCGCGCACCGCACTGCAGCTCGGTATCGCCGCCCAGTACATCCAACCCAGCGACGACACCTACGTCAATCTGGTCACCACCCTCGCCACGACCCGCTACGCCGACACTCTCACCGGCCACACCAGTTCGGTGTACACAGTGGCGTTCACCACAGACGGGAGGACCCTGGCCACCGCCGGCTTCGACGGGACGGTAATCCTCTGGGACCGCACCGACCCGACCCAACCCCGCCGGCTCGGACCACCGCTGACCGACCACACCGGCTCGGTGAACGCGGTGGCGTTCAGCCCGGATGGGAGGACCCTGGCCGCCGCCGGCGTCGACGGAACGGTGATCCTCTGGGACCTCACCGACCGGACCCAGCCCCGCCCCATCGGGCCACCGCTGACCGGCCACACCGGCTCGGTGAACGCGGTGGCGTTCAGCCCGGACGGGAAGACCCTGGCCACCGCCGGCTTCGACGGGACGGTGATCCTCTGGGACCGCACCGACCCGACCCAACCCCGCCGGCTCGAGTCACCGCTGACCGGCCACGCCGGCTCGGTGCTCTCGGTGGCGTTCGCCCCGGTCGGTGCCACCCTGGCCACCGCAGGCGTCGACGGAACGGTGATCCTCTGGGACCTCGCCGACCCGACGCAGCCCCGCCGACTCGGGCCACCGCTGACCCGCCACACCGGCTCGGTGCTCTCGGTGGCGTTCGCCCCGGACAGTGCCACCCTGGCCACCGCCAGCGCCGACAACACGGTGATCCTCTGGGACCTCAGCGACGACCTGGCTCAGCCTCGCATCCTCGTCCGGCCGCTCACCGCCCACACCGACTCGGTGAACTCGGTGGCGTTCGCTCCGGACGGGGCCAGCCTGGCCACCGCCAGCGCCGACGGCACAGCGGTCCTGTGGGACGTCACCGACCCGGCCCAACCCCGCCGTCGCGACCCGCCCCTCACCGGCCACACCGGCTCGGTGTCCTCGGTGGCGTTCGCCCCGGACGGGGCGCTCCTGGCCACCGCCAGCACCGACAATCGTGTGATCCTCTGGGACGTGACCGACGACCGCAACCAGGTCCGAGACCACGTCGTAGAGCGGGCCTGCTCCATCACCAGAGGCGGGCTCGACCCAGACGAGTGGGCCCGCTACATCCCAGGGCTCCCCTACCAGGACACTTGCCACACCACCTGATCGGCCTGCGGTCAGGGGTTGAGACCGTCGCTGGCCAGGAACAGCTGCGTGCCCTCCACGCGAGCGTGCACCGTGACCCCGCGGTCCACCCCGGCCAGCCAGAGCGACGCACCGCGGGGGATCTCCAGGTCGACGCCCGCCGACCGGACGCACGCCGCGCCGGCCGTGCACAGCAGGATCCGCGGACCCCCGTCGGGCACGGCGACTGGAGCGGCGGAGCTGCCCTCCCAGCGACGCAGCAGGAACTCCTCGGCCGGAGTGTCGTAGCAGATCCAACCGCTGTCGGGTCGACCGGTGCATATCGGTGGCGGAGCCGCGACGAAGTCGAGCACCCGCAGCAGCTCCGCGACGTCGACGTGCTTGGACGTCAGGCCGCCGCGCAGCACGTTGTCGGAGTTCGCCATCAGCTCGATGCCGGCCCCGGACAGGTAGGCGTGCAGGTTGCCGGCCGGCAGGAACAGCGCCTCGCCCGGCGCCAGCGTGACGCGGTTGAGCAGCAGCGCGGCCAGCACACCCGCGTCGCCGGGGTAGCGCTCGGACAGCTCCAGCACGGTGCACACCTCGGCCCGGAACTCGGCGCCGCGGGCTGCGTCCCGGGCCAGCCGGACGCAGCCCTCCTGCAGCGCGGGCACGAGCGTGTCCAGCATCGACTGCGGCAGCGTGATCCAGGTGGTGAACAGCGCGCGCAGGCCGTCGGCGTCGAGCTGCGCTGCGAGCAGCTCGGCGTGGCCCGCCAGCTCCGGGACGTCGAGCGCGTGCACCAGCCGGACTGTCGCCGCCGGGTCCCGGAAACCGACGAGCGCGTGGAACTCCGAGAGCGCGCAGAGCAGTTCGGGCTTGTGGTTGGGGTCGCGGTAGTTGCGGTCGGGAGCGTCGCGCGCGATGTCCGCCACGTCCTCGCGGGCGAACCCGGCCAGCGCCTGCTCGGCACTCGGGTGCGCCTGCAGCGACAGCGGCTCGTCGGCGGCGAGCACCTTGAGCAGGAACGGCAGGGTCGCGTCCCAGTGGCCGCTGCGGTCGGGGCCGAGCAGCCGCTCCGGATCGTCGCGCACGGCGTCGAGCATCGAGGTGCGCCGCCCGTCGGGGTACACCAGATGCGACGGATCGGCAGGGTGCGCACCGAACCACAGCTCGGCCTGGGGATGCGGCGACGGCACGTCCTCGCCCAGCAGCTCGGCGATCACGGTTCGTGATCCCCACGCGTAGGGCCGTACCGGGTTGTCCAGCAGCTCCACTGTGCCGTCAGCTTCTCTCGTCACGGATAGCGCCGGCGGAGCGCGCATGGATGCCAGGGGCCGGCTCGAGCGTGCGGGTGGCCAGCCCGAGGTACACCGCGGCCATGTGGAGTCGCGACGCGAGCAGGCCCGCCCGCAGCAGCCCAGCATGCGGGACGCCGCGGGCCACCTCCTCCACCGGGTGCACGACATCGGCCGAGGGCCACGTGCGACCGGTGCGCCGCAGCAGCACCTGACCGGGGTCGTCCGCACCGGTGGCGAGCAGCGCCAGGCGCACCGGGGGTGCCTCGGCGCCGGGAGGGTCGTCGAAGGGGTCGTGGAAGACGTCGGAGCCCGCCGCTTCACGGTCCAACATGCGGACGAGCCCGGTGGCGGTGGCCGCCCGATCGGCGTCGGCGGCGTAGGCCACCACGCCGGCATGCGTGGCCAGGGCCGTCGCGGCATAGTCGGCGACGGCGGCGCCCAGCGGATCGGTCCCCCACAGCAGCGGGGTGTGCTCGGCGAGCCGCAGCGCGAGCGACTTGGCGGGGTTCATGAACGGCTCATGGCCGGGCTGGTTGCGCTCGGCCTCGGCGTCGAGCTGGTCAGCCAGCTGGTCGAGTGCGGGGTCGAGCGGGGTGTCGAGCAGGCCGAGCACGGCCACCACGGTGAGCCCGACGGCCAGCGCCCGCGGCAGATCCAGCCCCGGCGGCACCGGGATGCGCGGTTCCACCAGCCGGACGCGCCCGGCTCCCGCCGAGGCCACCGGTCCGTCAGCGGGCGCGGAGAGCACCACCTCCGCCCCGCGCCGGACCGCGCGGACCACGCTGTCGGCCAGCTCGACGTCGGTCGGATCGGCGGTGTGCGCCACGACGACGTCGAGCGGGCCGACCCAGCTCGGGGTGGTCGAGGCGAGCACGACCGGGACGGGAGACACCGGTTCGAGCAGGGCGGCGAGCAGGCCGACGGCCGGACCGGACCCGCCCGGCCGACGCAGCAGGACCAGCGCGCGTGGGCGGGTGCCGGCCAGCTCGCCGACGCCGACGTCGCGGGCGACCTGGGCTGCCGACCGAACCTGCGCGCCCGCCGTGGCCGCCGAGCGCAGCTCGCCGTCGGCGTCGAGCTCAGCCAGCGCCCCCGGGTCGGCGAGCAGGGTGTCGTCGAGCACGGTCAGGCGCCGCCCGCGGTGGCCGGCGCGACGGCCTCCTCGAGCAGCAGTACCGGGATGCCGTCCACAACCGGGTAGCTGCGCCCGCACGCCGTGCAGGTGAGCACGTCGGCGTCCGGGTCGGTGGCGGTGCCCGCCCGCAATGGGGCATGGTCGTCGGACGGGCAGGCCAGGATGTCCATCAGCTGGGGATCGAGCTCTACGGCCACGGTCCTCCTCGATTCTGCGTGCAGGTCGGTTCCCTACGATGCTGCCAGGGCAGGACGCGGACCGCCCGATCCGACCTCCCACCGGTGGAGGTTTGTTACGCGCGGACCACGGTCAGCACCTCGTCGCGCAGCGCGGCCACCGCGGCGGCGTCGACGGCCTCGATGTTGAGCCGCAGCAGCGGTTCGGTGTTGGACGCGCGCAGGTTGAACCAGGAGCCGCTGGGCAGCCGCACGGTGAGCCCGTCCAGCTCGTCGAGCTCGACACCGTCGCGGCCCGCGTAAGTCTCCCGGACCGCAGCAATCCGGTCGACCGGGTCACGAACGGTCGAGTTGATCTCACCGGATGCGGCGTAGCGCACGTAGCTCGCCATCAGCTCCGAGAGCGACCCGTCCTGCTCGCCCAGCGCCGCCAGCACGTGCAGCGCGGCCAGCATCCCGGAGTCCGCCCTCCAGAAGTCGCGGAAGTAGTAGTGCGCCGAGTGCTCACCGCCGAACACGGCGTCGGTCTCGGCCATCGTCTGCTTGATGAACGAGTGCCCGACGCGGGTGCGGATCGGCCGACCCCCGTGCTCGGCGACGATCTCCGGCACCGCCTGCGAGGTGATCAGGTTGTAGATGACGGCGGAGCCGGGGGCCTTCGCGAGCTCGCGGACGGCCACCAACGCGGTGATCGCACTCGGGCTCACCGGCTCACCGCGCTCGTCGACGGCGACACAGCGGTCGGCGTCGCCGTCGAAGGCCAGCCCGATGTCGGCTCCGGTCTCGACGACCCGCTCCTGCAGGTCCACGAGGTTGGCCGGATCCAGCGGGTTGGCCTCGTGGTGGGGAAAGTTGCCGTCGAGCTCGAAGTACATCGGCACGAGGTCCATCGGCAGGGTCCCGAGCACCGCGGGGACGGTGTGGCCACCCATGCCGCTACCGGCGTCGACCACGACGCGCAGCCGCCGCCGCACCGACAGCTCGACCAGCCCGCGCAGGTAGTCGGCATAGTCGGCGAGCATGTCACGCTCGGTGACGGTGCCGCCACCGGGCCCGTCGGGGACACCGGCCTCGACGGCCGACCGGATCACGTCCAGGCCGGTGTCCTGCCCGATCGGCGTGGCACCCGCCCGGCACAGCTTGATCCCGTTGTACCGGGCGGGGTTGTGGCTGGCGGTGAACATCGCGCCGGGAACCCCGAGCGTGCCCGACGCGTAGTAGAGCATGTCGGTGCTGGCCAGCCCGATGGAGACGACGTCGAGGCCCTGCCCCGTGACGCCCTCGGCGAACGCGGCGGCCAGGCCGGGCGAGCTGTCGCGCATGTCGTGACCGACGGCGACGGTCCCGGCGTCCTCAGCACGCAGCAGCCGGGCCGTCGCGGCACCGATGTCGCGCACCGTCGCCGCGTCGAGCTGCTCACCGACGACACCCCGGATGTCGTAAGCCTTCACGATCGACGACAGGTCTGCCACAGGGCAAACCCTATCGGGCGGAGATCAGCTGTCCACCGGGCCGGGCAGCACCCGCAGGTGCCCGCGACGACCGGTGCCGGTGGCGGGCACGACCTCGGTCTCGACCGGGCGCTCGGGCCGACCCGCCTCGCGGACGGCCTCGGCCAGCGCCGTCAGGTCGTCGACGCTGTGCGGCGGGGGGTTGAACTCGCCCTCGAACCGCATCACCTCCCAGCCACGCGGCACCGTGAGACGGTGCGCGTGCTGGGTGCACAGGTCGTAGGAATGTGGCTCGGCCTGCGTGGCCAGCGGACCCACGACCGCCGTGGAGTCGGCGTAGACGTAGGTGAGCGTGGCCACCGCGAGCTCGATGCACCCACTCCGTGAACACCGCCGCACACTCAACACGTCGCTGACGATAGCGCCTCGACCCTCCGACTCCCGGGTGCGACGCGCGCTTTCCTCAAGACGGGTGCGACGCGCGGGCGCCGAGCGCGGCGCCGCGGGTCGTAGGATTCCGCAGGTGACCACCGCGCGCCGCACCCTGCGCCGCTCGCCCCGCCGGCGGGACCGGCGCGGCCGCGGGCTGCGCGGTCTGCTGTACCCGCCCACGACGCCCGCCGCCCGCACCCGCGCCGAGCGCTTCGACATGCTGGTGCTCGAGGCGCTCGAACCGATCGGGCTGCGCTGGGGCAGCGAGCTCACCGAACTGGACCTGGCCGTGGACGACGTGCCCGAGGTCGACGAGACCTCGCCCGATGAGGTGGTCTGGGCCCACGGCGTGCTCGCCGACGTCGGGGTGCCGCTGGCCCAGCTCGTGCCGGCGGGCGTCGACCCCGAGGGGCTGCCGTCGCGGGCCCGGATCGTGCTCTACCGCCGCCCGCTGGAGGCCCGGGCCCGGGGCAGCGCCGACGAGCTGGCCGAGCTGCTCCACGAGGTGCTCGTGGAGCAGGTGGCGGAGTACCTCAACATCGAGCCCGGCGCCGTGGACGGCTCCGGCCAATGAGCGAGGTCAACGCCGTTTCAGCACCGTGCGCAGCCGTGCGAGCCAGCGTAGCCGGCGAAGCCGTGGACGTGTGGGAGGTCGAAGCTGGCTCAGTGTCGCGCAGCAGGTGGTGCAGGGTCGGCCGGATGGGGTGACCATGGCGTGGGGTGTGACGGTGCGCCCGCACACGGCCTGGTAGACGCCGTTGTCGTGATGTGGGCCGGTGGCGAGCTCGGTGTCGGTGACGGCATGGTCGGCGCCGTCGTGGACGCAGGTCATCCAGACCAGCCACGACGGGAGGTTCCCGGCGGCGACCTCAGGCTGCTGGTCGGGAGAAGAGGCGAGACCGGCGGCGGGGGGAACGCCGCCGGCCTCGCGCGACACCGGCCGGCGCGGAGGGCCGGTGTCGATCGGGTCGGTCGTCGGCGGGAGCGGACCCCAGATCATGTTCATCGGGGCTCCCCGCCGGCAGGCCGAGGGGTGGGGTGCGGGGTGGCGTCCACGACCGGGTGCTGGACACCG
>JBBSQN010000130.1:0-16862 GCA_038257875.1 Mycobacteriales bacterium
CGAGACGATGCGGGCGGTGCTGGTCACCGACGAGATGCCCGAGGACGAGCAGGCTCGGGTACTCACGGTGGACAGCCCGCTGGGTCGCGCGCTGGCCGGTCGCCGTGCCGGCGACACGGTCGTCTACCGCACGCCCGACGGCGAGGCGAGTGTCGCCGTTGTCTCCGTCGTGCCGCCGAGCGGAGAGCCGTCAGGTGACCACGATGCTCACACCGGCCGTCCACGCTGGGCGTGACTCGCTCGCGCATCACGAACCGACCGACCTGTCCTGCAGTAAGACCGGTGCTCGTGACATGCTGGCCAGCATCTCGGACTGATGCGCTACAGAATAAGCGATCCCCAACAGTCTCGGATTCGAGGTGTTGATCGCGTTTGAGAAGCACCGCATGAACTACCGATTCACTGTCGCCGGTCGATCACACAGTGGTGACCAAGATCATCACTTCTCGCTCGGCGGCTAGCAAGCTCCGTTTGGGCGCACCACCGCGTCCGGTCATGCCGATCGATCACTCTCGCTACCCAACACCGACTCCGCCAGGCTAAGACCTCGGGAGAGGGTGGCCCGAGCTCGTCGTCGACTCGATCCAGCCACTCGTCGCGGGTCGTTGCCTGGCGAGAGTGCTCGATGGCGGCGAGGATATATCCCGAGACGGAGGCAACCCGGCCGGCGTGGACGACGGCCTGGGGAGCCTCCGTGGCCAGGGCGTCCGGCACGCGGACGGTCGAGACGGCACTCCTGGACCAGGTCTCAGTCCAGGTAGTCGCGCAGCACCTGGGAGCGGGACGGGTGGCGCAGCTTCGACATCGTCTTCGACTCGATCTGCCGGATCCGTTCCCGGGTGACGCCGTAGACCTGGCCGATCTCGTCGAGCGTGCGGGGCTGGCCGTCGGTGAGGCCGAAGCGCAGCCGGACGACGCCCGCCTCGCGCTCGGACAGGGTTTCCAGCACCGACTGGAGCTGGTCCTGCAGCAGCGTGAAGGAGACCGCGTCGACCGCGATCACGGCCTCGGAGTCCTCGATGAAGTCACCGAGCTGGGAGTCGCCCTCGTCGCCGATGGTCTGGTCCAGCGAGATCGGCTCCCGGGCGTACTGCTGGATCTCCAGCACCTTCTCCGGGGAGATGTCCATCTCCTTGGCGAGCTCTTCGGGGGTGGGCTCGCGGCCCAGGTCCTGGAGCAGCTCGCGCTGGATGCGGCCGAGCTTGTTGATGACCTCGACCATGTGCACCGGGATGCGGATGGTGCGGGCCTGGTCGGCCATCGCGCGGGTGATGGCCTGGCGGATCCACCACGTCGCGTACGTCGAGAACTTGTAGCCCTTCGTGTAGTCGAACTTCTCGACCGCGCGGATCAGGCCGAGGTTGCCCTCCTGTATCAGGTCCAGGAACGCCATCCCGCGCCCGGTGTAGCGCTTGGCCAGCGACACCACGAGCCGGAGGTTGGCCTCCAGCAGGTGGTTCTTGGCCCGCTCGCCGTCCCGGATGATCCACTGCAGGTCCCGGCGCAGCTGCCGGGAGACCTTCTCGCTCGTGCCGACCGACTGGCGCGCCCGCTCGGCGGCATAGAGGCCGGCCTCTATCCGCTTGGCGAGCTCGACCTCCTCCTCCGCGTTGAGCAGCGCGACCTTGCCGATCTGCTTGAGGTACGCGCGGACCGAGTCGGCGGACGCGGTGAGCTCGGCGTCCTTGCGGGCCTGCCGCAGCGCCTCGGACTCCTCCTCGTCCCACACGAAGTCCGCGGACTTCTGGGGGGTCGAGGAGCGCTCCCGCGTCGACGGACTGCGCCGGTTGGCGCCGGTGTTGGCGACCTCGCCGTCCTCGTCGGTGTCCTCCACGACGACCCCTGCGACGCCGTCGGGCTCGTCGGTGTCGAGTTCGGTGTCGAGCTCCTCGAGGTCGACGACCTCGGGTACACCGTCCAGCTCGACATCGACGCTCTCGGTGGTGTCGACCGGCTGGACGGGATCGGTGGGCTCCTCCTTCGCCGGGGCCTCGGCGCCCTTGTCCGTCGGCGGCGCCGCCTTACTGTCCTTGCTGGCGGACGCCCCTGCCGCCCGCGAGCGCGAGCGGGAACGGCGGGCTGGGGCGGGACTCGTCGCCGGGTCGACGGACGGGTCGGTGTGGGTTGCGGAGTCTGCGGCTGCCACTAGGCCCTCTCGCTACGGTGCGCTGTGTGGTGCGCCGGGACGCGAACTAGCGATCCGGCTGTAGGTCGAGATGTTTGTCGGATACCTCGCCGGATCACCCTCCGGCTGGTGCTGTCGGAGGCCATCGCGCATCGGGGTACCGCACCATTGTAACTGCGCGTGCTCCGGGCCTTCCCGCCTCGCCACACCCAACGTACCCCAGGTGTGGTCGGATGGACCCGTGAGACAGGCTCATCCGACCATACCGATCGACGACGGCACCACGTCCACCGACAACTCGGAGTCACTGCGCCGGATCGCCGAGCGCGTCGTCACCGAGGCGGCCGAGCACCTGCGCGGGCTGCCCCGGCCGTGGGACGATGCGCCCGGCGGCAGCGTGTCGACGCCGAGCAGCGTGTCGACGAAGAGCACGCCTACCGACGTGGTGACCGCCTCCGACCACGCCCTGGAGACGCTGATCCGGCGCCGGCTCGCCGAGCTGCGTCCCGGCGACGCCGTGGTGGGGGAGGAGCACGGCGGGGTCGTGGAACACACGCCCACGCTGTGGGTGGTGGACCCGATCGACGGCACCGTGAACTACCTCTACGGCCTGCCCTGGTACGCGGTGTCGGTGGCGGCGGTGCGCGACGGGGTGTCTGTCGCCGGGGCGGTGCACGAGCCGGCGTCTGGACGGCTCTGGAGTGCGTCCGCCGGTGGGGGCGCGACGTGCGACGGTAGGCCGCTGCGCGTGTCCGGCGCTTCCGAGGTGGCGATGTCGCTGCTGAGCACCGGCTTCTCCTACAGCGCGCAGCGGCGGGTCAGCCAAGTGCGGATGATCAGCGGTCTGCTGCCGCACGTCCGTGACGTGCGGCGGGCGGGGTCGGCCGCGCTGGACCTGTGTGCGGTGGCCGCGGGCTGGGTGGACGCTTACCTCGAGCACGGCTGCAACTGGTGGGACTGGGCGGCTGCGGGCCTCATCGCGGCCGAGGCGGGTGCCGTCGTGCGGATGCCCGATCCGAGCGGCAGGGTCGTACCGGATGACGGTCTGGGCGCCGACGCCCTGTTCGCCGCCGGGCCCGGAATCGCGGACGAGCTCGCCGCGCTGGCCCGCGAGCACGGCGCTGCCGACGTCTGAGCGGCCCCTGCGGTTGCTCAGCAGCTGGTGTTGCGGGCCGCCGCCAGCACCGCCGGGTCGACCGCCGGCGCGGGCGCCGGGGCGCCGTCGGTGCCGACGGGGTCGGCGTTGCCCGCGCCGTCGGTGCCGCCGGCGGGCGCCGCCAGCTGGTCGAGCGCGTCCCGCGCCGCGCGGTCCGGGTTGGCGTCGCCGAACCCGGTGCCCACCGAGACGTCGACGGTGTCGTCGGTGCGCCCGTCGCGCACCAGCTCGGCACAGGGCAGTACCAGCGTCAGCGTGCTCGCCGCGGACTCCCCGGCCGGTCCGAACCGGACCTGACCAGCGCACTCCATGTTCCCCTCGGGATAGAAGGGGTCGTTGTCCGGTGGTGCCTCCTCGACGAAACCGAGGTCGCCGAACTGTGCGGCTACCAGGTTGGCCTGGCCGCGTTGCCCGCTGGCGTTGAGCACCCGCACCCGCACCGCGCTCGGGGGCAGCGGGGCCACCTCGTCGAGGGCGTCGGACTCCAGTGACTCCCCGGGCGACGGCCCCTGCGTGGGGGCTGGGCACGACGCAGGGCCCGCCGGCCCCGAGGCGTTGACCAGCACCGTCGTCCACGTCACCACCGTGACCATCGCGAGCACCGTCACGACGATGAGCACCGGACTCTGCCTGCGCCGCCGGTAGGTCCGGCGTGGTCGAGCTGTCGCGTCCGCCATCACCCCATCACCCCAGCCCTTCGGCGAGCACGTGGTGGCCCAGTGCCAGCAGCGGTGCGGCGCTGCCCCCCAGGCCTGCGGCCATCGACGCCGGTACCATACCCGCGCGCACCCGGGCGAGGATGCCCTCCAGCACGACGGCCAGCTTGAACGCCCCGAACGCGACGTACCACGGCAGCGGGGTCAGATCGAGCCCGGAGCCGCGGGCGTAGGCCTGTGCCACCTCGGCGCGCCGCAGGAAACCGGGCAGGCGCGTGAGGCTGGGCAGGTGCTGCGCGGCGCGCCAGACCGGTGGCTCGTCGGCCTCGTGCCAGTAGACGAGGAGCAGCCCCAGGTCGGCCAGCGGGTCGCCGAGCGTCGACATCTCCCAGTCGAGGACGGCCCGGATCCGGCCCGGGTCTGCGGGGTCGAACAGGCAGTTGTCGATGCGGTAGTCGCCGTGCACGATCGCGTGCCGCTGGGTCCGTGGGACGGTGCCCGCCAGCGCCTCGGCCAGCAGCGTCGGCTCGGCCGCAGCGCCGACGCCTGCGGTGTCCGTACCCGCAGCGTCGCGGGCCTTCTCCCACTGCGTCACCCAGCGCCGGAGCTGGCGGGACAGGTAGCCCTCCGGCCTGCCGAAGTCGCCCAGACCCACCGCAGCCGGATCGACGGCGTGCAGCGCGACCAAGACCTCGACCAGCGCCTCGCTCGCGCGCCGCCGGTCGGCCTCTGCGGTTGCCCAGCCCGCAGGCAGCTCGTCCAACGGCACGACGCCGTCCACGAGCTCCATCACGAAGCATGGCGCGTCCACCGGCGGTCCCCCCGCCGAGGACGCCAGCACCCGCGGCACCGGCACCTCCGTCGCCGCCAGCGCCGCGATGACCCGCTGCTCCCGGCCCATGTCGTGGGCGGTGGCCGCGACCTCCCCGACGGGTGGGCGGCGCAGCACGACCGCGCCTGCGGCGCTGTCCACGCGGTAGGTCAGGTTGGACCGGCCCGCACCGATCGGAGCCAGCGTGGCGTCCCGCCATGCGGGGTCGCCCAGCCGGTCGGCCAACCAGGCCCCGACCGCGACCGGATCGGCCTCCGGATGCACGCCGGGTACGGGAGGGACCTCGCGGTCCGGGGACACAGCCACGATGGGCACCCTAACGGCCCCGACCGGCGCGGTCGGGGTGCCGTGCGGGTGCGCGCGACCTGAGCTATCCTGTGCGGCCCGGGGGGAAGTCTGAGGGTGCGCGGCGTCGATTTCAGTCGAGATCGTAAGCGAGGACTGGGCTGAGACCGGTGTCACTCGGATGCCGGGCACAAACCCCGGCACTGTGACGTTGTCCAGCGGCACGACGACTATATGAGTGGTTTCAAGAGGGTGGGAACGATGGCAACCGACTACGACGCCCCGCGGCGCACCGAGACCGACGACATGGCCGAGGACTCGCTCGACGAGCTGAAGGCCCGCCGGAACGAGGCACAGTCGGCCGTGGTCGACGTCGACGAGTCGGACACGGCGGAGAGCTTCGAGCTGCCCGGTGCCGATCTGTCCGGCGAGGAGCTCACGGTCAAGGTGCTTCCCAAGCAGGCCGACGAGTTCACCTGCGCCAGCTGCTTCCTGGTGCACCACCGCAGTCGACTGGCCGAGAGCAACGGCTCGCAGTACATCTGCCGCGACTGCGCCGCCTGACCGACGGTTCTCGGGGCCCGCTGCCCGTCGTGACCCTCACCGCCCGAGCGCGGCGACGAAGCGCTCCGGGTCCCGCACGCTGACGACCCAGTACGGCGTCGGATCGTCGGGATCGGTGAGTTCTACGCGGACGAGCGGCCCGATCCAGCCGCGATGCATCATGAACGCTGCGGGGTCCAGCTCCGGACCGAGCGCCTGCTGCTTGTCGGGCTTCGCGACGATATCGACGCGGCCGACGTAGCGCAACGGCAGCGCGGCGGGGCCCACCTGCAGCTCGCTGCCGGTGACCCGCACGCGGGTACGCCCCAACCAGAGCAGTGCGATCACGAACAGTGGCACGGTGATCGCATAGCCGAGCCACGACCGGACGCCCGGGTAGCCCATGTGGACCTCGGCGCCCAGCAGCACCGCGATGCCGACGAACGGCAGGTACCACCACATCGGTACTGACAACCGTTCGTCGAACCGCGGGGGACCGGACGTCGCAGGCGGACGGGTCGACGGGTGTTCGCTCACGGGTCCCGAGGGTAATCTCCACCGTCGTGCCCGGCCCCGTCGATGCTCCCCAGCACGTGCCGCTCACCGCACCCCCCGCAGCACAACCGTCACGGTGGCCGGTCGACGTGCTCCTCACCCGGCTCGATCCGGGTCTACCCCCGCCCGCTGGTGCCCACCCCGGCGACGCGGGAGCGGACCTGCGCTGCACCGCCGACGTCGTCCTCACCCCCGGGGAGCGTGCCGTCGTCGGCACCGGCGTCGCGATCGCGCTCCCGGACGGGTACGCCGGTTTCGTGCATCCCCGTTCGGGGTTGGCCGCCCGGGCCGGCCTGTCCGTCGTGAACACCCCGGGCACGATCGACGCCGGCTACCGCGGTGAGGTCCTCGTCTGCCTGATCAACCACGACCCCCGCGAGACGCTGCGCCTGCAACGCGGCGACCGGATCGCGCAGCTCGTCGTGCAGAAGGTCGAGAAGGTGCGGTTCGTCGAGGTGGCGGAGCTGCCGGTGTCCGAGCGTGGCGCCGATGGGCACGGGTCCACCGGGGGACACGAGCGCCTGGGTCCAGGGGAGGTGCGGTAGTGGCGCGTCGCGATCGCGCTGGCGTCGCGTCTCTCGACGCACCGGCGTCGCGGACGGTCGGCGTGCGCACGCTGGAGCGGGCCGCGGCCGACCCGGACGCGCCAATGACGGGGCCCTACGACGACGGCGACGACCTCGACCTGGAAGACGTCGACGCCGGCCGGGTCGACTTCGGAGCCGTCCGCGTGCCGGTGCCGGCGCGGGGCACGGTGCTCGTCGAGCCCTCGACGAGCGGGCGCCCGCAGGCCGTGCACGTCACGCTCCCCGAGGGGCGGCTGTCGGTCAGCGCGCTGGCGGCGCCGACGTCGTCGAAGCTGTGGCCGGACCTGGCGCGCGAGATCTACGCGTCCCTGCGCGACGGCGGCGCCAGGGTGCGGTCGTTCCCGGGTCCGTGGGGTCGCGAGCTGCACGCTACGACCGGCAGCGCGACGTCGGTGTTCGTCGGGGTCGACGGTCCGCGTTGGATGCTCTACGGGGTGGCCACCGGGCCCACGACCCATGCCGTAGCGCTGGACGCCGAGCTGCGTCAGATGTTGCGCGGGACGGTCGTCGTGCGCGGTCGCTCGCCGTACCCGGTGCGTTCGGTGCTGCCGCTGGTACTGCCTGCGCACCTCACCGACGCCGCCGCTGAGCCCGCCGCGCCGGTGGTCGTGCCGGTGCCGGAACCAGAGCCGTCGACCGAGCCGTTTGCCGTGTTCACCGATGCGCCCGAGGACACCGAGCCGTTGCGGGTAGTCCGCGCCGCCGCGCGGAGCCGGAGCCACAGCAGGGCGCACATCGCCGCGCCGCCGCCGCGCCGCAGCGGCCGACACGCCTTGCCGGAGCCCGAGGACAGCGGGCTCGCCGGGCTGCCCACGCAACCCCTGGCCCTGGTCGGAGTACCCGTCCAGCAGCGGTCGTCGGGCCGCCACCGCCTGAAGGAATGAGCCACCGTCACCGGGCTGCGCAGGAAGCCCACACGCCACGACCGCTGGCTGTTTGGGCAGCGCAGCGGGTTTCCGGCGAGTTACGCTGGTGACGGCAGTGACCCCCGCCTGTGGGCGCCGAGCGACGTGGGGGAAGACATGGGCAGCACCGAGGCTGGCGTGTTCCGGCGCATGCTGCGCAAGCTGACCAGCGACGTCAACGAGCTCGATGCCGATGTCCTGTCCGAGGACGCGGAGCGTTCCGGTGCGCAGCGCGCCTCGGAGTGCACGTGCGGTCAGGAGGTCACCGTGCTCGGTAGGCTGCGCAGCGTGGAGTTCTGCGCGCAGGACGCGGACGCCTCGCTGGAGGCCGAGCTGTTCGACGGTACCGAGGGGATCACGCTGATCTGGCTGGGTCGCCGGCGCATTCCGGGTATCGAGCCGGGACGCACCATGCGGGTGCACGGGCGGCTGGCCGTGCGCGACGGGCGCAAGGTGCTCTACAACCCCTACTACGAGATCTGCCCGGCGCCATGACTACGGTGCCATGACTAGCAGGAGCCCCATGACGGTAGGAGCGCAGTGACCTCAGGTCCACCGCCGGAGCCCGCGCGGTCCGAGCGCGAGTTTCCCACGCTGCTCGAGCAGATGGGCGGTGTTCCCGGGATCGTCGCCTCCACCATCCCGGTCGCCGTGTTCGTCGTGGTCAACCTCGTGTTCGCGCTGCAACCCGCGCTAGTGGCGGCCCTCGCGGCCGGGGTGGCCCTCGCGGGGTGGCGGGTCGCGCGCAGGCAGCCGTTGCAGCCCGCCGTGTCCGGCCTGCTCGGCGTCGGCCTCGCCGCGTTCATCGCCTACCGCACCGGCGAGGCCCGCGGCTTCTACCTGCCGGGCCTGATCTACAGCGCCGTCTTCGGCCTCGCGTTCCTCACCTCGGTGATCGTCCGCTGGCCGCTCGCCGGGGTGATCTGGCACGGCATCAACGGCGACGGCCAGGGCTGGCGCCGCGATCCCCGGTTGCTGCGCGCCTACACCCTGGCCAGCCTGCTGTGGACCCTGGTCTTCGCCGCCCGCCTGGTGGTGCAGGGTTTGCTGTACAGCGCCGACGAGGAGACCTGGCTCGGCGTCGCCCGGCTCGCGATGGGCTACCCGCTGGTCGGTGTCGCCCTGCTCGGCACGATATGGGCGGTGCGCCGTGCCCGCCGCGCGCCGCTGCCTGCCTGACCGGCACCGGCGGACCCCGTTGCGGCTCTGCTGCGTACCGCAGCGGATGTAGGCCAGGTGCCTCCCGCGGGCGGACGCGGCGCGCGCCGGAGGGCTTACGCTGCCCTTGTGGACCGTCCCGGTCACCCGAGCCGATGGTCAGACCTGCTGCCCGCCGCCGCGTTGCCCGCCGTGGTCGGCACCGTCGTCCTCGCCGGCTCGTTCGCCGCCGCGGGCGGCCAGCCTGAGGCACGGACGCTGGACAGTGTCGGGGTCGCGCTGTTGCTGGTCGGGCCCATCGCGCTGATGTTCCGTCGGCGGTACCCGCCTGCGGTGTTCGCGGTGGCCGCCGCCGCGGCGATCGGCTACCTCGGCCTCGGCTACCCGTACGGACCGGTCTTCCTCCCGTCGCTCGTCGCGCTGGCCACCGCGGTGACGGCCGGGTACCGGGGGTCGGCCTACATCCTGACCGGGCTGGCATACGGCACCCTGGTGGCGTTGCACATGGCCCGGTCCCCGGGCGGCGGGGTGCCGCTGGGCGGTGCCCTGGGCTGGCTGGCCGGCCTGGTCGCGTTCGTCGCCGGGTGCGAGCTGTGGCGCTCCCGGCGGGAGCGCCTCGCCCAGGCGCGGGCCACCGAGGTGGAGGCGCAGCGGCGGCGCGGCAGCGAGGAGCGGCTGCGGATCGCCCGGGAGCTGCACGACGTGCTCGGCCACCACGTATCGTTGATCAACGTGCAAGCCGGGGTGGCGCTGTACCTGATGGACTCCGATCCCGGGCAGGCCCGCGACGCGCTGGCGGCGATCAAGCAGTCGAGCGGGGTTCTGCTGCAGGAGATGCGCTCGACGCTCGGTGTGCTCCGCGGCGCCGACGAGGAGCCCCCGCGCCACCCGGTGGCCGGTCTTGCCCGGCTGGACGACCTGGTCGCCGACAACCGGGCCGCTGGGCTCCCGGTCACCGTGGACGTCCGGGGTGTGCGCCGCGAGCTGCCACCGAGCGTCGACCTGGCGGCCTACCGGATCGTGCAGGAGGCGTTGACGAACACCCGCCGGCACGCGGCGGCAACCGGCGCCGCGGTCCTGCTGGACTACGGCGAGGCCGGCCTCACCGTGCAGGTCGACGACGACGGCAACGGTCCCGGTCCCGGCGGCCCAGCCGGGACGGGCAACGGCGGCAGCGGCCTGCCCGGGATGCGGGAACGTGCCACCGCGCTCGGCGGATCGCTCGCCGCCGGGTCGCGGGCCGGTGGCGGCTTCCAGGTGCGCGCCCGGCTGCCGATCGTCTCGCGGACCGCGACGTCGCCGGCCGGTTCGGCATGATCCGCGTTCTGCTGGCCGACGACCAGGTCCTGGTGCGAGCCGGGTTTCGGGCGCTGCTGTCCTCCGCGCCCGACATCACTGTCGTAGGCGAGGCTGAGGACGGGGCGGCCGCGGTCCGGCTCGCCCGCGAGACCGTTCCGGACATCGTGCTCATGGATATCCGCATGCCCGGCCACGACGGGCTCGCCGCCACCCGGGACATCGTCGGCGACCGGCGGTTGTCCGCGGTCCGGGTCGTCATGCTGACCACCTTCGCGGAGGACGAGTACATCTTCGCCGCGATTCATGCGGGTGCCAGCGGGTTCCTGGTCAAGGACACCGAACCGGCCGAGTTGCTCCACGCCGTGCGGGTCGTGCACGGCGGGGAGGCGTTGCTGTCTCCCGCGGTGACCCGCAGGCTGATCGAGGAGTTCGCGGTGCGAGCCACCCCGCCGCACGCCGAGCGCCGATTGACCGCACGGCTGGGGCTGCTCACCGAGCGGGAGCGGGAGGTGGTCACCCACGTGGCGTCCGGGCTGTCCAACGACGAGATCGCCGCCCGGCTCGTCGTCAGCCCGGCGACGGTGAAGACCCACGTCAGCCGTGCGATGACCAAGCTCGGGGTGCGGGACCGAGCCCAGGTGGTGGTGCTCGGCTACGAGGGCGGGCTGGTCCGCCCCCGCTGGCTCGGCTGAGCGCTCCGGCAAGGTGGACCACTCGCCGTCGTCGCTACCTACCGCCCACCGCGACCGCTACCACATCCCTCCATTCATATGCCTTGTTGTCCCGATTCAGCTCGATCAACGATACAGCAGTGACCTCGACCGTGGTTGTCTGCGCCGGCTGCGCTGCAAGAGCTTCGGCGATGGGCTCAGCCGGTCCTGTGGCATTGCAATAGGCGAGTGACACATGCGGTCGCCACCCCTGCGCAACCTCAGGCACGCGGTCGGTCCCCCAGATATCTCCGATCGCCTGGCGGATACCGGCCCGCAGCCGATGCAGCGGTTCGACCGGCTGCACAGGCATGTGGATCGTCTCAGGATCGACGCGTGGTGGCCCGACGGTCACGGTGAAGGGCTCTAGCTCGATGAGGCGCTGCTCAGCGGCTTGCACGATCGCCTCAACATCGTCACGGTCGAGCTCATCGGTGAAGCCGAGACCCTGCATGGTCAGGTGCAGCCACCGCACGGGTACTGGATCGAGCATCGGCAACCCGGTCAGCATCGGGGCGTAGCTGTCGGCGAGCTGGTGTATACCGGGCTGGTCGGGGAAGGTGACGTGCCAGGTATAGAAGGAGCGGCCCAGCGACCAGCCAGGTCGCCACCACCAGTGATCCCGCATAGCAGTCGGCGCCGGTCGTTCCTCCGGGCTCACGGAGCAAGCTCCCGGGTGGTGGCGGCCTGCTGGAAGGCCAGCACTTCGGAGCGAATCCGGACGGCGATCGGGTCACTGGGATACCGGGAGGTCGCGGCCTCAGTAAAGACATCGTTCATGCGCATCAGCAGCGGCCGCATCCGATGTTCAGGTACGATTTCCAGTACCGGGGCGATGGTCGTTTCAGCGCCATCGAGCTGCCCCAGCGCGAGGTGAGCGCGCACCTGCTGGAGGCGGACCATGCGCTCGCTGCCCCAGTTGCGCTGTTGTGGCGGGACGGTCTCAAAGGCGGCCACCGCCCGATCAGCGGGTACCAACGCGGCATCAGCCGCGCCGAGGGTGAGCTGGGCGTCTGACCAGAATCCGCCAGCACGGTCGACGCTACAGCTCAACGGCCCGGCCAGCTGGTCCTCGGTGGGTTCGGCGGACTCGGCAACCACCCAGGCCTGTCGAAGCGCCTCCCAGGCCGGCTCGTCCTGGCCGCAGTGGGCGAGGTCGACAGCATAGGCACTGGTCAGGAGCAACGCTGCGCTGCCGCCACTGGCGTACTGCAAGCCGTCGGCGGCGTAGCCAGCGGCCTGGGTGAAGTCGTCTTGCCAGAAGGCGGCGGTGTGCTGGGTGGCACGAACCCAGGCGCGCAACCCATCGTGCTCGGCACGTTCGGCGCACAGCCAGGCAGCCCGCGCATGATCCTCGGCAGCATCGGGACGGCCGAGGTCGACTGACATCCAGGCCAGCACGGTCAACGACCAGCCGGCTGCGGCGTACAGCTCCCGGGCAAGGCGAGGCCGGTGCTGACCGGTTAGGAGGGTGAACGCCCGATCTCGCAGCTCTCGGGTGCGCACGAACAGCGGTTCGGTCGGCACCTTCAGATACGCGTGCGAGATCCGTCGTAGCTGCGCGTGCAGCTGCTCCAGGGTCAGCTCGCCGACGTTCTCGTCCTCAGCCCAAGCCAGGAACCGGCTGGATTCATCAGCGGCCACCTCGACAGTATGACCGACACGGCCATCGTCTCGGGGCGGTGCAACTCACCGTGCTGGTGCGGGTCCCGCACCGGTCACGGCTCGAGCATGTACCGCCACTATCGCCTCGGCATGTCGCCGCTGCTCGTGGGCGTGCTTGGCAGCCTCCAACTCCGTGAACTCGGAAAGCAAGGCGCCGTCCGCGTCGCAGGCGCTGTCGACGATCCGCCAGAAGCGTTAATCGGCTGAACGTCGACCTTTCTCGATGTGCGCCACGGTGGTGCGATCGCAGAAGGCGGCCTTGGCAAGCTGGCCTTGGCTCAGCCTGGCGGCTCTGCCTTGGGCGATCACTAGATGGTTGGTGCTTTCGCCGCATAACATCTGAGCGCCAGATCACGTGCCTCGTGCGTTGTGTTCCGTGCCGCTCGCTGCTGTAGTCGGCGCCGGTCGATCCTTCCCCTGGCTGGCCTCGGCCAGTGCGGTATCGAACTCGGCCACTGCCGGGGCGTCGCCGAAACGGTCCAACGCCCGGCGGGCTCGGCGCAGGTCCGTCACGGTGTGCGCGCTTCCGGTCTCCACGACCACGGCCAGGGCCTCACGACCGGCGGCCACCGCCCGGTCGACCTGCCCGTCCAGGGCGGCAGCCACGGCGAGGTTCGCCGCGTACCGGCCGTGGTCGCGCCGGTACCCGGCAGGCAGCCGGGCGCGGGCGGTGTCGAACAACTCGACCGCAGCAGCGTGGCGTCCCAGCTCGACGTAGGCGACCCCACGCTGGAACACCACCCGCTCCGGCCCGTTGAAGTACACCCACGCCGGCTCATCCTCGGGATGTTCAGCGGCCGCCGCGGCCAGCTCCTCGGTACGGTCGAGCAGCCGGTCCACCGCGGCACCGTCACCGTCCAAAGCGTGTCCCCGCGCCTGCTGCTGGGTGATCAGGGCCAGCACACCGGCGCTGACGCCGGCGGTCTCGCGTTGCCCTGCGACAGCCAGCCCGACCGCGCGAGCAGCGTCGGCCTCCGACCACGCCAGGTGACTCTTGAGTGACAACACCGAGGTCACCATGTTCGCGTCGCCGATCTCCTGTGCCGCATCGGCAGCCCGGTCGTAGTGTGCGAGCGCGACGACGTGGTCGCCGCTGTCCGCACCCATCCACCCGGCGAACTGCCGGTACTCCGCGACCAGCCCGATCAGCCCGACGCGGGCCGGCCCACGCGCGCCCAGAGCCAGGCGCTCGATCAGCTCGACCTCGGCAAGCACCACAGGCAACACTCGGCGCGCCCCCACCTCATCCTCGAGCTGCCGCTGCCGGGCGAGCACGGCGGCCAGATGCTCGACCACCGCGGCATCCACCCGACGCGGCTGCGCCACAGCGGCGGCCAGCCGATCGAACGCATCCCCATCGCAGGCCGAGTCGCTGTTACCGGTGAGCGCCACTGCCGGCGCCCGAACCAGCAAGCGGGCCCGATGCTCGGCTGCCCTCAGCTCGTCGTACGCGTCCACGAGTGCGCCGCTGGCTCGGCACACGCGGTCCGCTTCCTCCCAGAACCTCGGATCGGCACCTCGGCGTCCTGCCTCGATATGCGCGATGCCGGTCCGGTCGCGCATGGTGGACTTGGCCAACTCTGCCTGCGTTACCTCAGCTGCGGCACGCGCAGCGCGGAGTTGCTCACCGAGCCGTACACGCATAACCGATAGCGCGTCATCACCTGTCCCTGCACTCATGTTGCGCATTTTAACCTCGTGGGTGACGGTGACGTGACGATAGCTCGCACCCTATCGCGCAACTAGCCTGTCACGGTGTCTACTACTCGTGACACCCGGTGCCGGGCCTGACACCCCCACTAGCTAGCTAGGTCAGGCGGCGTGCTGCCACTGGACGTGCAGACGCCGGTGTAGATCCCCGGTGCCGGGTGTGCCGCAGACATACTCGAGGAGGTGAGGTCAATCCGCATCACGTCTGCCGAGACGGACGCACACAGGCAGATCCGGCTCGCCTATGAGGATCTACAGATGCACGTTGCTGCTCTTGCACTTGAATGGCCTGCACGCGGCGCTGACATCGACCCAAAATTGCTATTGCGTTGCGCGTACAGTACCTCCTCTTGGAGGCCTATCGCCGGCATCCCGTTGATGCGCAAGGGCGGTGTCTGCGCAAGGCATGTCGCCGCTGGACAAGAGGGTACTGCCGCGCACATACCAACCTTGCTTTTGCTCTCACGCATGATCCCCCGACAATATGGTGGCAGATCTTTAATATGCGATCCGCAACGGCGCTGTGTCAAGCGCTTCACATTGGACCAGACACTCGCATTACTCGCGATACCGCACGCGCGTGGCATGCTGCCTGCCTCACCGCGGACGAGGCAGCCCCACGACCACGAGATTGCTAGGATCGCCAATGGACGACTCGTCCCGCATGGACAGGCCGCTCCCGGACCATATCGCTGCGCTGTGCACCGGTGGTCCGGCGTTCGTCGCGGGTGCCGTTGAGGGTCGTCCATGCGTCATCACCGTTGGCGCGATCTTCGACCACTCGTGGGACGCGAACGACGATCCCGACCCGGTGGTGCGGGTCGGGATCGGAGATCTCAAAGTCGATCTGCCGCCGCCGAACGCAGCACGACTTGCGGCTGCGCTGCTCGACGCCGTTGGTGAGACGATGACTGACGACCCGCTGCCCATCGAGGAGGCGCGCGCACTCAGAGATCAACTCGTGCCCATAGCTGGCGCCGTCCTTGGTCTGCTCGCGAAAGTGCAGGCAGACGCGCTGGACTTGCCTCGCCTGTTCCCGGCGACTGAGGCGCCTCCAGCGCGGTGAGACCGTACCGTTATGGTGCAAAACCCCGTTCCGGACGTCGTGCTCAGCCCGGCGACGGCGAAGGCCCACGTGACGACGCCGTGGGGACTGTTCCGGTACCGCTGGGTCGTGGTCAAGGAGCTCTTCGCGATCGTCGTCATCGTGTCCGCGATCGCCGTGACCAACGGCTGGATCACTCTCGCGGCGGCAGAGGTGGCCGGGAGTCCCGGCGACCGACCACTGACCTGGTTGCCCGTCGCCGGGTCGGTCGGCCACGCGGTGCTCCTGGCGGCCGCCACCGTGCTCTCCGCCGCCAAGCCCTGGGGTCGGACCCGGCCGACCGGCACGTTGTGACACGGGCGGGGCGGCCGTCGTGATGCGCAAGGCCGTGTTTGGTCGTGCACCTCGTCGCGGCCAGGACGTCGTGCTCATGGGCATCCGCACGCCCGGCCACGACGGCCGTCAGCGACGGAGAGTCCCTCGAGCGCCCTTGGCAGCTTCGTACGCCATTCGGGCAGTCCAAGGAAAATCTTGAAAAGATGTTCCGGAGCTGCGGCTGACGGGGCCGGAACTGTCGGTGGTGGCGGGGATGATCCTGGTGTGACCGACAGCCCGCTGACCTCCGCACACACCGCCATGGCGGCGGGGCTGGACGCACTGTCCGCGGCCGTGGGCTCGGGTGCGGCGGATGCGGAGCTGTTGTCGGCGTTGACGATCTGTGAGGGCGTCACCCGCCGCGTCGACCGCCTCGCGGTCGGTGTGATCGCGGACCTGGACCGGCGGGGGGCGTTCCTCGAACGGGGCTACCGCAACCCGACCGCGGCGGTGGCCGACCTGCTGGGCTGGGACCGTTTCGAGGCCCGACGCCGCGTCTGCGCGGCCGAGCAGGTGTGCGCCCGGGTGGGGCTCGACGGGCAGGTGGTGCCGGCGCGGATGCCGGCCACCGCCGCAGTCTTCACCACCGGACAGGTCGGACTGCGCCACGTCGAGACGATCACGAAGGTCCTGGCGTCCGACGCCGCGGGACGCCTGTCTCCGTCGGTGTGGGCCGGCGCGGAGGCCGAGCTGGCCGACAAGGCCACCCTCTACAGTCCCGGGGAACTGTCCGCCTACGGCACCCGGCTGATCGAGGCCCTCGATCAGGACGGACCCGCACCCGACGACCGCCCGCCGGTGTCGGTCAATGAGCTGACCCTGGCCCGCAACCGGGACGGCTCCGGAGGTCGGATCAGCGGGCGGTTCGACGACGCCGCCCTCTACGACGCGATCGCCACCGCCGTGGACGCCGGGTCGAAGCCTCTGACCGGCGACGACGAGCGGACCACGCCGCAGCGGCAGGCGCAGGCGTTGGCCGAGATCTGCGGGTACGTCCTCGACCACGGCGACCTGCCCGCCTCGGGCGGGTCCCGCCCGCACCTGAACGTGCTCCTGTCGTGGGAGGACCTGCAGGCGCAGGCGCGGGCGGCGATGTTGGACTTCGGCGGCACCCTCACCCCCGAGACCCTGCGGATGCTCGCCTGCGACGCCGCGGTCATCCCCATCGTCATGAACGGCGCCGGGCAACCCCTCGACGTCGGGCGGAGCACGCGCACCATCCCCGACGGAGTGCGCCGCGCGGTCGCCGCCCGCGA
>JBBSQN010000131.1:0-16761 GCA_038257875.1 Mycobacteriales bacterium
GCTCGGGTGGGGTGTGCTCGGGGTAGGGGGCGGCGAAGCCTTGGGCGTGCCAGCCGTCCTCGACGCGGACGCTGCGCAGCACGTGGGGTTTGTCTCCCCACACGACGACCACACGCACCTCGGGTCCGGGTTCGGGGTCGCAGTGGGGCCACCAGTGCTGGCCCTCGGGTGGGGTCAGCGGCCGGCGGCACCGGCATCTCTCAGTCATGTGACGTCCTTGGCGTGTCGTCGATTCCATCTCGGTATCCAGCGGGGCCAGATCGGGAGCCGACCTTGCTTCGCGGTACCCTGATGTCATCAGATCCAATGACGGATAAAGCTATACTAATGCTGCATCATCCGCAAGTACGGGTGACCAGCCGAAGGAGATGCCCGTGTCGAAGCCCCGACCCCGTCCGCAAGCTCGGGCGCTGGCCGCCGGACTCCGGGACGCGCGTGCCAAGGCCGCGCTGCCGATGCAGTGGGTGGCCGACCAGCTCGGCTGGTCGCAGTCCACGATCAGCCGGATGGAGGCCGGCAAGCGTCCGGTGACACCCGAGGAGGTCGCCACGCTGCTCGCCACCTACCGGGTCACCGGCGAGGCGCGGGACCGGCTGATCGCGATGGCCCGCGACGCCAGTCGCCCGAGCTGGCTGGAGACACTTCGCCACGAGGGGCTTCCCCAGCAGTCCGTCATGCTCGCGCAGTACGAGGCCGAGGCGACCCGGCTGGTGTACTTCGACCTGCTGGTCACCGGACTGCTGCAGACCCGCGCCTACACCAACGCGGTGATGCGCGCCGGTGTGGTGGCGCCGAGCGACATCGAGCCCCGCGTCAATCTGCGGATGCAACGCCAGCGGGTGCTCGACGGTCCGAACGCGCCACGGCTGCTGTCGATCCTGGACGAGGCGGCGCTGCGCCGGATGATGGGCGGTCCGCGGGTGATGATCGAGCAGCTCGAGCATCTGATGGAGATGTCCGAGCGACCCAACGTGGAGCTACGGGTGATCCCGTTCGACCACGGTGGTCATGCAGGGGTCACGACCTCGTTCGGGCTGCTGGAGTTCGGCGCCGCCAACCCGCTGGTGCACATCGAGCATTCCGGTGCGTCCGGTATCCTCGACCAGCCGGACCACGTGCACCCCTTCGTGGACCGCGTCGCTAGTATGCAGGCTGTCGCCCTGGAACCTGAGGCGTCAGTCCGCTTCGTGTCCGACGTAGCGGCGGAGTACCGAGGACGGTGAGACCGATGCCCACGTCACCTCCGACTTGGCGCAAGTCCAGCTTCAGCGGCGACGAGGGCAACTGTGTCGAGGTCGCGGCACTCGACGACAGCGGCGTCGCCGTTCGCAACAGCAAGCGACCCGACCAGGCGACCGTCGTCGTCACCCGCGCCGAGATGAGCGCCTGGGTCCGAGGCGCCAAGGACGGCGAGTTCGACGACCTCTGCTGAACGTCCGCTGCAAGTTCGGCTTCGCAGCCCGCAGAAGGAACGTATCGGTGATGCCCTGCGCACTGCGGCGCTCACCGTAGACGGCTGCGATCTGTGACGATCCGGGCTGCCATGGATCCGCAAGCCGATCGCCCACCCTTCGATGAGCTAATCGCCCGTGTCGCAGCCGAGCGAGGCATCACCTCGCGCCACTGGCAGTCGAGTTCCGCCGCCTCCTCGGGGATCAACGCGGCGCGCACCTGCGCAGGTGAGGCGTCCGCGAACATCGAGCGACGCAACCTCGATGTCGCGAGAGGTAGTCAGCAGGTCAGAGCCGGAAGCCGAGGGCGCGCAGCTGCTCGCGGCCGTCGTCGGTGATCTTCTCCGGCCCCCACGGCGGCATCCACACCCAGTTGATCTTGACGTCGTCCACCAGCCCGCCGCCACCCGGGCCGCCGGTCAGCGCCGCGCGGGTCTGATCCGTGATCACGTCGGTCAGCGGGCAGGCCGCCGAGGTCAACGTCATGTCGATGGTGGCCACGCCGCTCTCGGCCTGGATCCCGTAGACCAGGCCGAGATCCACGACGTTGATGCCGAGCTCGGGGTCGACCACATCGCGCATGGCCTCCTCGAGGTCGTCGAACGACGGCTCGTCGGCCCGCTGCTGCGGGGGCTCCGGCATCCCGGCGGCACCCCGCACGACGTCCTCGGTCTCGGTCTCGCTCATGTCACTGCTCCCTTCGCATCACCCACGCGGACGACGGCGTCCTTGAACGCCATCCATCCGAGCAGGGCACACTTCACTCGTGCCGGATACCTGGCCACCCCGGCGAACGCGACACCGTCGCCGAGCACGGCCTCGTCCGGCTCCACCTGGCCGCGGCCCTGCGCCATCTCCTGGAACGCCGCGAGCACCCGCAGCGACTCGTCCACCGAGCGCCCCACCACGAGATCGGTCAGCACCGAGGCGGCGGCCTGGCTGATCGAGCAGCCCAGGGTCTCGTGGGAGACCTCGGACACGGTGTCACCGTCGAGCCGCACCCGCAGCGTGATCTCGTCGCCACAGATCGGGTTGATCTGGAACGACTCCGCGTCGAACGGCTCGCGCAGGCCCGCGCCGTGCGGCGACCGGTAGTGATCCAGGATGATCTCCTGGTACATCTGCTCCAACTGCATGTCAGACCACTCCGAAGAACTCACGCGCGGCCTGCACGCCCTCGACCAGCGCGGCCACCTCGTCGGGTGTGTTGTACACGTGGAACGACGCCCGCACCGTGGCGGCCACTCCGAATCGGCGGTGTAGCGGCCACGCGCAGTGATGGCCCACCCGCACGGCCACGCCGCGGTCGTCGAGCACCTGGCCGACGTCGTGCGCGTGCACGCCGTCCACCAGGAACGCGACGGCGCCGCCCCGGTCGGTGAGCTCACGCGGCCCGACGATCCGCACCCCCGGCACTGCGGACAGCCCGGCCAAGGCCGCCTCGGTGAGCGCCGCCTCGTGGGCGTGGACGGTGTCCATGCCGATCCCGCTCAGGTAGTCCACGGCCGCACCCAGGCCCACCGCCTGCGAGGTCATCGGCACGCCGGCCTCGAAGCGCTGCGGCGGCGGGGCGTAGCTGGAGCCCTCCATCCGCACCATCTCGATCATCGATCCGCCGGTCAGGAACGGCGGCATCGCGGCCAGCAGCTCGGAGCGCCCGTACAGCACGCCCACCCCGGACGGGCCGAGCATCTTGTGCCCGGAGAACACCGCGAAGTCCACGCCGAGCTCGGCCAGGCCCACCGGCATGTGCGGCACCGACTGGCACGCGTCGAGCAGCACCAGCGCGCCGACCGCACGGGCCCGGCGCACCAGCTCCGCCACCGGCAGCACCGTGCCCAGCACGTTGGACTGATGCGCGAACGCCACCAGCTTCGTGCGCTCGGACAGCTGGATCGAGTCGAGGTCGAGCCGCCCGTCCGGCGTGACCGCGTACCACCGCAGGGTCGCGCCGGTGCGCCGGCACAGCTCCTGCCAGGGCACCAGGTTGGCGTGGTGCTCCAGCTCGGTGATGACGATCTCGTCACCGGGGCTGAGGACGAACCGCTGCGCTTCCGGCCCGGCGCCGACCGCGTTGCTCATGGCGTAGGCGACGAGGTTGATGCCCTCGGTGGCGTTCTTGACGAACACGACCTCGTCGGGGCCGGCGCCCACGAACGCGGCGATCCGGGCCCGGGCCGACTCGTAGGCGTCGGTGGCTTCCTCGGCCAGCTGGTGCGCGCCGCGGTGCACCGCGGCGTTGTGCTGCTCGAGGAACGCCCGCTCGGCGTCGAGCACCTGTCGCGGCCGCTGCGAGGTGGCCCCGGAGTCGAGGTAGACCAGGGGCCGCCCGTCGCGCACGGTGCGCGACAGGATCGGGAAGTCGGCGCGCAGCTTCGCCACGTCCAGACCTTCCAGCGTGGTCATCAGACCGGAGCCTCCGTGGTGAACCGGACGTAACCGGTCTTCTCCAGCTCGTCGGCCAACTCCGGGCCGCCGGAGGACACGATGCGTCCGCCCGCGAAGACGTGCACCACGTCGGGGGTGATGTGCTGCAGGATCCGGGTGTAGTGCGTGATCAGCAGGACGCCGGTCTCACCGCCCTCACGGTAGCGGTTGACACCGTCGGACACGACGCGCAGCGCGTCGACGTCCAGGCCCGAGTCGGTCTCGTCGAGGATCGCGATCTTCGGCTGGAGCAGCGCGAGCTGCAGCACCTCGTGGCGCTTCTTCTCGCCACCGGAGAAACCCTCGTTGACGTTGCGCTCGGCGAACGCGGGGTCGATGTCGAGGTCGGTCATCGCCTGCTTGACCTCCTTGACCCAGGTGCGCAGCTTCGGCGCCTCGCCGCGCACGGCGGTGGCCGCAGAGCGCAGGAAGTTGGCCGTAGACACGCCGGGCACCTCGACCGGGTACTGCATGGCGAGGAAGAGGCCGGCCCGGGCCCGCTCGTCGATGGTCATCGCCAGCACGTCGGCGCCGTCGAGGGTGACCGAGCCGGAGGTGACCTCGTAGCGCGGGTGCCCCGCGATCGCGTAGGCCAGCGTGGACTTGCCGGACCCGTTCGGGCCCATGATGGCGTGGGTCTCGCCGCCGCGCACCGTCAGGTCGACGCCGTGCAGCAGCTCCTTGGCACCGTCCTCGGTCGCGATCGAAACGTGCAGGTCCGTGATCTCCAAGGTGGACATGTGTGTGGTGACTCCGTGGTGGTGGGGGCGGGTCAGGCGCCGGTGACGGCGAGCTCGGCCTCGATCGCCGCTTCGAGGCGCTCGCGTAGCTCGGGCAGGGTGATGCGGCTCAGGACCTCACCGAAGAAGCCGCGGACGACGAGCCGCCGCGCCACGTCTTCGGGGATACCGCGGCTGCACAGGTAGAACAGCTGCTCGTCGTCGAACCGACCGGTGGCGCTGGCGTGGCCGGCACCGGTGATCTCACCGGTCTCGATCTCCAGGTTGGGTACCGAGTCGGCCCTGGCGTGCTCGGTGAGCACCAGGTTGCGGTTGAGCTCGAAGGTCTCGGTCTTCTCCGCCGCCGCCCGGATCAGCACGTCGCCGATCCAGACGGTGTGCGCGTCGGTGGTGCCCTGCACGCCCTGCAAGGCGTTCTTGTAGAGCACGTTGGACGTGCACTGGGGCACCGCGTGGTCCACCAGCAGCCGCTGCTCCAAGTGCTGCCCGGCGTCGGCGAAGCCCAACCCGGCGAGCTCGGCGTCCCCGCCGGGGCCCCGGTAGGTGACCGTGGGGCTGATCCGCACCAGGTCGCCGCCCAGCGCCACCGAGGTGGCGCGCAGGGTGGCGTCGCGGCCGATCGACAGGTGCTGGGCACTCACGTGCACGGCGTCGTCGGCCCACTCCTCGGTGACCACCAGCGTGAGCCGCGACCCGTCGGCCAGCACGACCTCCAGGTTGTCGGCCAGCGCGCCGGAGCCGGTGTGCTCGACCACCACGGTGGCCTCGGTGCACGGAGTAGTACGCAGCTGCACGTGCCCCGCGGCGGTGGCGGCCGCGCCCGGACCTGTGATCTTCATGGTGACCGGGGACGGCGTCCCGTCCAGCGTGACGACGGTGGCCTCACGAAACGCCGACCACGCCGCGGCGGCCACCCGGTCGGCGGGGGTGCCGCCCGCACCGAGCCGCGCGTCGTCGCGCCCGACGGTCTCGACGGTGACCCCGTCGGCCGCCGAGACGGTGACCGCCGCCGTGCCGTCGAACGCCGCCGTGCCGTCGTGCAGCCCGCGCAGCCGGCGCATCGGGGTGAACCGCCAGTTCTCCTCGCGACCGCCGGGGACCTCGAACGCCTCGACGTCGTAGGAGGTGAACCGCTCGCTCGCCGACGCGATCGGCGCCTCACCCTGCCCTCGCTTGGCCCCGGCGAGCTCCGGGGCCAGGCCGGCAACCTCCGGTGCGGTCATCCGACGCTGCCCTCCATCTGCAGCTCGATGAGCCGGTTCAGCTCCAGCGCGTACTCCATGGGCAGCTCGCGCGCGATGGGCTCGACGAACCCGCGCACCACCATGGCCATCGCCTCGTCCTCGGTCAGCCCGCGGCTCATCAGGTAGAAGAGCTGGTCGCCGCTGACCTTGGAGACGGTGGCCTCGTGGCCCATCGAGACGTCGTCGGTGCGCACGTCCACATAGGGGTAGGTGTCGCTGCGGCTGATCGTGTCGACCAGCAGCGCGTCGCACTTCACCGTGGAACGGGAGTGATGCGCCCGCGGGTTGACCCGCACCATACCCCGGTAGGAGGTGCGGCCGCCGCCGCGCGCCACCGACTTGGAGATGATCGTCGAGGACGTGTGCGGCGCCAGGTGCGTCATCTTCGCCCCGGCGTCCTGGTGCTGGCCCTCGCCCGCGAACGCGACCGAGAGCACCTCGCCCTTGGCGTGCTCGCCCATCAGCAGCACGGCCGGGTACTTCATCGTGACCTTGGAGCCGAGGTTGCCGTCGACCCACTCCATGGTGGCGCCCGCCTCGGCCTTGGCCCGCTTCGTGACCAGGTTGTAGACGTTGTTCGACCAGTTCTGGATGGTCGTGTAACGGCAGCGGCCACCCTTCTTCACGATGATCTCGACGACGGCCGAGTGCAGCGAGTCCGACGTGTAGATCGGCGCGGTGCAGCCCTCGACGTAGTGCACGTAGGCGCCCTCGTCGACGATGATCAGGGTGCGCTCGAACTGGCCCATGTTCTCGGTGTTGATCCGGAAGTAGGCCTGCAGCGGGATGTCGACGTGCACGCCCGGCGGCACGTAGATGAACGACCCGCCCGACCACACCGCGGAGTTCAGCGCGGAGAACTTGTTGTCCCCGCTCGGGATCACCGAGCCGAAGTACTCGCGGAACAGCTCCGGCTGCTCACGCAGTGCGGTGTCGGTGTCGAGGAACAAGACACCCTGCTCCTCGAGGTCCTCGCGGATCGCGTGATACACGACCTCGGACTCGTACTGGGCGGCCACCCCGGACACCAGGCGGGCCTTCTCGGCCTCGGGGATGCCCAGCTTGTCGTAGGTGTTCTTGATGTCGGCGGGCAGGTCGTCCCAGGATGCCGCCTGCTTCTCCGTGGAGCGCACGAAGTACTTGATGTTGTCGAAGTCGATGCCGGAGAGGTCGGCGCCCCAGCGCGGCATCGGCTTGCGCTCGAACAGGCCCAACGCCTTGAGCCGGAAATCGAGCATCCACTGCGGCTCGTTCTTCAGGGCGGAGATGTCGGCGACGACGTCGGCCGACAGGCCGCGCCGAGCGGTGGCGCCGGCGGCGTCCGAGTCGGCCCAGCCGAAGTCGTAGCGGCCGAGCGTCGCGAGCGTCTCCTCCTGGGTGAGCGGGGGGATCACTTCAGGAGCGGTCGTCATGCGGACTGCCTCCCTCTCGGGACGTGGTGGTGGGACCTGCGTGGGTACTTCATGACCGCCGGAAGAGTTCGGGAGCTTCCAGCGGGACGTGGGTGGTGCACGCGGCGTCGCCGCGGGCGATGGTGGCCAGCCGCTGCACGTGGGTGCCGAGCAGCTCGGCGAAGACCTGGGTCTCCGCCTCGCACAGGGCCGGGAACTCGGCCGCGACGTGCGCCACCGGGCAGTGATGCTGGCACAGCTGCACGCCGTGACCGGCCTCCCGGGCTTGCGCCGCGTAGCCCCGCGTGGTGAGCACGTGCGCGAGCGCGTCGGCCCGCGCGTCGGGGGTCTCGGCGGCGGCGATCTGCTCCGCCCCGGCCCCGATGAGCTCCTCGACGTGGCTGCGGGCGAAGCCCTGCACCGCCGCCTCGCCCCCGTGTTCGGCGAGATACCGCAGCGCGGCCACCGCGAGATCGTCGTAGCCGTGCCCGAAGCGGGCCCGTCCGGCGTCGGTGAGCAGGTACTGACGGGCGGGGCGGCCGCGACCGCGCGGGCGGCGGTGGGGCGCCGTGCGGAGCTCGGCCTCCCCGTCGGCGATCAGCGCGTCGAGGTGGCGCCGGACGGCGGGTGCGGACAGCTCCAGCGCCGCGGCCACCGCGGCGGCGTCGATCGGCCCCTGCTCCATGAGCAGGCGGGCCACCGCCGCGCGGGTGCGGCCGTCGACCGTCGACGGCCCGTGGGGGACGTCGACTGGAAGCTGCCCGGCGCTTTTCACAACACCAGTGTTGCGTATATCCGCCGATACGGCAAAGGGTACGACCGAACGGGTATCGGCGGGTGCTCGCTACGCTGCGCACGTGATCGCACAGGGCCTCGGCGACGCGCGCCCGGCTGTGGTCGAGGCACCACCGCGGGACCCGAGCCGGGCGGCCCGGCGCCTCGGGCTCACCGGGGCCCTGCTGATGGGGATCGGCGCCCTCGGCGCCGGTGCCCTCCCCGTGCCCAACCCGCTGTTCGGCCTGCGGTTGCTCGGGCTGCCCAGCCGCAACGCCACCATCGCGATCGCGGTCACCTACGCCGGCATCGGGATGCTGGTGCTCGCCTGGCTCTGGATCGGCAGGATGCTGCGCGTCCACGGCGCCGTCGCCCCGGCCCCCGACCGGGCGCAGCTGGCCCGCACGGCCGTGCTCTGGATGATCCCGCTGGCCGTCGCTCCGCCGATGTTCTCCCGCGACGTCTACAGCTACCTCGCCCAGAGCGCGATCCTCGCCCGCGGTCTCGACCCCTACGTCCTGGGACCGGCGGAGGCCCTCGGCGTCGACGACCCGCTGGTCCGCAGCATCCCCACGATCTGGCGCGACACCCCGGCACCCTACGGCCCCCTGTTCCTGGCCCTCGGTCGCGGGATCACCGCGCTGACCGGCAACGACGTCGTGCTCGGGGTCCTCGCCCACCGCGCGCTGGCCCTCGGCGGCCTCGCCCTGATCGTCTGGTCGCTACCCAGGCTGGCGCGGCGCTGCGGGCTGGACCCCGGGCTGGCGCTGTGGCTGGGCGCGGCCAACCCGCTCGTGCTGTTCCACCTCGTCAACGGCATCCACAACGAAGCCCTGATGATCGGGCTGATGCTGGCAGGCATGGAGATCGGGCTGCGTTCGGGCCCCGACCCGCCCGGCTCGCGGCTGTTCGACACCCCGTTCCTGCTGGGCGCCGTGCTCATCGTCGCGGCGTCGGCGGTCAAGCTGCCGGCGTTGCTCGCTCTCGGGTTCCTCGGCCTGGATCGGGCCCGGCGCCGGGGTGGGCGGATCCGCGACGTCGCCGCGGTCACGAGCACGCTCGGCCTGGTCACACTCGTGATCTACACCGCCCTCGGGTTCGGCACCGGTCTCGGCGTCGGCTGGACCAAGACCCTGGACACCCCGACCCTGATCCGCAGCTGGATGTCGGTGTCCACCGACCTCGGCCAGCTCAGCGGTCAGGTCGGCATCCTGACCGGGCTCGGAGACCACACCGACTCCGTGTTGACGCTCACCCGCGGCCTCGGCGGGCTCGCCGCCGCCGTGCTGGTCGCCGGCCTGCTGCTGGCCACCCTGCGGGGTCGGCTCGACCCGGTGACCGGGATGGGCGTCGGCTTCGGCGCCGTGGTGCTGCTCGGGCCCGTCGTACACCCCTGGTACCTGCTCTGGACGGTCATACCGCTGGCCGCGACGCAGGCCCTGCCCAGCCACCGGCGGGCCGCGCTGGCCGCCTCGGCCGTGCTTGCTGTGGTGGTGGCGCCCACGGGTGCGGACTTCAGCTTCCGCGCCTACCAGCTGCCCATGGCGATCCTGGCGGGGATCGTGATCCTCGTCATCGTGCTCATCGCCCAGCTCAGGCAGCTCGCCGGGCAGAGCGGCGCCGACGTCGACGCGTTCTACCGTCGGTAGACTCGACCGTCGTGAACACTCCGCCACCCGCCGTCTCGGTTCGGGGGTTGGTGAAGCGGTACGGCCGCACCACCGCAGTCGACGGGCTCGACCTGGACCTGCCCGCCGCGTCGGTGCTGGCCCTGCTCGGCCCCAACGGCGCGGGCAAGACCACCACCGTGGAGATCTGCGAGGGGTTCGTGGCCCCCGACGCGGGCGAGGTACAGGTTCTCGGCGTCCACCCGGCCGGAGCTCCCGACGCCCTGCGCGCCCGCATCGGCGTGATGCCCCAGGGCGGGGGCGCCTATCCGGGGGTGCACGCCGCGGAGATGCTGCACGTCGTCGCCGCCTGCTCCGCGCACCCCCTCGACGTCGACTGGCTGAGCACCGTGCTCGGGCTCGACGGCTGCGCCCGCACCCCCTACACGCGACTCTCCGGCGGCCAGCAGCAACGGCTCGCCCTGGCCTGCGCCGTCGTCGGGCGCCCGGAGCTGGTGTTCCTCGACGAGCCGACCGCCGGGATGGACCCGCAGGGCCGCAGGCTGGTCTGGGAGCTGATCGAGGCGCTGCGCCGCGACGGCGTGGCCGTGCTGCTGACCACCCATCTCATGGAGGAGGCCGAGGCGCTCGCCGACCACGTGGTGATCGTCGACCACGGCCGGGTCGTCGCGCAGGGCACGCCCGCGGCGCTCACGGCGGCGGGCGAGCAGCACGGGCTGCGGTTTCGCGCTCGTCCGGGGATGAACCTGCACGACCTCACCGCTGCCCTGCCGGCCGGGTACGGCGCTGCCGAGCCGATCGCGGGGCGCTACGTGGTGCAGGGCCGCATCGACCCCACCGTGCTGTCGACGATCACGGCCTGGTGCGCGGAGCAGGGAGCGCTGGCCGACGACGTGCAGGTCGCCCGGCGCAGCCTCGAGGACGTCTTCCTGGAGCTCACCGGCAAGGAGCTGCGCTCGTGACGTCGCCGGGCCGGTTCGCACCCGGGACGTTCACGCCCCGCCCGGGCCCGGGAGCACCGCTGCGGATGCTCACCGCACAGTCGGGCACCGAGCTGCGGCTGGCCCTGCGCAACGGCGAGCAGGTGCTGCTGACGCTGCTCATCCCCGCGGTGCTGCTGGTCGGCCTGAGCGTCCTCGACGTGGTGCCGCTGCCAGGGCCGCGGATCGCCGCCGTCGCCCCCGGGGTGCTCGCGCTCGCGGTCATGTCCACGGCGTTCACCGGGCAGGCCATCGCGCTGGGCTTCGACCGCCGCTACGGGGTGCTCCGGCGCCTCGCCGCGACCGCACTCCCCCGCTGGCTGCTGGTGGCGGGCCGGCTGGTCGCCGTGCTGGGGGTCGTCGCGATCCAGGCCGTGGTGCTCTCCGTGCTCGCCGTGGGGCTGGGATGGGAGCCCGAGCCGGGCGGGGTGGGCTGGGCGCTGCTGCTGGTACTGCTGGGCTGTGCCGCGTTCGGGTCGCTCGGGATCCTGCTGGGCGGGTCGCTGCGGGCCGAGGTCACCCTCGCCGTCGCCAACCTGGTGTGGTTCGCGCTGCTGCTGGCCGGCGGCATCGTCATCCCGCTGGGTCAGCTCCCCGCCCCCCTGGCGACGGTGGGCGCGTACCTACCCTCCGGCGCCCTGGCCGAAGCCCTCCGCGCCGCCCTCTCCGCCGCCCAACCCCCCACCCCCACCCAGCTACTCGTCCTCCTCACCTGGACGGCCGCCGCAAGCACCCTGGCGGCGCGCACCGTCAAGCTCCGCTGACCTCGCACACCGAGTGGTGTCCTCGCATACGTCCGGCGGTGTGCGAGGACCCCACTGGGTGTGCGAGGTCGGTTCAGGCTGGTCGGAAGGCGTGCCGGAGGCGTTGTGCCACCGGGGCGAAGCTGTCCAGGTCGTGCCAGGTCCAGCGGGTTACTCGGAGGTCCTCGTCGCGGAGGGCGTCCTCGCGTCGTTTCTCCTCGAAGACCGCGTCGCCAGGGTCCTGTCCGGGCCGCAGCAGCCGTCCGTACTTGACACGGCCGTCGAACTCCCCCACCGTTCGCAGCTCCGGCCAGCCGAAGTCCACCCGCCCGAGCACGCGGCCAGTCCCAGACCGCACCTCCCACTGCAGCACGGGCGCTGGCAACCCGGCCCGGTGCACCGCCACTCTGCTGCGGGACTCACCAACGCTCTCGCTGCGGCCGTCGGCGAACGCGATCACTCGGCGAGCCGCCGGGTTGCCCGGCCGACGCACCGACCGCGCCAGCGCCTGCTCGAGGCTGGCGCGAGTGACCAGCCGGCGGTACAGCGCAGCGTCGGCGATCACGACGGCTTGCTCGAACGGTAGCGTCCGGGCCAGGTCAACGACGGTGCGCGCCAGCGAGGTCACACCCACGTCACCGATGACGACCACCTCGTCGGGATCCAGCGGTGCAGCGTGCACATGCAGGGCAGCGGCGAGTCTTCCCCCGGAGCGGCGGGAGCGGGTCACCTGCACGCGGTCGAGTGGGGTGGCCCAGATCGGCAGGCCGTGAAGCACGGCCGCCGACACGTGGCTGACCACCGCGTCCCGGGCGAGCTCGGCCAACGCGGCACGCACGAGCAGCACATGGTGGGCGACCCGTTCGGTCGGGAACTCTCCGGCGGGCAGGTAGGCACCGCGGCGCACGCCCACAAGCTCACCGGACCGCAGCCGCTGCCGCACCTCGTCCGCGGTGAACCCGGCAACGAGCAGGTCCCGCCGCCACTGCATACCACCGCCCCCCAGCTCCACACCCCCACCCTCCCCCACCACCCCACCCACCGGACCCGAACACCACAACCTGTGGACAACTCGACCTCGCACACCCAGTGGGGTCCTCGCATACGTCCGGCGGTGTGCGAGGACGCCACTCGGTGTGCGAGGTGGGCGAGCCTACGATGAGGGCGTGGCTGTGACTGGGCGTTTTGCTGGGACGTCGGGGGGGGTGATGCGGGGGCTGGGGATCGCGGCGGTCGTTGCGCAGGGGGGGATTGCGGTCACCGGGTCGGTGGTACGGGTGACGGGCTCGGGGTTGGGCTGCCCGACGTGGCCCGAGTGCTTCCCCGGGAGCCTGGTCCCGGAACCGCACCCCGAGGTCGCCGCGCTGACGCAGTGGATCGAGTTCGGCAACCGGCTGCTGACCTTCGTCGTGGTGCTGGTCGCGGGCGCCTGCCTGCTCGCGGCACTGAACACCCGCCCGCACCGGCCGCGGCTCACCCGGCTCGCGACCGTCCAGCCGCTCGGCGTCGTCGCCCAGGCGGTGCTCGGCGGGATCCTGGTGCGCACCGGGCTGGCCTGGTGGACCGTCGCGATCCACTTCATGGTGTCGATGGTGCTGGTGTGGCTCGCCGTACAGCTCGTCGAGGCCGCGACCGACGGCGACGGTCCACCGCGCCCGGTGGTGGGCGGCCCGGTGCGCGGGCTGGTCGCCACCGCCACGGTGGTGCTCGCCGGGCTGCTCGTCGCGGGCACCTTCGTCACGGCCGCCGGACCGCACGCCGGGGACGCGGCGACACCCCGGCTCGGTGTCGGCGTGCCCACGGTCGCGGCGCTGCACGCCCACCTGCTGTTCGCCTACCTCGGCCTGCTCGTGGGCCTCGGGTTCGCCCTGGTCGCGGTGTCCGCCCCCCGGCGGCTGCGGCGCCGCTACGCCGCGCTCGTCGCCGTCGTCGGCGCGCAGGGCGCCCTGGGTGGCGTGCAGTACGCCCTCGGCGTACCCGAGGTTCTGGTGGCACTGCACGTGCTCGGCGCCGCACTCGTCACGGTCGGAGCTGCGGCGGTGTGGGCCGGGACGGTCGAGCGCCCTGCCTCGCCGGACACCGCGAGCGCCGTCAGCGCCGGGCCCGGAACGCCGTCCAGAGCACCCTCACGGCCTCGCGAAGCCCACCCGGACGCACAACCGGCAGGACACCGAGCGTCCCGGTGAGCCCGGGCCACCAGCGCACCGACCCGTCGTGGCGCACCGTACCCAGCGCCGGCCTGGCGCAGGTGCGCACGGACGCCCGCAGCGTCGGGTAGGTGCGGGCGAGCTGCGGGTCGGCGCAGGAGCGGACCTTCACCGGCACCCGCAGCAGGTCGGGCAGCTCGCGAGCGATCGACGAACAGGTCGGGCAGGAGACGTCGTACACGACGACCACCTCAGCGATCTTCACACTGCGAGCATCGCAGCGAGCAGCGCGCCCGTGCAGGTGAGGGCCAGCAACGGCCGGACGACCCGCTCGGACCGCGACCACAGCTGTGTCCAGGCCCCGTCGGTGCTCCACGCGTTCGACAGCAGCGGCATTGCCAGCCGCCCCGCGGCAAAGCCCGCGGCCAGCACGAACGCCGCCGGAAAGGGCACGACGAGCACGATCGCCACCAGCGCCAGGTGCGGCAGCGCCGACGGGGAGTAGGTGCGCATCCCGGTACCCATCTCGAACCCGAACTGCAGCGCCCCCCACTCCCGGAGTTGTGCCACGCCCTCGGGCACCAGCCGGGCGTTCTGCGGCACCGGGAACCGCGCCAGCCCGCACTCGCGCAGCAGCACCGGCAACGCGACCACACCGAACAGCACCCACCGGATGGGCGCGGGCACCAGCGCCTGCGGCAGCGCGCCGAGCACAGCGGCCACGAACGCCACCAGTACCGCCCCGAGAAGCAGGCCGGTGCCGAAGTACCGGATCACGGGTCTGTCGCGCCAGACCGACGCGCTCAGCAGGAACGCCGAGTTGTGGCTTCAAGTGCTGCCGGAGTTGGCGAACCCGGCCGCCGCGCCCGCCACGGTGACGAGCAGCAGCAGCGCACCGGCCGCCGCCGGATCCCGCAGCGCCGTTGTCACCGCGACGCTCGCGAGAGCACCCGTCACGAGCAGCAGCAACGTGACCACGAGCGGGTGCAGCAGCCACCGCGGTCGCAAGCGGCCGGAGGAGGATTTCACGGCCGCCCGCTCAGCGGCCGATCATCGAGCGCAGCCCCATGCCCATGCTGGGGATGAACCTACGCGGACGGGACGGGTCGCCACTGCCGAAGCTCCGGACGGCGGGCAGCTCGCACGCGGCGACCGTCACGCCGCGGTAGTGGGTGCCGTCGGTGAAGATCGTGGTGGTCATCGCGTCGGAACAGCGGTAGCCGTTCCAGCGCCAGGCGTTCTTGCCTTCGCAGTTCGTCGTCAGCCGCGTCGACTCGAACTGCTCGCCGTTCGCCTCGTACGAACCCTCGCGGTGGTAGCCGTCGGTGCAGGGGAAGGAACCGCGCCGGTACCCACCCACGCACACCGCCGGACCGCTCGCGGGCCAGTTGTTGGCCTGCTCCTCGTAGCTCTCCGGCTCGCAGGTCAGGTGCTCCGACTTGTCGTCGCCGGCCGAGTCGTCCGGCTGTGCGGACGCCTCGCGGCGCGTGAGATACCAGTCCAGTGGTACCAGCGCGGTCGCGGCGGCACCGATCACGAGCCCGCGGAACACGGCGCGTCGGTCCGGCCGGATCGCCCGGATGCGCGCGACCACCTCGCTGGGCCGGGCGTCGGCCGGTGGTTCGAACGTGGCGGGGATCTCGTCCAGGCGAGTCATGCCCGGGTCACCTCTTGTCCCTTGGTTTGGCGTTGCTTGGTCAGCTGGCCCGTGGTCAGGTGTCGCTGCATCAGCTCGCGCAGGTCGGTGTCGGCATAGACGAAACTGCGATGGGTCACGTCGCCGGCCGCGTCCACGACCAGCACCGTCGGTGAGTAGCCCTCGAACAGGTCGGCCCTGGCGGTGACGTCGGCCAGCAGCTCAGCGCGGCCAGCCGGGTCGACTGTGAACTCCGCGGGCCGGTCGACGAGCGCGACGAACCGCGCCGTCGGATCCCCGGCACTGCTCACGAGGGCGTCCCACACGCCGTGGCAGAGCGCGCAGTCCGCGTCGAGCACCGCGACGACGCTCACCCGCTCCCCCGCCCGCGGCCGGACCGCCGCCGGCGCCGGGCGTCCGACGAGGGCGGCATAGCCGGACAGCGCGCCCGCCCGGCCCGCCTCCAACGCGCGCACCCGCGCGTACACCGCGACGAGCGCCACCAGCGCGAAGAGCGCGACGAGCAGCGCCAGCAGCGCAACAGCCAGGCTGACGGACACCGCTCAGGCCGCCCAACGGCCGGTGAACGTGGCGAGCGCCTCGACGACCTGGGGCTCGCCCATCGCCATCGTGGGCATCCCGGACTCGGGACCGAGGAACACCAGATCCATCGCGACGCTGTCGCCGGCGAGGAGGTAGCGCCACTCGTGGGGGGTGCCCGCGACGAGGGACGCCTGCCGATCGTCGAGGACACGCCCGGCGCGCCACAGCTCGCCGCCCGGCAGGCCGAACCCGGACCACTCCGGCAGCGTCGCCAGCACGTCGGCCGAGCGTCGCACCAGCAGCGTCGACATGTCGTTGTGCCCGATCAGCGCCACGTCGCCCTGGCGGACGAGCAGATCGGAGGTCGGCACGAGCGTGGCGCCCTGGGGCGAGTCGGCGAACCGGAACGTCGAGAGCAGGGCGTTCATGCCGGCCGCGTCCGGCGCCGGGCCACCGAACCACGTGGTGGCTTCGTGCTGCGGGCCGGCGAGCACGAGCGCGGAGTCGGAGCGGTCCGGTGCCTCGAACACGACAGCATCGAAGCCGCGCAGGGACTGGCGGCGCTCCCGTGCGCCGGGTAGCAGGTGCGTCGGGATCGCACGGTGCTCGCCCGCGGGTGCGAGGAAGAACTGCCGGGCCGTCCGGGGACCGACGAAGCGGGTGTTGCCGTACCAGCGGTACTCGCCGAACGACGCCGGCACGGTCAGCTCGACCGGTGCGCCGGTGGGCGCGATGCGGGAGACCGAGGTCTGCGCCGGGCGCAAGGGCGGGGCGGCAGGCGTCATCGTCATTCTCCAGGTGCGCGCGGACGGAACGACGTCACCGCGTCCCGCTGGCTTCAACGAGCACCCAGCGGTGACGTCACGGGATCTTGAGGCCACAGAGCCGGGCCGTTCGGGTGAACAGACACACAGCGTACCGTAAGGGTGATCGCACCTCGTGGGGCGGAAAACGAGGCCCGGGGCCCCCGTCCCGCCACGGGGGCCGGCGGGGCGGGCGGTCGTGTTGCGCAGCGCCAAGACGCGGGCCGACTTTGGGGCGGCCCCACCCGCCATGA
>JBBSQN010000132.1:0-16730 GCA_038257875.1 Mycobacteriales bacterium
AGCAGGTGCTCGACGTTGGCCGGCGAACCGGTGAGGAAGTTGTCCAGGCACAACACCTGGTAGCCCTCGTCCAACAAACGGGCGCACAGGTGCGAACCGAGGAAACCCGCACCGCCGGTCACCACCGCGCGCGCCACAGCCACCCCTCTCCTCGCCGACCGGCCGCACCGGCACCGCTAGCCACACTCGGAGCAGGACAGCCGAAGCCGTGCCATGGTCAGGTCCGCGCCACGGCTGCCCACGCTGGTGGAAGACCGGCTACGAGTTCCAGCCCGGAGAAGACGCCCGGTTCCTGCGGACCACGCTCTTTGGCCCACCGGGCCATCCGGTGGATGCCTTCGGCTAGCGGGGTCGCGGGCTGTTGCCCGAAGACCTCGCGGGCGAGGTCATGGTTGCTGAAGGCGGCGACGACCTCGTTGCGGGGTGGCAGATAGCGGACATCAAGCGCGACGCCCATGGCGTCGGCCACGACCCTCGCCAGCTCGTTCAGCGTGCTCACCTCGTCGCCGCCGACGTTGAACGCCTGCCCGTGAGCGGCCGGGACCTGCGGGGCGCGCGCGATAACCGGCGCGATGTCGCCGATGTAGGTGAACGCCCGCCGCTGCTCACCGTCGCCGAAAATGGAGAACGGCTCACCGCGCAACGCCTGGTTCATGAAGATCCCGACGACGTTGCGATACCGGTCTCCGATGTGCTGGCCGTCGCCGTAGACGTTGTGCGGCCGGAACACCACGTAGGGCAGGCCGAACATCTTCTGCGCCGCCCGAAGGTCGAGCTCCACCGCATGCTTCGCAATGCCGTATGGGTCCTCAGGCGAGGGCTCGAGCGACTCGGTCATCGGCAGCTGACCGGCCCCGTAGACCGCGATCGAGGACGTGAAGACGAAGCAGTCCAACCCGCCGGAGCGAATCGAGGCGTTGATCAGGTTGATGCTGCCGAGTACGTTGTTGGCGTAGTTGAACCGGCGGATGAAGTGACTGAGCCCTTCCGCAGCGTAGGCCGCCAGGTGGTAGACACGCGTAAAGGACCCGCGAGCGAAGAGGGCATCCACGGTGTCGACGTCCTGCACGCTGCCCACAACCAGTCGTGCGCCGGTTGGGACGTTCGCGGCGAAGCCGCCACTGAGGTCGTCTAGAACCGTGACGTCGTCCCCGCTGGCCACGAGTTCGGCGGCGACGTGCGCCCCAAGGAACCCGGCCCCCCCTGTGACGAGGCTTCGATGCGACATGACGACCCTCTCCTGGACGATGAGCAGCCGGACATGCGGACACGCCCGGAGCAGTGCGACTCGCCCGCACGCCGTCTTTAACGGGGCGCGCTCAGCTGCGACGCTCTCCCGCCGCCCGGTTGCGCGGGTGGTTGCTCGCGACGCGTTCGTTGCCATGGCGATAGTTGCCGGTGAGCCGGGCCATGAGGAGCTGCCCATCACCGTGGTCAACCTCGTCCAAGAACCCTCGCGCACGGCTACCGCGCAGCACAGTGGCCATCCCGCCATGGTGCAGGATCTGAACCTCGCCCCCGGCACGGACGCGGTATTCGAAGCCTTCCGGCGCTCGGCCCATGGCAGACAAACCTAGCAGGTGCTGGCCTGGCGGCGACCTCGCCCACCTGATCAGTGGTCGGGGGTCAGCGGTGCCGGGCGGCTGGGCGGCGTGGCCGGACCCGCGAGAAGTACCGCGCCGGAAGGAACAAGACGAGCAGGGCTAGGGCAACGTGGACGCCGATGAAGGCGTAGGCCTCGTACTTCGTGGGGTAGTGGCCTAAAAAGACCTCCATGTGCGATGCCCAGTTCCAGCGCTCGGGGATCGTCGCCCATGCCGGGTCCGTGTGCGGGTTCACCGTCAGGAAGGCCAGGTCTTCCAGACCGGACAGCATCAGGAGGAGCAGCGCCGTGGACAGCCGCCGGCACATCGCTGCCGGGCCACCGCCCAGGCGGAAAGCGAGGGTCATCGACAAGATGATGAACGGCACCATCTGCAGGATCAGGACGTAGACGGTCTCGAACGTGTCCAGGCTGAAGAAGATCTTCGGCACAAACCAACAGAAGATGACCAGGAAGGCGATCGGCGTCGCGACCAGAGCCGCCCGCAGACGCAAGGACTCGCCCAGCCGCAGCCGGGCGATCGCCTCGGCGGCGAGGAAGAACGGCACAAGCTGGATCAAGAAGCGGGCGAGGCTGGTGGCTTCGCGCTGGGGAGGCAGCGCGAGGAACACCGCGGCGGTCATCGCCGCCGCGGCCGCCCCCAGCAGCATGGCCGGCACGTTGTCACGAAGCGTTGCCTGCAGGGTCGGCCGGGACGGCGGCCGAGCCGTCGGGGCGGATCGGGCAGTCACGCTCATACGGTCTCCTCAGGGCGCCCGGCCCGAGACCAGGGCGGGGCCGGTCGTGCTGCTCGGGGTCGAACCATGCCGCGGCCCGCCGCCGGCGCCGGAGGTGCCGCCCGGGATGCGGCACTCGCAGCCACGGGCACCGACCTCGCCCTGCAGTCTCACAGCGAACCCCCGACGAATGTCCTCCACCGCGCGATGCAGCCGGTCCTCGTCGGAGTCAGACAACAGGACATACCCCAACTTGTGGGCAGCCCTAGTGTAAGGGCGGACGGCGTCGCCCGGAGAGGCGAACAACTGAAAATCGACGACCTGGGCTAGTCGCGCGAGACGTTCCACCCCCTGCAGTGCCTCCAACCGGCCCCCCTGCTCGACGTGCAGGATGTATGTCGCCGCTGCATGAGCCCGGGTTGGGGTGACGTCGAAGGGCACCCCGCAGGCGTGGTCGACGGCCGCCGCGACGGTGTCCACACCGTGCGCCAAGCCCACCAGCTGCGGCATCCCGTTGCCGCCGAGGCGGGCACCCATCTCGATCATCCACGGCGTTCCGTCCGCGGTGAGGACGAGATCCACGTTCAGCGGGCCATCCGGATGCTCGATGCGGGCTGCCACGTCGCCGATCAACGTGTGGATGGCCTCCAACTGTCCCGCGGGCAGCCGGGCCGGCGCCCAGTGCGTCGTGGTGATCATGTGGGGTGGCCCGGTTGTGGAGCGTTCGGCCACCAGGCACAGCTCGGGGCGACCGTCGGACAGGAACGCCTCCACCGCGAGCGGACGCCCGTCCACGTACTCCTCCACCATGATCTGCCCGGAGACCGAGACGGCGCGGGCGTCGATGATCGCCTCCGCGACCCCGGTGTCCCCGCAGACGACGGCGACGCCCTTGCTCCCGCTCGAGTCGGCGGGCTTCACTACGGCGCGGCCACCGACGCTGCGCGCGGCCTCGATCAGCTCATCGGTGTCGGCGGAGGTAACGCTGAAGTACGCCGGCTGGCCGAGTTCCTCCACGACCGCACGGAAGGCCGTCTTGTTCACCGAGCACTCGGCGGCTCGTGCCGAGGTCGGCTCGGGCAGCCCCCGACGCAAAGCGATCTCGCGGGCGGTCGGGATGGCCGCGTCGCTGGCCGGGGCGATGACGCCGACGAGCTGGTCGTCGCGGACCGATCGATCGATTCCGTCCGCGTCGCGGGTTGTCATCGCCAGGAACCGGTCCGCCAGCCCGACGGCCGTCGCGTCTGGTCGCATGTCCACGCCCACGGTGCGCAGACCACGTCTGCGCGCCTCGAGGTAGGCGCTGGCCTGGTCTTCGCCCGCCCCGAGGACGAGCAGGGTGGGTGTGCTCATCGAGGGGTCCCCCGCAGCGGGCCCGGTCGTAGCTCGAATTCGTAGAGCGAGTCCGCGGGGTCGATGTCGATATTGGTCTCCCGGATGAGGTACGCGGACGGGCCGCGGGTCTGACCTCGCAGGATGCGGACGAGGTAGCGGCTCATGACGGCCAGGTTGACGGCCAGCACCGCAGCAGTGACCAGCAGCAGCTCCTCGAGGACATCCACTCCGGCCAGTTCGCCGACCAAGCCGGCGACGACGGCGACCAGCACCGCCAGGGCACTGATTCCGACCATGTCCAGCATTCGGTAGGAGAAGCCGGTGTAGAGCTCCATGCTGTGATGCACCAGCTGTCGGACATTCCACTTGGCGATCCCTGCGCGGCGGGCATGGTGCTCGGTGGGGACCGACGCGTAGCGCGCCCCCACCAGCGGGACCGTGGCCAGGAAGTACGGCGTCCCCAGGTTGAGCGCGACGATCTTCTTGGCCACCGATGTGCGGATCATCCTGAACACCGAACCGCGCCAGGGCAGATCGATGGCGAATACGTGGCGGGCCAGGAAGTGCTGGGCGGTCGACCCGAGGCGACGCCAGGCAGGGTCCCTCCGCCGGCCGCGCATGGCGAAGACGACGTCGTATCCCTGCTCCGCCGCGGCGAGCAGTTTCGGCAGCTCGCTGGGGGGACTCTGCAGGTCCGCGTCGAACTGCACGATCCAGGGAAGGCAGGCGTAGCGGAAGCCCGCGCCGAAGGCGGCCTCGAGCCCGAAGTTGCGGGTGAAGGAGATGTAGCGCACCCGAGGGTCCGCGGCGGCGAACGCCCGCAGGAGGGCCAGCGTGCCGTCCGTACTGCCGTCGTCGATGAAGATGATCTCGTGTTCGGCGAACCGTCCGAGGCTTTGCTTGATCTCGGCGTATGCCTGCGGCAGACACTGCTCCTCATCGAGGCACGGCACCACCGCGCTGATCGCCGTGATCTTCATCGCTGGGGTCTTCCTGACGTCGTCGCGATGCCCCGTCGTCATCGCTTCGAAGCGGGGACCGCTCAGGAGAACATCGCGTCCATGGTTTCGTGGGTGGTCGGCTTGTCGAGATCCTTCGTCGACGCCCAGCAGGTGTTCAAGATGATGCGGGTGGCCGCCTCGGTGAGCGGGATGGTGCGGTGCAAGGTGGTGTCTGACCGCAGGAAGTAGAGTTCGCCGGTGGCGTGGTCCCAGTTCTCCACCTCGTGGCTGGCCAGCGTCTCTTCGACCCGGGGGTCGGACTTGTCCCAGCTGGTGTGCGGCACTGTCTGCAGCGTGCCGCCGACCGACGGGTCGGGGGCCTCGATGATCCAGATCACCGTGAAGGCGAAATCCCCCCAGTGCCAGCCGTGGGTGTCGCCGGGGCGATCCTGCCGGATGATCACGTATTCCTCGCCGTCCCACGGGCAGTGGTGCAGCGGCTCCCCGGCGATGTGGGCGAGGGCGTCCTTGAGGTCCTGGTTGGCGTAGATCGACGGGATGAGGGTGCCGCCCTCGCCGATCGCCGTCTTGCTGACCGTGCTCATGTACCGCGGTGAGCCGCCGGTCTCCTTCAGGTGCACGTCGATGCGTCGAGCGTGCTCGTCCAGCAGCCGGTTGGCCTCCTCCGCCACGGCGTCGAACACCGACGGGGCCATCAGCCCGGTGAGCTTGACGTAGCCGTGCTCCTGATAGTGCGCGGCCATCTCCTGCAACGTGCCGGTGTCCTGCACGAACTTCGCCAGGTGATCATTCAACGCGGCGTTCACGGACGTGGCGTCAGCAGTCATGAGCAAGCCCATCAGGTCGAGGTGCCGGTGTCGAAGAGGTGACTGTAGGTGGCCGCGGCCGCCCCGGCAAGCGCCGCCCACCCCAGCCAGGGCGCCACGGCAGCGGCGCCAGGTGCAGATTGGACGCCGCCAGCCGGGCGCCCATCCGCAGTTTGGTGGCCAGGGAGCCCGGGCCGAGGTCGAGACGCCGGGCCCCCGCCGCGGCCACGGCGTCGAGCTCGCGGAGGTAGAGCGCGGCGGCCAGCACATCCGCGTGGGGGAGGTCATCGCGGGAACCCGTGGCGAGCGCCAGCCACTCCCCCTCGCCGGGCAGCAGCAGGTCGAACATGGTGATCCGAGCACCCGGTGTCGCAGTTGCTGAGAGGTCGGCCGCGGTGTCGACCACGTCCTCCGCCCCGAACACGCACGCCGCCCGGGCCTGCATCAGCGCATCCAGGAACCTCGGCGGCAACGGCGCCATCACCCGGCGCGCCGACGAGTGCCGCAGCCGGGTGGCCGCTTCCAAGTCGCTCAGCGCCCGTGGGTCGCGGTAGTGCTGCTCGGCGACCAGCCCCCCGGTCAGCAGGGGTGCCTGCTCCGCGGCGGCGGCGAGCCGCCGCCGGCGGCGGCGGGGCTGCGCGCGGAGGAACTCATCGGCTCCCCCACCGGGAACGTCGACGACCGCGACCGGTGAGAGGACCACCGACAGCGGGCACCAGGCGAACAGCGCCGCCTCGGACTCGGGCACCGCGAGGAAGCCGAGGACGGGCACGGCGGCCCCGAAACGGGCGCCGGTCGCCGCCGCCAGTAGCCGCAACACCTCGACGCGGCGAGCGGCCGGCAGGCCGGGCGAGAACCGGTAGCCCGGCGAGAAGCTGAAAGGTAGGCGGCAGACCATCGGGCGTACCCCCCGAGGGCGCGATGGACGGACGTAGCGGCGGGCAGGGATGCTGGATAGCCCGGCGATCAGGCAGAACACGCCGACCGGTGCTCCGCCGTCGCGGGCCACCGCCAGGTGCGTCTCCCTCAGCCCCGCGCGGGCGTACGCGGCCAGCGCGGACCGCCGCCAACTGCCCACCAGCCCGGCCGTTTGGACCAACTCGTCCCAGCCGTCGTCGTCGGTGCACGCGGTCGGCTCCAGCCACTGGATGTCCACGGTCACCACGCATCGTGGGCGGCCGACGCGGCGAGGTTGGCGAGGGCCCGCTCACGTAATGGTCGTGCTCCCTCGTCCACGAAGCGTTGCAACGCCTCGAGTACTGCCGCCGCGCCGAAGCGGGCGACCAGACCTCTCACGCTCGGACCCTCCAAGCCGCCGAAGAGCACCGCGTAGACAGCGCGGTAGCCCGATCGGTCCAGCCTCGCGCGAGGCCCCTGCGCCATGAAGGCCCGCGCAGCCGCGTCACGCGCCCCGATGTCCGGGTCGACCGGCACGGCGGGTAGCCAGCCGGGTCGGGGCCAGTAGCCGGCCGCGCGCCAGGCCAGTTCGACGCGCGAGCGTGTCGCCTGCACGGCCCGATCTGTCGGGTGCCTGGCGCCCGCGTCGGCGTCGATGAGCTGACGGGTCGTCGAGGCGACGTCGAACAGGCACGCCGACAGCGCACCCAGCGTGCGACGGAACCCCGGGCTGGGGCCCGGCGGCGCCTCGTCGGACAGCAGCGACCACAGGTCGCGGGCACGTCCCGCGCCCAGGGCGGCGGCGGCCGTGAACCGGTCGTACTCGTCGTAGAGCCGCAGCACCGCCGACGGCGCCAAGGACACCCGCAGGTCTGCACGCACGTCGGGGACGGCGTACATCCACAAGATGAGCGGCGGCGGGAGCAGCCGGAGCAAGTCACGCACCCGCAGCCCGCCACCGCGCGAGCCGGAGATCTTCCCCCGATCCGCGTCTTGGCGCACCAGGCCGTACGGCACGATGACCGGCTGGGGATGCCGCAGATACTGGGTGTACAGCGGCTGTGTGCGGTCCATGGTCGACCCGGCGCTGCAGTGGTCGTGGCCGGCCGGCTCGCAGTCGATGCCCTCGTGGACGACGCGCATCGCCCAGTCCAGCGCCCAAACCGGCTTCACGTCGCGCAGGTCCGCAGTGTGCACGTAGGCACCGCAGCTGCGGCAGCCGTACCGCACGGCGCCGCGGCCGGCAGCGACGACGGTGGTGGTGTTGCGACCACACTGCAAGCAATACGGGGCGAACAGCTTCTCCGGCTGCGCCACGCCGAGATGGCGGGCTATGCGCCGGCGGTCGCGGAGGAAACGCCGTTGCACCACCAGGTACTCGCCGGCGCGGTATCGCTCAGCCTGGAAATGCGTCTGCCAGGTGCCGGCAGCGCCCCGGCCGCGGACCGGCGCGCCGTGTCCCGGCGGCGCCGCTGCCGGCGGACACAACCCCATCGCCCGCAGCTCATCCAGGTAGTCGTGGCAGATCGCGGCCGAGGCGGGTCGTTCGGCGAGGGGCCGCGACGCGGAGCCTGCCACCAGCTCGGCTGGGCGTCGACGAACAGGGTCGAAATCATCGAAGCTGAGCAGTACCCGGGAGCGACGCCCTGCCGCGCGCACCGCGCGGTGCACGAGATAGGCGGTGGCCGTGTCTCGGAAGTTCCCGATGTGAAACGCCCCCGTCGGCGACATGCTGCTCTGGATCAATGCCGTCCCCTCCGGGGCTACCTGCCGCATCAGCCGGGCCGCATACTCATGCGCCCAGTGCGAGTGCCCTTTCTCCCGCTGCATCAGGTGTGTGACCCCGCTGGGGCGGGACTCTCCGCCGCGCGAATCCAACTGCCAGCGCCGCGCCTGCCGGGTACGGAATACGATCTTCATCCGCCGTGCGCCTCCGCTGCGGTCGAGCGCATCGCCCGGGCTGCCCCCCACAGCAGCAACCCATGCGTCAGCTCCCCAGCCACCAGCGCGTCGACGGCCCCGATCGCGCCCAACGGTCCGACAAGCACCACGGCGGTCAGCGTGGTCGCCGCGAAGCCGACGACGGCGTAGCGGGCGGTCACGCCGAGTGTCTGGTCATCGCCGTTCTCGAACGCGAAGTGCATCAGGAGGACCACGGACATCAGCGGGACGGCGGCGGCCAGCATGACGGCCAGTCCTGCCAGGCCAACCTCTGCCGGCGTTGACGCTGCGTGGACCGACGCCGCAGCCGCGGCAGCAACCGCCAAGGCCCCGGTGGGAAGCACGTACCGGCCCAGCGGCATGCCGTCACGGCGCCAGCCGCTGCTCAGCCTTCGACGGCTCATTTCGGGCTGCGCGAGCCGGGTCAGATAGACCAGGGTGTTCAGGCCGAGCGACACGACGGCCATCACCGTGTACAGCCGAGCCTGCCCCTCGCGGTGTCCGGCCAGGCTCAACGCGACGTAGACCAGGCTCAGGCCAGCCGCTGCAGCCACGTCGCCCACGCTCATCCGGGCAGCCCGGCCCAGCACACGGCGCGCCACCGCGGCTCCAGGCCGTCGCGGTTTCTCGGCCCGCAGTCGCCAGGCCAGCCCGGCGGCCACCACGACCAAGTAGGCGGCCCACCAGGTCAACAGTGCCTGCGGGCCCCACCCCAGAACGCGCACGCCTCCCAAGCCGACGAGCAAGCCCACGGCGAGCGCGCCGACCGACACCGTCTCCGGCCCGGTATGGCCCAACGCCCGCAATACCGCCCCCAGCGTCTGAACCACACCCAACAGTGCGGCCTGCAGCAGGGCCAGCACCGACAACCCCGAGCCGCGGGCGCCGAAAACAATGAGCCCCACCACGAGCACCACCGCGGCGGTGGCAGCCACCAGCAGCAGATGCGCTCCCAGGATCTCCTGAGACCTCCCCCGCGCCCGTGGGAGCAACAACAAGGCACTCTTCTCCGGCCCGCAGGAAACCAGCGGGGCGACGAAGACCACGGCGCCCATGGCCAGCGCGTAGCTGGAGTACCTGCCGGGTGACCAGGCGGCAAACAGGGCGAGCGGAAGCAGCGCGTACACGACACGAAACGCCACCCGCGACCCGGTCAGCCCCACCAGCTGTCGACCGGAGGGCAGCAGCGCCAGCGCGGACCTCACCGGTGCGACGGCGTCCGGTAGTCCGACTCCATGAAACGGCCTTTGCCGGCCGAGCTCATCATCAGCCGGTCGATGGGCTCGACGCGCACCGCAAACGGCGTCCCGGCCAGCCGCAGCAGATCCTGCTCGATCTGGCGGGACAGTTCGTCGAAACCGCCGCCCCAGTCCGGTTCGGGAAGCGCATAGACGGTGACAAGCCCGCTCTCGTCTTGGCGTACGAACGACTCGGCGAGACCGGGAAGGTAGGTGGACATGAACAAGAAGGCGCTGACATGGATGGGGGTGCCGTCGGGCAGGACAATGTTCGCCTCCGAGCGCCCCCTCGTCAGTCGCAGGCGCCGGAAGGTGCGCCCGCACGGACACGAGCCCGGCTCGATCAACCCCCCATCCCCGAGCCGGTAACGAATCAGTGGCATCGCCCGCTCCATGAACGCGGTCACTGTCACCGCGCCCTCGATGCCGTCCGGCACCGATTGCCCGTCCCGGTCGGTGATCTCCACGACCATCCTGTCCTCGGCGAGGTGGAAGCCGCGATGACTGCACTCGAAGGCGATATTGAGCACCTCGAAGGCCGAGTACTCGTCGAAAACCGGAGCCCCGAAAGCGTCCTCGAGCAGCGATCGGTGTTCGTCGAACAGCTGCTCGGACTCGGTGAACACCGCCCGCAGGTGACCGCGCAGCAGCGACCGCTGGGCCGATGTCAACCCGCGCGCGACCTCACGGAGCATGACGGGGATCCCGATGATGGCCTGCGGGCGGTAGCGGACCAGCTCGTCGATGATCTGCTGAGTCGGCACCGTACAGTCAATCATTTCCCGCCGAAACAACCCCAAGCGCTGGTACCAGCGCGGTTGGTGAGCCACTGGCCGAAGGTGAGCCAAGCGGTGCCAGGGCCGGTAGGCACCAGTCGCAGTCATCCGCCTCAGGCAGGCGGCGTTGTGGTAGGCGTAGCTGCGCCGGTCGTGGGCCAGGTACAGCCTCCGGCCGGTCGTGCCGCTGGTCTGAAACCGAAGAACGTCCGGTTCAGTGATGGCCATCGAGTACACCGACGAGGCGCCGGCGTCAAGAAGGTGCTCCTTGGTCAGGATCGGAAGCCGCCCCATGTCCTGCAGGCAGTGCACGTCGACGTCGTACGCTTCCCCCGCGTAGAACGGCACCGTGGCACGAGCGTGACGGAGCATCGCGGCCACACCGCGGACCTGGCGGTCACGGATACGCGCCGGCGAACCGTACTGGCGCAGCAGGCTCGGCGCGACGTCCAGCAGTTCCCGGATGGCGAACATGAGCGTTCACTGTATCCGCTGGCGGCGCCCAGCCGGCGGGTGTCACCGTGCCAAGAGGACCCCGCCGTGATGGACGGGACAGGCGGTCAGCGCCGCGCCCGGAACATGCACGTCCACCCGGACCGGTCCCGAGCCGCGAAGCACGGTGACGAGTACCCCGTCGCCGCCGTCACGGAAGTAGCAGCGGTACCAGTCCACGTGCAGCTGACCGCACTCGCGCACCCGCCCAGCCAGGTAGCCCAACACTGGCGTGTGGGCGACCACCGCTTTGGCCCCGTCGGCAGCGGCCGCGGCCGTGGCCGCGTCCAGCCGGTACACCGCTCGCAGGTGAGACGTCCCGCCGCCCCGCCCGGGTGGCCGGCAGGCCAGGGCCGCCTCGAGCTGGCCGGCAGACCCGACGACCACGACTGGCCCGGCGCCGACCCGCGCCCATGTCTGAGCACGAAGCCCCGCCACCCTGGCAGGGTCTCCGGCGGCGTCGTGATCGAGCAGGGTTAGCACCCGTACGTCGGGACGCAGCCGGCCGTGTCTGGCAGGTCGCCACTGCGCCCTGCACTCCACGATGGACGTTCCCGGCCGCAGCGGACCGCTCAGCGCGACGACCGATAGGAGGCCCTCGGCACACGGCGAGCCAGGCCACAGCGCGGACAGATCACCGCCCAACGGCAGGAAGGCCTGACCGCCACGGTGGATCTCGGCCTCGCTCACCCCCACGGCACGACTCACCGCCGGCGGCCCCCACCGTTCGTGATACGCCGGGACACGCCTGAGCGCCGACGCCCGGCGCCGGCGATAGCGCAGTACCTGTAGCCAGCCGGGATGGGCAAGGGCCGCCGCCGACAACGGTCCAGGCATGAGGGTTTCACGGACCCACCGACCGCACGAGCCGGACCTTGCCGTTCGGCTCGGGCTGGATCCGGTCCACCACCCGCACCCGACACCGGAAATCGGGCACAACATCTGCGAGCGAACGTGTCAGATCCTCGACCAGTGTCGCGCCGCCCCCGGGTACAGGCACAGCAAGCACCGTGAGAATCCCCGGCCCGTGCTGCAAAACCTGCACTCTGGCCAGATCGGGATGTCCGTCGATTCGCTTCACCACATGGTCACCGTTGCGCCGCCGGCCGTCCGGGCCGACGAGGTAGTCCTCGCTACGTCCGTGCACGCGGACCACGACCGGTACCTCCGACCCGCACGCGCAGACGTCGTCGCGCAGCTCGATCCGATCACCGACCTGATAGCGCACGAACGGCATGGCCTGTCCGTGCAACCGGGTGACCAGCGCCTCGCCCTCGCCCGCACGCGTACTGGTCGTCCCATCGTCGCGCACCACCTCGACCACGACATCGTCCATGCACACATGCAGGGCTCCAACCCGGCAGCTACGGGCGATGGTGACCACCTCGACCGAGCCGTAGAGCATCGTGACCCGCGCGCCGAAGTACTCCTCCAGCCGCGCCCGGCCCGCCGGCGCCAGGTGCTCGCCGCCCAGCAAGAGCCCGTTCATCGACGGCGGCCGCGGGGCACCGAGCCGCTCCAACTCGTCGACGAGGGCAAGTATCACGCTGGGAAACCCGAACAGGAACGTTGGCCTCGCGCTCCGGTACATCTCCACCTGGCTGGACAAATCGGCGCTCGTGTCAACGTGCAGGAACGGCATGACGCCTAGCCGCTCCAAACCATGCGGGCGGAACCCGTACACCCGGAAGGTAGCGACCCGGTCTCGCGGACCGGCTCCGGCAGAGAGCAGGTCCTCCAGCACAATCGAACGGACGCGCCGCAGGTCACGAGCGCAGTTCCGGATCTCCACGGGTATGCCGGACGACCCCGACGTACGGCTGGCCACGGTGTTGCTCTCGTCGAAGCCGCGCGCCAGCCTTTCGGAAACCGGCAGCGTGCGACACAACTCGCGGGTCAGCGGCGACAGCGCAGGCAGGTCCTCGGCCCTGCCGACCGAGCCCACACCGTCAGGCCACAGGTCGCGGTAAACCGCCGTGGTCTCGTATGCGTAACGCACCCGACCGCGAAGCACACGGTCGCGGCGGGCCGACCGCTGGGCCATCGGGACGCGCGCCAGCACCCTAGACCGGGCCAGGTACCCCAGTTCGAAGCCTCGCACCTCTGCCCTCTCGAACGTTGCCGACGACCATCCTGGCAGCACCAGCCAACTCACCTGCCACTTGGTCCTGGCCCCCTCCGGGTCGCGTCCCCGGGCCGGGTCGGTGCGACTCGGTCCGCCGGTGGGAAGCGCCCACATCACGACCAGCTCGTCGGCGAAACGGACCAACCACCCCGTGCCCGCGGGGGCTGTCGGGCTCGGCGGGCACCGCCCAGCGCCTCGCCGACAGCTGAGGTGCCGGGCGGCGGCTCCGGTGAGGTGCCAGATCAACTCGTGCACCGTGCGCATCGACTCGAAGCCGCGAACACCGCAGGCGCGGCCTCCCGCGGCACGGCGGCCGCTGGGCGCGCAGGCGTATCCGGACGCGCCAGGGCAAATAGCGCTCTCCACGCCCAGGCGGCTGCTCAAGTACGTAGGAGCCTGGTGTGTCCGCCGCACCTCCAGGCTGGAAGGAGCACCACATGTCCGTGACGACCAACGATGCGAGCACGGATCAACCAACCGAACCGAGAGCCCCCATCCAGTGCGACCAACGCGATCTTGTCTCGACCGGCTGACATCTTCCCGTCCTGTCAGTGGGCCAAGACGAGGACCCTCACCGAACCGCTACTGATCATCTTCTCGGCGACGCTCTCCCTGATCCGGTATGCGCTCTCTGCGTCGCCGCGGGTCGGACAATCACGACGCTGACGGCCCAGATCGACGACAGCCGGGTGGTCTGCCTGTCCGGCAGTTCGTCGACACACGCTGCCCCGCACTCATCCTCCCCGGGCGCCCGCCCCGGCATCTAGCAACCGCCGCTGTCCACCGCCAACCGCGGCCAGGACTGCTTCGGAGCCCAAGGGATGGCGGGCCCGCAACGTCAGATAGCTGTCTAGCTCCGTGGGGCTGCGGATCTCGCGCCGTGACACCCCCGCCGGCGCCTGCGCCAACACGCCTCCCCCACTGGACGTGGCATAGGAACCGATCGCCGCGACCACGAGCGCTGCGACCACGAGGCCGCCGCCGAACAAGGGCATGGCTTGGCTTGCGTGGTCGGAGGTGATCGGAAGAGGAGGGCTGTCACAGCCGCCGACCGCAGCAGCCGAAACCAGCACTGCGAGGGCAACTCTCGCCCTCCCGGCGCCAACCACATCGGCGCGTCTGTTCACACCAGGAACCTACAACGCGGAGTCGACGTCCCTGGGGCCCTTCCTCTCCGGCCCGGGGCCTCACGATTCGTGGTGTTCAGACACGAGTCGAGGGAGGTCCCAACGCGGGCCAGCGCGATAGCGGTAGCGACGAACGGGCGAGAACGCGGCGGCCGCGTGGCCAGCAGGTCCTCATCCACGTCAACGAGGAATGCCACATCAGAGCGTGGCATCGGCGTCTCCGAGGTGGGCGGCGAGGTCGACGAGGGTGTGGCAGACGGTGCAGCAGGCGACGTGGCGGCGGCCGTCGGCGTAGGCAACGATGCCGCGCTGCACGTCCGGACACTCGAAGCGGTGCGGGTCGCGCGCTGTGCCGTGCACTATCGACGCGGGGGTGCGCAGGGCGGCCAACAGCGACTCCCGAGTCACCGGCCGCCGGCCCGCCGCCCGGGCGGCGGGTCGTCCATGCCGGCGGGCCGGCCCGCTCGCGGACAGCGGGTCGGGCGGCGGCGAGCTCGCCGCAGACGGCTCGGCAGGCGCAGCAGCTCGGCGAACATCGCTGGCACACACATCTGCCTCCTCCGCGGACCGGGAGCCCGGCGCTTCACCACAGAGAAGGTGCGCGGCGACGCGGATCTGTGACCAAGGGGCTGCGGCTGTGCGGTTCGATCTCGAGGTGCACCACACAGGCCGTCGGTGTCAACGGCCGAGTTGCGGTCCCCACGGGTGGCCAAGTGGGGACTTTTCCATGGCCACGGGCAGTCGGCGAGTCGGACGGCGCCGCATCGATCCGGGCCGCATCGATCGGGGCCGCCTCGACCGTTGGGGGGCGGCAGGCAGCCGACGCAAACATCGAACACGGCTCCGGGGAAGGCGATCCGCCACCGGGCGGGCCGCGCACGGCAGCTCTCACACACCGGGGCGACCGGATGCGGTGGTGGCGCGGGCACGGCGGCGGGCACGACCGCCGGGTCGGTGGTCACGACGGGTCGCCGAAGTCGGGGCCGACACGGACGCGTACCCCGTCGGCCAGCGGCCGCAGCCCGCCCGGGCTGGTCCAGTGTTCGCCGCCTGCGTCGTCGTGGTGCACGAGCAGCACACGTTGCGGCTCGCACCGGCGCACGACGCACAGCAGGCGGTCGTCTCCGTCGAACACCAGCGTCCCCGGCCGCAGCACCGGATCCGGCTCGGCAGCCGGGCAGTCCAGCCCCGGCGTCGAGCCGGTGCACGGCTCCCCCCAGCTCCGAGGCCTTGCCCGCAGTACCGCGCCGCCGGGTGATGGTGGCGGGCCGGGCGGCTGGGCGGTCTCGGCCGGCGGCGGCGGGCGCACGCCGTGGCGTGTGTCCACGGCGCGGCCCGCATCGGTGCGGGTCGACGTCACTTCGACACCTCCGTTGCCGGCCGCCCGGCGGCGGCCCACGGTCGGCCACCGGGCGCGGCGGCGGGCGGCTGCCCCCCAGCAGGCCCCAAGGGTGTTGATCATCGGGTGCCTGCCCTCATGGTTTGCGGCCGCGTCGACGACCACCCGGGTGCGGCCGGCGGGGACGGCGCGGGGCGAGCTCGAGGAGCACGACGGCGGCGGACGGGGCTGCCCAGAACCAGATCGGGGTGCCGGCCAGCATCGCCACCACACCGGCGCCCAACCCAGCCCAGACTGCGGCGGACTGCCCGGTGGACGGGCGGTGCCGGCAGTAGCCGAACCACAGGGCCGCCGGCGCCAGCGCCGGTCCGGGCCCGAACCGGGCGACGGTGGCGGCCGACGCGAGGACCGCGAACAGCGCCGGCGCGCCGAACACCAGGTAGCCGGCGGCGGCGGTGATCCTCGCCCCCCCGGTCACGGGGTGCCCCGCGGCAACGCCGACGCTGCGACGGTCAGCCCGTCGGTTCCGGTGACCTCGTCACCGGCGCAGCGCCGGCACAGCCGCAGCGCGAGATGGGGCTCGCCGAGCAGCCGCATGCTCTGCCAGCCGTCCCAGTCGTGGCCACGGCGCAGGCAGGTCGGGACGGCCACACAGGCCGGACACGTCCCGGATTGCTCGTCGACCGACCAGTGCCCGGGGCGGCCGTCGACGCCGCGCGCGGCGTCGTGGCAGCGGTCGCAGCGGACGGTGACGCAGGAGGTGACGTCGTGGGCCATGACGGATGGGCACCTGCCTTCACGAACGACTCGGTGAGTGGACGCGGGCCGGCGCGGCGCGGGAGGCGGATGGCGACCCGGGCACGCCGGGCCTAGCCGCGGGGGCAGCGGACTGGGTGGGTCCGGCGGGTGGGGGCGGCTGCGTTCCCGGCCCCCGGCCCGCCGGCAGCAGGTGGGTCCCCGGACCGGGGCGGGTCGCCTGCGGCGGACGGGCTGGTCGGCAAGGCCGGTGGGGTGCTCATGTCTGCCTCCTCCGGGTGCCGGATCTCCGGCGCCTCACCACAGAGAAGGTGCTCGAGGCCGCGGATCTGTGACCGCGGCCGAACGCCCAAACGCCCGCCGGGCCGGGAACCACCCCGGCCCGCGCGGGCGTCAGGTCCGCGGGCAGACGGGGACCAACCCGCTGCGGTTCCGCGCAACCCTGGGGGCCGGTTCGACCCGGCCGCGGACAGTGTAATGAGCGGGCCGCGCACGGCCGGGGCCCTCACGGCCGCTGCTGGCGGTGCTCGACGTACTCCGGTGCCGGGTCGGCGACCTGCTCGGCCAGCCACGGCTGGCAGGCCGGCCAGAACAGGACGACGGCCTGGTCGTCGAGG
>JBBSQN010000133.1:0-16494 GCA_038257875.1 Mycobacteriales bacterium
CTTCTCGACCTTGCTCACCAAGGCACCGCTGTGGTGGATGAGATCACCAAGCTGGTTCTGCGAGAGCTCACGGGTGAGGCGCCAGTGCCGCAGCTCCGCTCCCAGACGATGCGACCCGGACGCAAGCGGCGTCAGCTCGCGGAGAGCACGACCAACCATGATCACCTGCTTGATAGAGTATGTTGTTGAGGCGGCTCGCCGCTGTTCAGCAGCGTACGGGCCCGTCGCATCAAGGGCATCCGGGGGACGCGCCCAGCGGGATCACCGTACCCTCCCTGTACCGAGGCGACTGTGTCGCGGCACCGTCCAGTGACCAACTTGGACAGCGTTGCCCTGTCCAAGATCAAAAGTAGACTACCTACACTCGGTTATGCGGTACTTGCGTGGTGACAGCGAACGAAGAGACCGCCGGTACGCACCGCACGTCAGCTCGTCAGCGAACCGATGCAAGCGTGCAGGCGCACAGCATCACCGGACAATACCGGCCGGCTCCGTCGATCGCCCGCCACTGCATCGAACCTCACGGGTTCCCTCTGGCAGAAGGCTCGATAGGGCTATGAGCACTTTTCATCTGCACGCCCGCTTGATCGAGGGCCCGCTGAGCAACCTGATACGCGACGAGGTGGATCATGCCGAGGCCGACGAGTGGGAGGAGGCCCTCAGCCTGGCCGACGGGTTCCTGGCACGAGGATTCACGGTGTGGATCTACGACCACGGCCACGTCGCACATCTCCCCGGCGCGAGCGACTACCGCACCGTTGCCCAGCTGAAGCCAGACCACACCCAATCCGGACCCTCTACGCCACCCTCTGCAAAGCGCGGCCGATCACGAACGGCCCCCCAAGCCCCGGCGGGTTCAGCGCGGCCCCCGACGACGCTGAACCCGCCGGACCCTCCCCACCGAGACGGCGCGACGGGGCGCTCGTCCACGTCCCGCACCGGTGCTGCCCGCCGTCCCGAGAGGCGCCGATCATGACGACGCAACCGGCCGGCCGCTTCACGGTCTCCAAGAGCTTCGAGCTCGACGGTGTCAGTCACGAGCTGCGGTTGCTGCCCGAAGGGCACAGGTGCCGGCGGAACCACGGTCACAACTACGTGGTGACGGTGACGATGACCGCGGCCGAGCTGGACGAGCTCGGCCTCGTCACCGACTTCGGTGACCTGAACCCGTTCCGCTGGTACCTGGGAGAGCATTTCAATCACCGATGCCTCAACGACGTCGTAGAGTTCCATCCGACGAGCGAGCTGCTCGCGCAGCACCTCGGATGCTGGTTCATCGAGCACATCGAGCCGGGGATCCGTGGCCGATTGGTGTCGGTGCAGGTCGCGGAGACCAGGCTGTCCTCCGCACTGTGGGAACGCGGCGACCAGGCATGACCACCGCGACGACGGGCTCGTCGATCGTCCTCGACCTGTCCTGGGCGGAGCTGGACCGGATCCTCGCGGTGACCGCGACACAGATCCGGGCTGGCGGGGTCCCGGACGCGGTGCTCGGGGTGCTGCGGGGCGGGATGGTGCCCGCGGTGATGCTCGCGCACCAGCTCGGGGTGCGCGACGTCCGCGGGATCGCGACCACCCGCACCGCTGCCGACGGCCCGAACTCCCCCACGCCCACCCACCCGGCCACGGCGGATCCGGCTCCACTCGGAGACCTCACCAGCCGCGATGTACTGCTCGTCGACGACGTCACGACAACCGGGCTGACCATGGCGGCCGCAGCCACCCGGGCTGCCGACCTACGGCCCGGGCGGCTACGACAGGTCGTCATCGTGGCCGACACGACGAACTGGGCCGCGAACGACACCGGCGACGACCTGTTCGACCGTGTCGACCACGTCGGCACCGCATACGCCGGGCGGGTCCGCTTCCCCTGGGAGAGCCGATAAACAGCACCGACACGCGCATTAGCAGCCGCGACCTCGACCTACCCGACCTCCGCGCAGCGGCCACCCAGCCACGTGATCAGAGTTTCGGGACGAAGAGCTGCGGCAATCGCGGCTCCCGGTCCCCGAACGTCGATCACGTCCACTCGGGGATCCGGCGGGCTGGAATCATGACTGGAAGCCGAAAGGGAAACGCGACGCGCTCGTCATCAGGACGACACCGCGACGCCCTGAGGGGGAGGTGAGCCGGAGTGGTTGATCGGACGGTCCGGACGCTGCTTGAACAGCGCATCCGGGAACGACGCATGACGTTCGAGGAGTTCGCGCAGCATGCCGAAATCTTCGCCCGCGACCACGGCGAGCAGGGCACGCTGAGCCTGCGGCACCTTCAACGACTCGTCAGCGGCCGACCCGTCGGCACGCCGCGCCCCGCCACCACGCGACTGCTCGAACGACTCTTCGGCGAGCCGCTCGCCGTACTCCTCGCACCACCGGAGACCACCCCCCACTCGACGCCATCCACCGACTCGACCGGCAACTCGGCATCGAGCCATCGGCCGAACGGGACCGTGGCCGAGCACGTGCGGCACAGCCAGCAGGAATGGCTTCGGGTGCGGCAGGCACCCGGTGTACGGGGGCGTGAGCTGACCGAACTCGCCGCCTGGCTCTACCCGGAGTCCCAGCGCGCTCCCGGTGGCCACGTGTTGGCCGGTCCTGGCTGGCTGCTGGATGAGCCGGTCGAGCTGGACTCGGTGCGGCTGGTGTGGTCCGGTGCCCACCACCCGCCCCACCCGGTGGGGCCGCTGGAGCATGTGCTGCCGTTGACCGACCGGGGTCAGCGGTACTCCGGCTACAGCCGGGCCGTGCGTGACCTGGTGCGCCCGCGACTGTTGGAGAACCGGCTGAGCTACCGGCTGCTGGACGTACAGACCGGCGACGGGCTGGCGCTCACCTTCGGAACCACCACGTTCTTCGAGGTGTTCGACGTCAAGCAGGCGTTCGCGCACGAGTTCAAGGCAGCGTGGCTGGCCTCGGGCGGTTCGGTGCCCGACTGGGATGCGCTGCCGCTGCGGACGGCGATAGGCGATCCGTTCGACCCCGAACGGCTGCTGATGTCCCCCGGTATCAGCACCCTGACCATTCGGCGGAACCGCAACGGTGGCACGCACCGATTCGTGCTGCACGATCGGGACGGTGGGAAGGTGGCCGACGGTGGCGGGCTGTGCCACGTGATGCCGGCCGGAGAGTTCCAGCCGTCCTCAGCGAACCCGGTCGACGTGCACAACGACTTCTCCCTGTGGCGCAACATCATGCGTGAGTACTCCGAGGAGTTCCTCGGTAATCCGGAACACGACGGCTCCGACTGCCGGTCGATCGACTATGCCGAGGAGGAACCGTTCCGGTTGTTCGAGCGGGCGCGGGCCGAAGGTGGGTTTCGGATCTGGCATTACGGCCTGGTGCTCGAACCACTGGAGCTGGGCGCGGCTCAACTCACCGTGGCCGTCGTCGACGACGAGGTGTTTGACCGGTTGTTCGCCGACCTGGTCGTGACCAACGACGAGGGCCGGGTGGTCGGCGGGTACGGCAGGACAGATCTGCCGTTCACCGATGAGGCGATCGAGCGTCTCGATCCACGGTTGTCGGCCAGCGCGCTGACCCTGCTCCGCCTGGCCTGGCGCGACCGGCACCGGCTGCTACAGCAGCCTGGGTGAGTAGCCGCCGCGGTTGTAGGCCAGCCGGGCGATGGAGTGGATCTCGGTGTCGTCGTTGCTGTCGATCCGTTCGAACTGGGACGCGACCCGGGCGGCCGCGCGGTCGCAGAACGACGTCGCGATGTAGCGCTCCTGCCCGGACGCCTCCACCCCCTGGTCCTCGAACAGGGCGGTGGTCCGCGAGAGGGTGGCCACCTGCGCGTAGATGTCGGTGACGGCCTGGGCGAGCCGCTTCTGCTGGCGCTGGCGTTGCTGGACCTCGCGGCCGTGGATGCGCAGCAGCTTCTCCGCGGTGTCGCGCAACCGGCCGACCTGGTCGGATACCTCGCCGGCCTGCCTGCGCAGCTTCGGGTGCGCGGCGTCGAGCCGCTGCGGTCGCACCGCGCGCGAGATGCGGCCCGTCACGTACTCGGCGATGGTGCCGAGCGAACGCAGCGGGGTGGCCAGATCGAGGTGGCGCAGATCGGGGACGTCCTCGCTCATCGCCTTGAGACCGGACAGCGCGACGAAGGACTGCAGGACGTCGTTGGCACCTTCGAAGATCGGGTAGATCCGGGTGTCGCGCAGGGTCTTGGCCAGCGGCGAGCCCGCCATGTACGCCTGGCCGCCCATCAGCTGGAAGACCCGGTTCGTCGCGTACCACATGTGCTCGGACGCGGCGACCTTCGTCATCGCCGACTCCAGCGAGTAGTCCTCGACCCCGGAGTCCACCAGGCCCGTGGTGAGGTAGGCCATCGACTCCAACCCGTAGAGGTAGGAGACCATCCAGCCCACCTTCTCCTCGACGAGCTCGAACTCCGAGAGCGGACCACCGAACTGCTCCCGTTCGGTGGTGTGTTCGATCGCCTGCTCGATGAGCCGCTTCACCCCGCCGACCACCCCCGTGCCCAGCGACATCCGGCCGTTGTTCAAGGTGTGCATCGCGATCCGGAACCCGTCACCCGGCTCGCCGAGCAGGTTCTCCGCGGGGACCCGCACGTCCCGGAAGCACACCCGGCGCAGGTCGTTACCCCGCAGACCGAGGGTCTCGAACCGCTCGGCCGCGTCGACGCCGTCCCAGCCGCCCTCCACGATCAGCGCGACGTGGCCCTGCTCGGCACGGGCGAACACGCACAGCACGTCCTTGCCGCCGTTGCCGATCCAGCGCTTCTCCCCGTTGAGCAGCCAGGACCCGTCGGACTGCTGCTCGGCGCGGGTGGCCAGGTGGTAGGCGTCCGAGCCCGCGCCCGGCTCGGTCAGCGCGAAACCGGCCAGCTTCCGGCCGGCGGCCAGGTCGGGCAGGTAACGCGCCCGCTGGTCCTCGTCGCCGAACAGGTGGATCGGCTTCATGCCGATGGACTGGTGCACGCCCATCACCACCGACAGCGACGCGTCGAAGCCCCCGAACTCCTCCATGACCCGGCAGTAACCGGTCTGGGACAGGCCCTGCCCGCCGTACTCCGGAGACACGTAGAGCCCGAGCAGACCACGCTCCCCGAGCCCCTTGATGATCTCGTCACCGACCCAGCGCCGCTCCTCCACCTGCATCGGGTCGTAGTGCGAGCCGAGGAAGTCGCGGGCATCGGCGATGAGCTGCTCGATGCGCCGGCTCTCCGCACGGTCCGGACGTGGGTAGGGAAAGACCATCTCCTCCTGCAGCCGCCCGGTGAACAACGCCTTGGCGAAGGAGGAGTCGCGCTCCCCCGAGACCTGCTCACTCACCAGACACCTCCCTGTCACCGACACCACGTCGTCCAACCGTTGCTCACCCGCAGCTCCAGCGCAACGTACGCAGCAGCAGAAGCGGCGACCGCAGTCCCGGCGCGGTCGGCCTGACACCTGGATGGGACGCTTGCCGCCATGTCCGCCGATGACCTCCCCGACCTCGACGTCGCACGTGTGCAGCGCTGGTGCGCCCAGCGCGTGCCGGAGCGGGCGCGTCATCAGGTCCGGGTCGAGTGCGACCTAGCACCTCAACACCTGACGATCGTCGAGTGCCGCGCACCCTGGCAAGGGGGCGACGGCACGGACTGGACCCGCTTCCCGATCGCGCGCCTCCGCTACACGCAGGCGAGTAAGACCTGGGAGCTGTACTGGCGCGACCGCAACCTGCGCTTCCACGCCTACGACCGCATCAAACCATCGGCCAACGTCGACGACCTGCTCACCGAGATCGACAGCGATCCCACCAGCATCTTCTGGGGATGACCGACGCCAGTGACGTCAGCGCCACCCAAGTGCCTGCTGCGCAGTCATCGCGCAGCTACCGTTACAGCGCTGACCAGAACGACCAGCTCCGACCCGCCACACCCTGCCGCGGCTCGACGAAGACCGCGCCACCAGAGTGCCAGCACGGCGTAGCAGGCCGACCAAGCGAGCACCGCGACGGCGTCCCGACCAGGACCCCACCGCCAGGACAGCCCGACGAGGACCGCGACTCTCGGCGTTGATCCGGTGAAGAAGCCGCCCAACAGCTTCAGTGCCTCGTCGTTGTAGCGGCCGAGATACTCCAACGTCCCCTGGTACAAGTCCTCGAAGACCCCAGCGAGCGGGCCGCCGTCGTCCGAGGTCGGCACGACCACGACCTTGCGCCGGTCAAAAGTTGCGCCGCCGCTCGACGAGTCCGCGCTGTTCCAGCACCGCCGTCGTCGCCGAGGTGGTCATGCCGGTGATCCGCACGAGGACACCCTCACCCGGTGCCGGCGGATCCTGGACGACGACCACCCCTCAACTCGACGCACCGCGATTCGCGAACTTGTTGCTAATGCGTTGATCCATCAAGACTTCGCGCAGACTGGCACCGGCCCAATAGTGGAACTATTTGAAGGACGAGTCAAAATCACAAATCCGGGCACACCTCTCGTAGCTTCCGAGAGATTCATCGATGCCCCTCCAAGGTCCCGCAATGAGGCATTGGCTTCCATGATGCGCCGAATCGGCGTCTGCGAGGAGCGGGGGAGCGGCTGGGACAAGATTGGCTTCGAGATTGAATTTCATCAACTTCCAGCCCCACTGATCGAACTGCCAGAAGCGAGTACGCGCGTAGTGTTGTTCAGCCCTAGGCCGTTAAAGCAGATGGGCAAAGAGGAGCGAGTTCGGGCCGTATACATGCATTCCTGCTTGCGCTACGTAACGCGAGAGCAGATGACCAACTCGTCAGTCCGCGAGCGGTTCGGAATCTCCACCCAGAACAGTGCGCAAGCAAGTCGACTTATCGGTGAGGCTGTCGAGGCGGGGGTCGTCGTCCCGTACGATGCTCAAGCGGCAAAGAAGCTCATGTGCTACCTGCCAGCTTGGGCTGCTGAGGGCAGCCAGGGCCGTCCTTGACGGGTATTTGATGCAGAGCTTCTACTGAGAGACATCAGCTGGCGTCCTAGCCCTCTGACCTGCGAAGATGCGTACGAGCCTCATTTGATGGACAGGCCGCCTGCGGACGCACGTAGGGCCTTGCCATGGCCGCGGGCTGGCAGGTGGACAGCGCGAGCAGCATGCTGGGGACGTGCGCACGACTCGTAGGCGCGGACCCCGTTTGGCGGCTTGGGCTGGGGTACGACCAAAGAGAGGTGTCAGGTACTACATTCTGAGATCTTGTAACGAAGATCGTCGGCCTCGTACACGTTGTCGGACATGGCAGCCGACGGGATCGGGCTGCTCGACGCGCTGGGGATCGATGGCGCGCACGTCGCCGGGGTATCGATGGGCGGGCAGATCGCGCAGACGATGGCGATCGAGCACCCCGACCGGATCCGGTCCCTGACCTCGATCAGCTCCACCACGGGCGATCCGGCCGTGGGGCAGGCGCGGCCCGAGATATGGAAGAAGCTGGCGGCACCGCCGGCCACGAACCGCGAGGAGGCGATGGACCAGGCGGTTGCCGCGCTGCGGCTGGTCGGGTCGCCGGGGTTTCCCTCGACGAGGCGGGTGTGCGTGACCGGGCGGGCCGCGCATACGATCAGGTGGCACCGAGCCGGGACGGGCTGCTTCGCCAGGCGCTCGCGACGGTCGCGGCGGGTGACCGAACGCCCCTGCTGCGGACGCTCACGGTGCCGACACTGATCATCCACGGGGCTGACGACCCGATGGTCGACGTTAGCGGCGGACGTGCCGCCGCTGCAGCGATACCTGACGCGGAGCTGGTAGTCCTCGACGACATGGGACACAACCTGCCGCGGGACCTGTGGCCGGAGATTACCGCACGGATAGCTGGACTCGTCCACCGCGCCGCCCTAAACAGGCGGTGAGGACACCCTCAGCGGGGGCGGCGACCGAGAGGACGGCGGCAGCGGCGAGCCCCCAGATCACCAGGTTGACCGCCACGAGGCTGGCTGGCCCACACGACGGTCAGGACCCGCATCGCGGTTCCACGGGCCGTCGACGAGAAACACCGGTCGACGGCCCGACTCCGGTTGCAGCTCGCGCGCCACAGCCGAGAAGCACCACCGGTGCACCGGCAGCAGGCGCCAGGCCCGAAGAGGAAACGGGAAACAGCGCAGAAGCCCATGATCACATGCCATTCTTTGCCAGAATCGACGACGAGATCCCAGGAGCGTCGTCCCTAAGGCGGCGATGAACGCGGTGGAGGCCATGTGGTGACCCAGTGGACGTCGTTCGGGCCGGAGCTTCGGAGATTACGGGTCGCGGCCGACCTGTCCCTCACTCAGTTGGCCGAGCTGCTGCACTACAGCAAAGGCCATGTCAGCAAGGTCGAGACGGGTCACAAGCGGCCAACGCGGGAGCTGGCACAGTGCTGCGACGCGCTCCTCAGCGCGGCGGGCACGCTCGCCGCGCTGGTGCCTGCTCAGCCCGTCTCCGGGCGCGTCGCCGAGAAAGTGATGACCAGACAGGCAACAGACGGTAGCGAGGTGTGGTCGATGACCCTGGCCCCGGACGGCACGAGCTGGTTTCGGTTGGTGGACCGCAGGGAGGCCCTGGTGACGGGCGCCACCTCGGTGCTGGGCTTCGGATTCAGCGACCGCAACGTGTCCGCGACAGCACGGCAGGCTGCGCCCCTCGAGGCGTTCCGCGCATCGTTCGACCAGTTCCGTCAGCTCGGTCAGACCGCAAGTCCTGCGGTGGTGCTGCCCGCACTGATCGCACAGACGCAGACGGTGCAAGCCGTCGCTGCCCAGTCCGATGCCCGCACGCGGAGTCCGGTGCTGGTCCTGGCCGCGCGATACGCCGAGTATGCCGGCTGGATGTGCCAGGAAGCGGGCAGTGACGAAGCTGCGCTGTGGTGGACCGACCGCGCCGTTGAACTGGCGACCGCGGGTGATGACCACGACCTGGCGAAGTACGCCCTGGTGCGTCGAGCACTCATCGCGCTCTACCGCAATGATGCGGCTGAGACCATCGGGTTGAGCCGTGGCGCGCAACTGGGCTCGGTCCCGCACCGCATCCGCGGGTTGGCCGCGCAACGGGAGGCCCAAGGGCACGCCCTGGCCGGTGACTGCGACGCCTGCCTGCGCAGCCTGGACTCCGCCCGCGAGCTGCTCACAGTCGGACTCCGCGACGCCGATGCTCGGATCGACAAACCTGACCGACCCCGTCGCTATGATCACTGGTTGGTGTCTGCATGACCTCGGACGGCCGGGGGAGGCCGCCGAGATCCTCGATCGCGAGATCACCCGAGTACCACCGCACGCGCTGCGCTCGTGCACCCGGTACGGCGCGCGCCGGGCGCTGGCCCACGCCGCGGCGGGCGAGGTCGAGCACGCGTGTGAGATCGCCGAGTTGCTGCTGGGTGGGGTCGGGGTGGTCGGCTCGGCGACGATCCGCACGGACCTGCACCGTCTCGCCAAGATCCTGTCTCGCTTCCGCACCACCAGATCCGTGCGTGAGCTGTCCCCCCGGCTGACCGCGTCGCTGCACGGTTCCGCCACCTGACCCAAGAAGGAGCGCTTCGCGTGCACGAGATCTTCATCAACTACCGCACCGGTGACGAGGAGAACAGCGCGGCACTGATCGACCAGGAGCTGTCCCGCCGGTTCGGCTCCGACCTTATTTTCCGTGCCAGCAAGTCGATCCCACTCGGCGAGGACTACACTCTCGGGCTGCCTACAGCTGTCCGCAAGAGCGAGGTGCTGCTCGCCGTCATCGGATCCCGCTGGCTTACCGTAGTTGACGATCAGGGCCGCAATTGCCTGCACAATGAGACCGACTGGCTCCGCAAGGAGATCCTTGAGGCATTCGAGCACGCCGTGCGAGTCATCCCCATTCTCGTCGGCCGCACCCTTCCCCGTTTGTGCTCGTCCGATCTCCCTCCAGAGTTGGCCATGCTCGCCGATTGCCAGTATTACAGGCTGGATCACCGCAGCTCCGAGGCGAATCTCCGCACGCTGGGCGACGACCTCGTCGCGCTCGTCCCCTCGCTCGTCGACAACGACCAGCACAGAGAGGAACCAGAGCAGGATACCAAGGACGGACAGGGCTCGACGACCTTGCGCGCAGCCAACAACGCCCATCAGCAGATCGGCGGCACCAACACCGTCGTCAACGACCCCCGCGGATCGGTGAACACTGGCAGCGGACATCAGTTTACCGGCGACGGCGTGAACTACGTGACAGGTGGCAACAGTAGGGGGATTCGCCAGAAGTTCGGCTCCACGCACCAGCAGCCGGATGATAAGCGATGAGTGCTGGTACGACGTCGTTCGTCTCCGGTTCCTCCGGGCCGACGAACACCGGCAGCGGGAACCAAAACATCGGCCCCATATTTAACTTCGACTCGCTCCTTGAGCGATTTGTCCGCATGAGGCGCGATCCGCGGGCCATCGAGCACGAACACCTATGTTGGCTGCGTCGACGGTTCGTCGAGCCACGTCACTACGGCCGAGCGCGAGAGCTGTTGGAGGAACGCGGGAGTGTCCTGTTGACCGGGGCACCTGGCAGCGGCAAGCGAGCCGCATCGCAGATGCTCCTACACCGGCTGGCTGGCGCGGACGGCCAAATCTGGGATCTGCCGGATGAACCGGACTCACCGAATGAACCAGTGTTGGACGACCGGGTAATCGATTTTGGACGGCGTCTGCTGCTAGACCTGTCTGTCGGCGGGGACAAGAACTACGGCGCGGTGCTGGGTGAGCTGCCGTCGTTTCGCGCCCTGGTGCAGGAGCGCCGTGCGCATCTGGTCGTCGTGCTCCCGTACAGCCGCGAGTACCAAATGATCTCCGAACTCGGAACATCTGTGAACATCGTCCGGTCGGATGGCATGATGGTTTTCCAGCGGTACCTTCGCAGCGACGGAATCACGTTCGCCAAAGAACAGCTCGGCGTCGTTGAGCAGACAGTTTCGTTGCGTTCCGAGCCGATGCAGCGTATTGCGGAGCTGGCCAAGCTGGTACAGCTTGCCAAGGAGTCGGAAGCCACGCGGACGTTTCCGCACTGGCTGAACGAGGCGCTCGCGGCGCTGACCGAGCGGGGCGACGAGGTTGCGAAGCAGATGACAACGCTTCTCGAGGGTCAGCAGCGCACCCCGCTGCTGGCTACAGCGATGTTCAGCGGAGCGCATGCCGACGCGATTTTCCAGGCAACCTCCAGACTGCGCGTGATCGTCCGGCAACCCGAGGACGAGCGACCCCAGCTGGAGCGGGATGGCGTCGCGGAACAGCTCGTCGGGATCGGGGCAACAACAGACGATGCCGGTCTGGTTCACTTCAGGTCGCTCGCCTACGACCAGGCCGTGCGCACCCATTTCTGGACCAACTTCCCTGATCTGCGTGAGGGCTTCCGCGACTGGATGGCAGAAGCGGTCAGGCAGCAGACGCTCACCGCCGAGGACCGCGATATGGCGGTCACCAGGTTCGCCGAGCAGGCTCTGCGCACCAACCGACCCAGCGACCTGCTGTTCTTGGCCGAATTCTGGGTTCAAGGACCGTCACATCTACTACCGCAAGTAGCGAAGGCCCTGGAACGTGGACTGAGCGACAGGCGCCACGGTCGCTTCTTCCGACAACAACTCTACGACTGGTCGCGGAATCCTGACCTGTCGCACGACCTCACCCAGGTGGTCATCCAGCTATGCTCGGAGATCCTCGGGCTAACCCATCCCTATCAGGCCGTGGTCCGCCTGCACCACATCGTCCGGCGGCAGTCAGATGTGGCGGGTGAGGCGGCGCACGACGCTCTGCTGGATCTCACCGACCGCGACCGTCGTCTGTACCATTATCTGCTCGAACGAGTAACGATTGGCCGGAAGACAACGTATTACACGGCCGCCGATCTGGCTCTGTTCCTCGAGTTGGCTGTCCCCGCCCGGCTCACCGATTCCCAGCAACAAGCTCGGCCCCTCATCGAGGAAGAGACGGTGCAGGAGCAGCTCGTCACCGGCTGGGCGGCCGTGCTGGACTGGCCGTCCTCGCTGCCCTACGGACGCGACGTGCAAGCCTGGCTGGCGGCCTCCCTGGACGACCAGTACCGCGAGCCGCTACTCAACGTGCTGGTCAAGGCTGGCGGAGGCCGAGACGATCTGCTCAGCCACCTCTACGTCATCGCCCGCGACTGGGCACACACACCCGACGAACACCAGGTGAAGCGAAGAGCGATCGCCACCCACCTGACGGACAAGATCGACTCCGCACTGGGGATTGACTTCACCGGCTTAGACCTGGGACACAGCACCGAGGGGACCGCTCCATGACCACCGAAGAGAAGACCTTGCTGGCCATCCTCGCGGCCGCCGCTTTGTTGGTACCGGTCGTACTCGGCACCACGCTCGACTGGCCGGTGTGGTCGGGGCTGCTGCTCGCGGTCGCATTGCTCGGGGTACCGGGGCTGATGACCAGGAACATCCAGAAGCGCGTGCAGCGGGAAACGTTTCAGAATTCGTATGTCACGTCGCCCATCCAAGCCGAGCAGCAGCCCCAGTGTCGGCAAACGCCGGTGACCGACGTCGCGCTGCCGAGCGCGACCGATGGCTACGACTTCCACTTCTCCGCGACCGTGTACTGGCGCCCCGCAAAAGGAACTCCACAGCAGCACGCGAATCTTGGCGGACTCGCGGCCGACGCGATCCTCGCTCGGACGCAGGTGATCACCGCTACAGAGCAACCGAACAGGGTCGACGTCGTTGCGCACCGACTGGCCGGTGTGCTCGGCGCCACGCAGCGAGATGCGTCCGGTGCTGTATATGCCTGGGCCGACGATGTTCAGCTCACGCTGTCCGAGGCCGACCAGACGCGGCTGCGAAGACTCTCAGCTGTGCCGAAGGACGAGGATCTCTGGGAACGCGAGCGTGACCACGAACGTCGCAAGCGGGCGTACCTCGGCGACGACGTGCTGACCAGCACCGGCAGCACGGTCGTATGGTGGCTGGCGCAGCGGGACAACGACGTCGAGGACACCGTGCGCCTCATCGGCACGCTGGCCCAGCTCTCCGCCGCGGCCAACGACACAGAGGTGCCCGAACTGTTCCGCCATCTCACCTCCGTCCCAGCTCTGCCGGGCCAGCTCACCTTCGAGTTCCCGGACGGTGATCAGCAGTTCTCAGGCGCCGGGTTGGTCACGAGGCGGTTCGGTGGGCTGCTGGACGCGCTGAACGTCGGCGACGACCAGCGCGCGCTGTTCACCTACCACGGTGCGTTGCTGATCGAGAAGGTCGGGAAGCCCGATGAGGCCCAGGAGATCCGCCAGTGTTTCGACGCACCCGCGACCGATAAGCAACCGGCGGTCATCCCCGAGCCTGATGGCGAGCTGAAGGGCCGACCCGGACCCGGCGAGGACCCACCACCTCTGCAGGAAGAGCCTTGGGGCAGCTCTACATCATCAGGGGAGTCGGAGCAGGACGGAATTCAGCAGGTGGATGACCAGTCCTGGTCGGAACCGTTTAGCGAGCCGAGAGACTGATTGGTCAGGTCGGTACCGCGGGCGTCGTCCGACTCCTAAAATAACCGAACGGAGCCACCGCATCCGTTGTCGCAGCTCACAGGCGTGGGGTTGGACGAGCTGGCCTGTAAGCTGGGGCATAGCTGTTCACCTCAAGATAGAGCGCCGGTTGGCTCCCGGCGTCGAACGATCACCCGCCCCGCCGAGGACATCGGCGGGGCGGTTGCATGTCAGGGCTGGCTCGGCTCGATCCGGCCAGAGACGAGGTAGGCGGCGAAATCCGCCCGGGACACGAGGATCGTGCCGCCGGGCCTGTAGACACAGAACCGTCGCTCATACGCCGCACGACGAATCAAGCGCAGACCGAGCCCTGGGAACTCGGCGGCCAGCGCGGTCAAGGTCACGAGGTCGGTGGGTGCCTCGGCGGTGTCTATGTCCGCGTGAAGAGTCTTCGGCTCGGTGCGGCGCATAAGTTGCTCCTCGGTCAGATCGGTAAACGGATGCCACGGTTTTACAGCATCGGGCACATCCGGTAAAGAGCGGCGCCGTGATTGATTTCCCTGCTTTTCTTGGCTTAGTGGACTAGTTGAGCTTCTCGCAGCAGTTGCAGTAGTTGCAAGCCCAAAGAAGTTGAATACGTTGCACTGTGCTTGTCTCTCTGCATTGCGGGACGACTATCGCTAGAGCGCAGGTCAGCGGGGTGCAGAAGCGGGCGGCCGGACCGAGGGCGCTACGCTTGCGCGACTTGAGTTCTTGTAGGTCAACGGGAGGGGCGCCGGTGGCGGGTCGTCAGCCCGGGTGGTGGATCACCGGCCCTCCGACCGGCGAGCCGCCCCGTCACGCGGCGCCGCGTGACCGGTCGTCGGTGCGGCGCGCGGTCGCGGACCTTTTCAAGATCTTCTCTGAGGCGGACGGTGGGAGGGTGGAACACGTGGTGGATGGATGCGAGGGCACGGCCGACCGGCGAGCCCAGCTTGGTCAGGAGCTACGCCAGGCACGGGAGCGAGCAAGCCTGAGTCAGCGCGCCCTCGGCCGTCTTGTAGATCGAGATCGGTCGTCGATCAGCCGGATCGAGAGTGACGGCAGCACCAACGACGCCGCATGGTGGAAGTTGGCCGACGATAGGACCGACGCAGGCGGAGTCGTCGCGGGCGCGTGGTTGGCCGTCATGGCGTCCGAGCATGGCCTGTCGCTGGAGGCGGCCATAGCGTGGCGGGACGGTAGCCGCGCGCCGCTGACCGGTGCGGGTGCACGGCTTGAGTTGCTGGGCGATGATGGATGCCGGTGCTCCGAGTGTCTGGTCAAGTGGGTGAGAAAGTTGAATCTGAACCGCCGGGACGCGACACGGCTAATCACGATCTTGACAGCGACGGCGTCGAGTCCCGACGGGCTGAGTCGCACGGCGCGCGCTCTCGGTTCAGGGCAGGTGGACCCCAGGGTCATCGACGAGATCGACGCGGTGATCACGGTGAGTCAGCGTCAGGAAGACAACCTCGGTCCGTCGGTGGCGCTGCCCGCGATGCTGACACAACGGCAGGTAGTCGAGGACCTGTTGTCGAACTGCACCGACGAGACACGTCCGCGCTTGCTCGTCGCGTTCGGGCGGGCGAGCATCTCACTGGCCCGCTACGCAGCGGATCTCGGTGACTATGCCGCCGCGTCGCGCTACTGCGAGGACGCGCGGCGAGTGGCCCATGAGGCGCGGGATGTCCCACTGGCCGCGTATGCCTTGTACAGCATCGCGCACTTCGCTGATCGTTCCGGGAAGTACGACGTCTCGGCTGATGCCGGAATCGCTGCGGGCCGCCTGGTGCAGGGGTGCGACGATGGGCAGCTGCGAGCCCTCATCGCCGAGACGGTCGCGGGTAATCACGCGCGGCGCGGCAACGCGCGAGCGTGCATGCGTGCCCTGGAAAGCGCGTGCGAATCCGTGGACTCCCGTGCGGCGACGTCACACGCCTACTGGTTCTCAAGGGGTACACTGCTTTCACGAGCGAGCATATCCGAAATACGGCTAGGCCAGCATGCGCAAGCCGTCACGAGCGCAACGGCCGGATTAGACCTCCTGACTTCCTCGACGAACCGCGATCGCGCATTCTGTCTAACGCGGTTGGCTGACGCGCGGGTGCTGGCCGGGGAGACGCCCGAGGCCACCCGCTTACTCGCAGACGCCGCCGATCTGGCGATGCGCTACGGTCACCGAGGTTGGTGACCGTGCTCCACACGTCGCGAGCCCGGATGGCGCCGTGGAAGGACACGCCAGCGGTGCGCGACCTCGATCAACGGCTCGCCGATCTTGGACTGATCGTTCCGGCGAGCGCCTAAAGCACGGTCCAGGCGCTCGTGGACGAGTGCAGCATCCCAGCAGAATCGATCGCTGCGCCCATCTCCCCTGGGGGCAGGAGCCCGATCACCAACCGGATCGGCAGACGCGCTTGCGACCGGGCCGTCGGTCGTTGTCGGGGCTGGCGAGCATCGGTACGGCATCACCCGGGCACCAGCGCACCAGCCGTCGCTCATTCTGGTTCTCGTCTTCGTGCGCGATGAGACTTCGGTGATCACCCTTACGTCGTGCGTGACGCAGCACCCGCGACACCGCCCCAGTACAGGGGTGGGAGGGGGCCGAAGGACTCCGCAGGGAGGCGGGTGAGCCGACCGTCCTCGACGACGTTCCAGCCGAGCCAGCGCCAGGCCCCCGCGCTGGCCCCGACGAGCTGATCCGAGACGGCGTCGAACATCGCGAGCTCACCCCCCGGCAGGGTGACGATAGTGAACCCGGCGGGTAGCCCGCTGGTGGCGTCCCAGACCCGGACGGTGCCGTCGGCGGTGCCGGTAAGCACGCGGGTGCCATCAGGCGACCAGGCCACCGACCCCACCCCACCAGTGTGACCGGTGAGGTGATGGAGGGGCTCGGCGGTGGTGGCGTCCCAGACCCACGCGCCGTCGTTGCCGCCAGTGAACAGGCGGGTCCCATCAGGCGACCAGGCCACCGACCCCACCCCACCGGTGTGACCGGTGAGGTGATGGAGGGGCTCGGCGGTGGTGGCGTCCCAGACCCGGACGGTTCCGTCGGCGGCGCCAGCGAGCAGGCGGGTCCCATC
>JBBSQN010000134.1:0-16435 GCA_038257875.1 Mycobacteriales bacterium
AGCACCTGGCCGGCGAGCCCGCCCCGCCCGCACACCGGCCCCGCCGCGCAGACGCGGCGTCGGGCCTCGCACCGGTCCCCCCCGAGCAGGTCGGCCACCGCTGCGGTCGGGCTGCGGTAGCCCCGTTCGAGGAACGCTCCGCGCCGGTCCAGGTCCGCGATCACCCCGACCGCGAGACGGTCCACGCGGCGGGTGATGCCCTCACAGAGCGTCAACGCCGACAACAACTCCGCATCCGCCGCACCCGGACCCACCGCCGCGGACAGCGCGTTCAGCCCCGCCGCCATGGCGGCGTGCGCGGAGATCAGCGGGCTCTCGGTCACACCAGGATCATCCCCGCCACCACCGACAGTTCCAGCCCCTCCGACCACCACCCCGGAAAATCTTTTCAAGATTTTTCCGAGAGCCTGTCGGTGAACCACAGGGGACCCGGCCACTGTGGGCGCGGGGAGCGATGTGGTCACGCTGGCATGTCGAGGCATCGTGTGGTCTGAGAGGGTCTCGTAGTCGCGTACGCAGCTGAGCGAGGGCGGGTGCGCTGGACTGTCGGGGGTCCGCGCTAGCGTGCGTCTCGTCGTGAACGAGAGGGGCGCCCATGTCTGTAGGTCTGTCGGCGGAGCATCCGGCTCGCGCCGAGGTACTGGCCCTGTACCGGCCGCTGCTGGAGCGGCTGGCCGGCGCCGCCGCTGTCGATCCGCACCGCTCGGCGATGGTGGACGAGGCCGGCGAGGTGTGGAGCAGGCCGGGGTTCGACACGGTGCTGTCGCAGGAGCGCCTGCGTTTCAGCCCCTTCGACTACCAGCTCGCGACCATGCAGACGGTGCTGCGCCGGATGCGGGGGCGGGCGATCCTCGCCGACGAGGTCGGCTTGGGCAAGACGATCGAGGCCGGGCTGGTGCTGTCCGAGCTGCGGATGCGCGGGCTGGCCGACCGCGCGCTCGTCATCACCCCGGCCGGGTTGGTCGGCCAGTGGCGCGAGGAGCTGGAGCGCAAGTTCGCGCTGCCCACCACGGTGGCGGTCCGTGGCGGCTGGGAGGCAGGCGAGGACCGGCCGGTCGTGCTGGCCTCGCTGGCCGCGGCCCGTCGTGACCCGTTGAAGTCCGCGGTCATCGACGAGCGATGGGACGTGGTGATCGTCGATGAGGCGCACCGGCTGCGCAACCCGTCCAGCGCGTCGGGCCGGCTGGCCCGCGCCCTGCGCACCCGGTACCTGCTGCTGCTCACCGCCACCCCGGTGGAGAACCGGTTGCAGGATCTCTACGAGCTGGTCAACCTCGTCGCGCCGGGCCTGCTCGGCACGGCCGCCCAGTTCCGCAGCACGCACGGCACCGCCGAGACCGGGGTCGAGGCGCTGCGCAACGTCGCCGCCCTGCGCGCCCGGACCAGGGGGATCATGGTGCGGCACCGGCGCAGCGAGGTCGCGGTGATGTTGCCGCAGCGGCTCGCCGAGACCGTGCTGGTCACGCCGTGCGACGCGGAGCGCTCTCTCTACGCCGAGATCACCGCCCGGATCCGCAGCGAGGCGAGAGCGGCGGCGGCGTCGCAGCGGATGACGCTGCGGAGCCTCACCCGGCTGGCCGGCTCCAGCCCGGCCGCGGTGGCGCCCACCCTGGACAAGGTCGGCTGGTCCGACCTCGCTGCTCGCGCGCGGGCGATCGAACGCCCCCGCAAGATCGACGAGCTGCTGGCCCGGCTGCGCAGCCATGTGGAGCGCGGCGAGAAGGTGCTGGTGTTCACCGCGTTCCGCAACACCCTCGACGCGCTCGCCGCGGAGGTCGCCGCAGCGGGTATCCCGGCGGCCTGCTATCACGGCAGCCTGTCCCGCCGTGATAAGGACGCCGTGGTCGCGTCGTTCCGCGACGACGTGCCGGTGCTGCTGTCCACCGAGTCCGCAGGCGAGGGTCGCAACCTGCAGTTCTGCCACGTTATGATCAACATGGATCTGCCGTGGAACCCGATGCAGATCGAGCAGCGCCTCGGCCGGTTGCACCGGGTGGGCCAGGACCACGACGTGCTGCTGGCCAACCTGGTCTCCCGCGGCACCATCGAGGAGCGCATCCTGAACGTGCTCGAATCGAAGATCAACTTGTTCGAGCTCGTCGTCGGGGAGCTGGACATGATCCTGGGCCGGGTCACCGACGACTTCGACTTCGAGACCTCGGTGTTCACCGCGTACGTCAGCGCCGAGGACGACGACGCGTTCGCCACCTCGCTGGACGATCTGGGCGCCGACCTCGCCCGGGCCCGCAGCGACTACCTGCGCACCCGTGGCGCGGTCGACCAGCTGGTCGGAGAGGACTGAGCATGGATCCCGGCCTGCGGTTCTGGTTGCGCTACGTCGACGACCGCGGCGGGTTGACCGAGCCCGCCCCCGACGGCACGCTGGTCGTGCTGCCCCCTGCGGTGGCCGCCGAGTTCGATCTGCCCGACGAGCTGATCGTCACCGCCGACCCCGACGTCGCCCGCGAGGACGGGATGGTGCTGCTCGCCACCGGCCATCCGCTGCTGATCCGGGCGGCGGACACGGCCCTGACCGACGGGGACGTCGGGGTCGTCGCGCTCGTCGCACCGACCACCCCGGCACCGGACACGACACAGCTGCAGGACCGGGTCCGCGAGCAGTTCCCCGTCGAGCACGGCCGGATCGACGTGACCGGGCTGCCGGTCCGCGTCGACCGGCCGATCGTGCGGGTGGGTGCCCTGGTGACGTACACGGTGTCCGCGGAGGAGTGCTACCAGGAGCGGCTGGAATGCTGGGTCGACGCGCTCTCCGGCCGGCAGCTCGGCCCCGACGCCGTCTCGCGGCTGCAGCGCGCCCCTCGCCCGGAGGGTCCGGTCACCGCGCCGCAGGCGGCGCTCGAGTCGGTCACCGGCGCGCTGCAGCAGGCCCACCACATCCTCGACACCGCCGCCGAGCAGCGGCGCAGCACGCTCTCGGCCCAGGCGTCGGACTCTCATCAGCGGGAACGCGCGCACGCCCGCGCCTACTACGACGATGTGCTGCAGTCGCTGGAGCGCCGACGGGCCAGCGCCGATCACGACCGCGCCGAGCTGCTGGCAGCCCGCACGGCGAGCACCCGCGAGGAGCGGGCCCGGCGCCTGCTGGAGATCGACGAGAAGTACCAGGCCCGTCACGAGATCCGCCCGTTCCGGCTGCACGCCGTGCTGGTCCCGGGGTGGCGGGTGCCGGTCGACGTCCGTCGCGGGCCGCGGTGCTACCCGTTCACCTTCGACTGGCTTGCCGCGCTGGGTGCCTTCGCCGCGGAACGCTGCCCGCACTGCGGTGCAGCCGCGCAGCTGTCGGTGAGCAAGACCCGGCTCGGTTGCCTGACCTGCCTGCCCGGTACGACCCTGCACGAGCCGTGACGCGGATTGACCGCGCGCCTGTCGGCGCCTGACATCGACCACGCTCCTCCGATCAGGTGAAATACTGGCCCCAGCACTCAGCGGGGTATTGAACACCGACGGCGACCCCTCTCTACGGACGTCCATTAACTCCGGGGGGAGCTGGAAATGACCACGAAGCTTGCGCAGCCAGAAGCTGAACAAGCCCACCACGACACCGTCGACCCGGCATCGCGGGGGCCGCTGCAGCGGACCGGATCGACGTTCCGGACTTTCCGCACCACCGCCAGCGGTCTCGAAGGGGCGGTCACCGCTTGGTTGCACCAGCACAGCGTCACCCTGTTGCGGATCAGCATGGGTGCGGTGCTGCTCGGGTTCGGTGTCCTGAAGTACTTCCCGGGTGTGAGCCCGGCTGAGGGTCTCGTCCTGGTGCCCACCAAGCTGTTTACCTTCGGGTTGGTGCCCGACCAGATGCTGATGGTGCTGACCGCGATCATGGAGTGCGCCCTGGGCCTGTCGCTGATCCTCGGTCGGGGGTTGCGGGTGAGTGTCTACCTGCTGGTGCCCTCGGTGCTGGGATTCCTGTCGCCGGCGTTGCTGGCTCCGCAGCGGCTGTTCAGTGGTCCGGATCACGCGCCGACGCTGGAGGGTCAGTACGTCCTCAAGGACGTCGTCCTGCTCGCTGCGGCGCTGGTGATCGCCGCCACGGTGCTCAACCGCAAGAAGGCGACCACGGAAACAGATCGGCACCACTCCGCGTGACGTCCGCAGTTCGCCGCCCTCGGGTCAACAGCGCCCCGAGGGCGGCGGCGGGCATCCACAACGTCCGCCGCCGACGTCGGTTGCCGGACGATCCGCGCGCCGATTGTGGTCCTCGCAGGGTCTACGGGCCCTGCGAGGACCACAACGAGCGCGCGCGATGCCGTTAACGCCCGGCGCGCGAGGTCGGGATCCGCCCGACGCCACCCACAACCACCGGTGATCCGGCCCACACCGACGCGGCCGTGCACCACGGGCACCCGGGCTGTGGCAGTAACCCAGCGCTGCGCCTGAGATATACCCGTCGACCACGCAGGCGCTGCCGTCCTCGTCGAGTAGCAGGTCGTCGACATCGAGTGTTCCTCCTCTGGACGGTCGATGCCGCCCGTCGGGCCGCGCCTGCGTCATCTTTCCTTCATCCCGTCGGGTTGGGATGCGCTTCACCGCCGTGAACGGAGTCTGCGTGAAGCTCACCCACCGAGCCGCCACCGCGGCGGTACTCGCTGTCGCGGGCCTGGCCGCAGCGGGCGTCATTGCCGCCACCTCCTCGCCGGAGGTCGCCGTCGGCCGCGACGCGGAGCAACCGTCCCCGACCGGCACACCCGCCCGGATCCACGACGTGCAGGGCAGTACCCGCGTGTCGCCGCTGGTGGGCACGGTCGTCGCGGTGTCCGGTGTCGTGACCGCGGTGCGGGCCTTCGGCCCCGCGCGCGGCTTCTGGTTCCAGGACCCGGAGCCCGACGCTGACCCGGCCACCTCCGAGGGCCTGTTCGCCTTCCTCGACGATGCGACGCCACCGGCGCAGGCCGGGGACGCCGTCACGGTCACCGGGACGGTCGCCGAGTTCCGGCCGGGCGGCGACGACTCGGCCAACCAGTCGATCACCCAGCTCACCGGCCCGCAGGTGACGGTCACCTCGTCGGGCAACCCGTTACCCGAGGCCGAGATGCTCACCGAGACCACGGTGCCCGAGCCCTACACACCCGAGGCGAACGGCGGCAGCATCGAGGCGTTCCCGCTGCAGCCCTCCCGGTTCGCGCTCGACTTCCTCGAGTCCCGCGAGGGCATGCGGATCGGCGTGACCGACGTGCGCGTCGTGGGTGCGACCGACGACTTCAACGGGCTGTACATCACCACCAGGCCCCGCCAGAACCCGACTGTGCGCGGCGGCACGCTCCTCGCGTCCTACGCCGACCAGAACGGCGGCCGGCTCAAGATCGGGTCGCTGATCCCGTTCGCGCAGCGACCCTTCCCGCGGGCGAACGTCGGCGACCGGCTCACCAGCGCCACCGTGGGCCCGCTCGACTACACCGCCTTCGGCGGGTACGTCCTGCAGGCCAGCGCGCTCGGCGAGCTCGCCTCCGGTGGCCTCACCCGCGAGGTGACCGCGCCGGCCACGCCGGGTCAGCTGGTGGGCACCTACAACGTCGAGAACCTGGACCCGTCCGACCCGCAGGCCGTCTTCGACCAGCTTGCCCGGGGCGTCGTCACCAACATGCGCGCGCCCGAGGTCCTCGCCCTGGAGGAGATCCAGGACAACACCGGGCCGACGAACAACGGGGTGGTGGCCTCCGACCAGACGCTCACGCGCTTCATCGACGCGATCGTGGCCGCGGGCGGGCCCCGCTACGAGTTCCGCGTGATCGACCCGGAGAACAACGAGGACGGCGGCCAGCCGGGTGGCAACATCCGGGTGGCGTTCCTGTTCGACCCGGTGCGGGTCGGGTTCGTCGACCGGCCGGGCGGCGACGCCACGACCGCTGTGCAGGTTGTCCCCGCTGGCCGGGGAGCGGCGCTGTCGTTCTCCCCGGGGCGCGTGGATCCGCAGAACCCGGCGTGGGAGAACTCCCGCAAGCCGCTGGCCGCCGAGTTCACGTTCCAGGGTCGCACGGTCTTCGTGATCACCAACCACTTCGCGTCCAAGGGTGGTGACCAGCCGCTGCACGGTCGCTTCCAGCCACCCAACCGTGTCTCGGAGATCCAGCGGACGCAGCAGGCGACGGTGCTGCGCGGGTTCATCGACCAGCTGGTGCGGATCGATCGCCAGGCCGACCTCGTGGTCCTGGGCGACCTGAACGACTTCCCGTTCTCGCCGACCCTGGACATCCTCACCGGGCGCGGCGGGCCGCAGGCGCTGATCGACACGTTGCGACCCGGTGAGCGCTACAGCTTCGTGTTCGACGGCAACTCGCAGACCCTCGACCACATCCTGGTCAACCCAACCCTGGGCCCGGTGGACTACGACGTGGTGCACATCAACGCCGAGTTCGCCGACCAGGCGAGCGACCACGATCCGCAAGTCGCACGGCTTACCCTACGCGGGCCGGGCGGATGAGCTCGGCATCCGATGCGCTCGCTCGTGGGCCACGGTCAGGCGCGGTCATGCCGCTTGGTGTCACGTGGTGGGTGCAGCACCCGACACCAAGGAGTGCACAATAGACATCGGCTGTAACGATTGCACCGCTCTTTTCGAGATGTTGACGGCTAGCCAGCGCGATCAGGATCTCACCGACACCCGGAGGCTTATTCAGCGATCTTGATCGGAGGCGTATCTCCGCAGCTCAACCGCGGTCTTACAAGATCCACACAACTCTCCTGAATAACCCTCCCGGAGGATGTAACCCATGGCAGTTCCCGCAAGCAGCACGACGTCGGCTCCCACTCCAGAGGCCGGCGGGCAGCACTTCGACACTGCGTTGCGCGGCTACGAGCGTCGCCAGGTCGACGAGTACGTGGTTGAGCGCCAGAAGGAGATCGACCGGTTGCGCATGGAGCTGACCGAGGTCCAGCGCCAGCGGCGCGTCGCGACCGAGCACGCCGAGGCCACCGAGACCGAGCTGCGCGGGATGCGCGCGAAGTCGGGCCGTGCCGAACCGAAGTCCGCCGAGGACAGCTTCGGCTACCGGGCCGAGAAGCTGCTGCGGATGGCTGAGCACGAGGCTGCGGAGGCGCGCAGCCACGCGTCCAAGGAGTCGGCGGCAATCATCGAGCAGGCCCGCACCGCCGCCGAGAAGCACCGGCACGAGGTGGAGCAGACGCTGATCTCGCGCGCCTCCCAGCTGGAGGAGCAGGCCGCCCAGCGCAGCGCGGAGCTGCAGGAACGGGAGCAGCAGATCGCCGACCAGCTCACGGCCGCCCGCGAGCAGGCCGACCAGCTGCATGCCGCGGCCGCCCACTCGGCCGACCGGTTGCGCCAGGAGTCGGAGGCCGCCGCGTCGGAGATCCGGTTGCGGGCCGATACCGCCGCCAAGCGGCAGCACGACCAGGCCGCGCAGGAGGTCGCCCGATTGGGTGCGTTGCAAGGTAACGTGCGGACCGAGCTGGCCCGGCTCGTCGAGGTGCTGTCGGGCGAGCTGTCGAACGATGCCGGGACTCCGCCACGACGCGATGGTGCCGGGGGCGACTCCGGGCGATCCGGTGGGAACGAGGCGTCGCGCACGCGAGGTACGGCGCCCGGCCAGCCCGCGGCGCGCTGAGCACCCACTTGCCACTACTCTGCCGTGGCTGAAAACTTTGCATCCGCCAGTCCGTCGCCCGACCCGCAGGCCGGGCGACGCGACCCTGGCGACCCGCACGGTCGGAGTTCACCGCCTGCTGACTCGCCGAGCTTCGAGATCGTCCTGCGCGGTTACGACCGCGTCGCCGTCGACGCGTTCGTCAACCAGGTAGCCACCGAGCGGGCGGCGATGCGTCGCGAGCTGGAGATCAGCGAGCAGCGGCGGCGGGTGGCCGAGCAGCAGGCCGCCGCCACCGAACGGGAGAACCGGACGCTGCGGGCGGAGTACCCGGCCGCGACGCCGACCGAGGACGGGTTCGGGTTCCGTGCTGAGAAGCTGATGCGACTGGCCAAGCAGGAGGCCGGCGACGTCCGCGCCACCGCCGCGCGCGACGCCGCGGCGCTGCGTGAGCAGGGTCGCACCCAAGCCGAGCAGTACCGCCACGATGTCGAGCAGAACCTGATCGCCCGTTCCACGAGGCTCGACCAGCAGGTGTCCCGCCGCGCCGCTGAGCTTCGGGAGCGGGAGCAGGCGCTCGCCGACCAGGCGGCCGCCGCCCGTGCCGAGTCCGACGCCCTGCGCGCCGCGACGGACCGGGCTGCCGAGCAGCGCCGCGCCCAGGTCGAGGCGGAGGCGGATGTGGTGCGGACGCGCCTCGCGCACGAGGCGCGGCGGGTGCTCGAGCTGGCCCGCCAGGAGGCCGACCGGCTCGCCGCCGTCCAGGGTGGCGTCCGTGCCGACCTCGCGCGGCTCGTCAACCTGCTCGTCACCGAGCTGAACGGGTCTGTGCGCGATACCGGACCGGGGACCGACCGGTCCGGACTCCCGGCGCAGCGGCCACCGGGGCCCTACGTCGACATGCCGGCGGTGACGACCGGAACCACCGGAACCGATCGCGGCGGGCCGCAGGCGCTAACCGACACGGTGCGGCCCGATGAGCACTACAGCTTCGCGGGCCAGGCGAGTGACCACGATCCGCAGACCGCACAGATCACCCTGCGCGGGCCGGGATAGTCGTCGGGGGGGACTGCGGCCGGCGGACGAGGGCCACGCCGATGAGGACCAGGACGAGGCCGGGCAGCAGGCTCGCTCTGACGGGCTCGCCGAGGACGCCGGCCCCGAGGGCGACGGACACGGTCGGTACGAGGTAGGTCACGACGCTGGCTGCGGTCGCGCCCTCGGTGGCGATCAAAGCGAAGTTAATGACGTAGGCCAGGCCGGTGCCGAGGAAGCCGAGGATCAGGATGGCGCCGAGCGCGGTGGGTGTGAGGTGGACGGCGTGGCGTCCGGCGACCGGCAGCGCGGCGGCCAGGAGCACGGTGGCCACAGCGAGCTGGGCGGCCGCGAGCACGAGCGGGGACAGGCCGCGGTTCGTGAGGTGTCGGGCCTGGTAGACGTAGCTGAGCCCGTAGCTGCCCGCCGCGGCGACGCAGGCAACGAGTCCGCCCACCGATCCTGGACGGTCGGCGTTCCACGGGGACAGGACCCCAACCGCGCCGACCAGACCGAACCGGCCAGGCTGGACGGGACGGTCTGCTCCGCCACCGCGAAGAGGCTGTACGGAACGGCGTTGGAGATCAGCGCCGCGACCAGGAGATGACCCCAGACCGCCGCACCGCGCGGCCACCGCAACCGCCGGGCTGTGTTCGCGTCACTCCACCGGGATGTCGTAGCGGCGCTCGCTCCGGTCGCTGCGGAGCACGAACCGGGTCAGCTCGTAGGGTCGGCCGTCCTGGTCGATGCTGGTGTGCAGGACCTCGATCACCGGCACGCCCGGCGGGAGCTGCAAGCGGGCCCGCTCGTCGGGGGTTGGCATGCGGGCGCTGATGTCGTCGAGCATCCGAACCATGGTGTGACCGCTGTCGTCGAAGATCCCGTGGATGCCGTAGGGGTGGCCGACCTCGTCGTCGAGCAGGCCGGTGCCCTCCGCGATCGTCCACGGGATCCAGGTCGTGACCCGCTGCATCGGGTCGGAATCGGCCCAGAACACGTTCTCCCGGCACAGCACCGACTCCGCGTCCGTCGGCAGATCGAGCCGGCTCGCGACCTCCGGCGGCGGCACCATGCGCTGGATGGACAGCACCTCGAAGCGGCCGACCTTGCCCTGCTTGGCGCACTCCAGCAGGAACGGTGAGAGCCCGGCGTCGCGGTAGCGCGGGGAGTACCGATCGTTGCCGAGGCGGATGAGCGTTGCCGCGGTGCGTACGAAGACGCCACGCCCGTGCTCGGCGGTCACCAGCCCGCTTTCGCTCAGCAGGCGGATGGCCTGCCGAACGGTGTTCCGCGCGGCGCCGTGCCGCTCGGCCAACTCGCGTTCCGACGGCAGCTTGGCACCCGGCGCGAGCTGACCCGAGGAGATCGCCCGGCGCAGCTCGTCGGCGATGCGTTCGCTCGTGGGGCGTCGGTCGGGCGCGCTCATGCACTCACCGTACTCAACTGGCGCGAGCCTCCTTACTGTGCTCTACTGGAGCGCGCCAGTATTCAATCTGGCTCAGACAACAAATAGACTGATGGGCAGGGGACGATGGAAGCAAGTGACGATCCGGCGCAGCGGTCTGGGTATCCGGCTGCACACGAGATCGGTGTCCTGCGCGGGGTACTGGCAGACTGTGTCGCGCAGGCGGAGCCGACGATGCAGGCTCCCTACCGTGGCCGGCACGAGCTGCAGGATCGAGGCGATGACTCGGCCGGGTGGGTGCCGGGACCGCCGGACGTGCGGCCGGAGTCCGTGTTCCCGCCGTACACGGACACGCGAGGCCCATGGATGGTCGACAACGAGCAGGATCGGGCCGATGCGCTCGCCGGCGCCCTGGTCGGGGTCGAGCTGGGGAACTACGACCGGATGATCCTCGCGTGGCTGGTCGGGTGGGACAACTCCGTAGTAGCGACGGTCGTGTCGCTGATCTGGCGCGCCCGGCTCGCCGCTGCCCACCCCGCTCCTGGTGCTCGAGAGCAGTGACAGCGGCCCTCGAGAGTCTGTGCTGTTCCGGTGGCGGGCACCTCGCCCGGCTGCTGACACGTCTGCCGCCGTGTCAGACGGTGCTCGACGGGCACCAGCAGCCGTCAGCGTTACGCTACGAGGCATGGCTTCGCCGGAGTTCCAGCGCAAGATCAGCCAGATCTGACACGACGTGGACGACGTCTACGAGCTGCTGGACGGCACGTACAAGACTGGTCACCAAAGTCGCTGGCACCCAGCAGTGGCAGGGTTCCCGGCTGGAGGAGATCCAGCAGTCGCTCGATCTCACGGTGGGTAGGCTTGACCGCTTCGAGAGTCGGCTGGACCGCATCGAGGGTGCGCAGCGGGAGCAACACGAGATGCTGACCACGAAGCTGAACGGCATCGTGGCGTTGCTGCGTGGCGATCGACCAGCCAGCCAAGCGACGACCAGTAGACCCTCATGACGCGCGGCCCCGCCGGGATGTTGGCGCTGGATCCGACGCCGGCTGCCACCGACCGAACAGCGCGGCCTGGGTGAGGTGACACGATCTGTCGTCGTGTCACCGTTCCGTTACTCGTCTTCCGCTTCAGGGCGTTGGGTTTCTGTGTTTCGGAGATACGTGTCAATGGCCGAACGTACCGTGTCCAGCGATGCCGTGTCCGCCGATCGACAGTTAGCTGCGAGCGCGCGGTCCAGCGCCTCCAGCAACGACGAGACGACAACGGCCGCAGCATCCAGCGACAGGTCGAACCAGTAGCGCAGCCCGAGCTCCTCGACCGTCATCCGCACACGATCCGGCGCATCGGCGTCAGAAATGACCAGCGTGACGCGCTCACTCTCAGCAGGCGCCGACCCATTCTGAGGTCCAGCGTCGACGCTGTCAGCGACGGCGCCCGCGCCGCTCTTGGGCGTGAGCTCATGGTTCATCCGTATTTCCCCTTGTCAGGTGTTACGTGAGTGTCCAGGCATCCCTGCACGTTGGGACGCGTGCACCCGCTTACTGCCCGGCCGACCCCTGCGTCAGCGGCAGCCGAATCGGCGGTCGGTGCGGTGCTGCTCAGTGGTGGTCCTGGGGTCGGCCAGGGGTGGTGTGAAATCTCGTCCCGGGTCGGTGGCGCGGTCGTGCAGGACGGCGAGGATCGCGTGGCGCAGCGCCTCGGTGTGCTCGGCTCGGACGCGGTGGTGGGCTTGTGCGGCGCGGCCGATGGTCAGGGTGTCGTCGTCGCCGCGCCAGACGGTGATGTTTCCGGGCAGTTTCGGCAGGTCGAAGGGGCCGTCCCAGTAGCGAGGTCTGCCCGGGTCCTGGTGGAAGCCGCAGCCGGTGAGGGCGTCGGTGAGGGCGCGGCGCAGGCTACCGGTGTGGTCGCGGGGGATCCGCCAGAAGATGTCGTAGGGGTGTCCGATGCCGAGGTCGCCGTGTCCGCGTTCGGTGAAGAGCACGCAGACCGGCATCGTCGGGTCGGGGGAGGTCATGGTGCGGATGGATCGTCGGTGTCGGGTGCGGCGTCCGGGCCTGCGCTCTCGGTCTGTCGTGCGGACTGGAGTGACAACCGGTGCAGGCGGAGGAGGGCGGGGTGCAGGTCGGAGACTTCGTAGAGGAGGGCGACGGCGTCGTCGTCGCGGAGTGTCCCGCGTGTCATGGTGTCGGTGACGGCGAGCAGGAGCGCGGTCGCGAGGCGGGTGGCCTCGGCTCGGCTGAAGTCTGCCCAGCCCGCACACTCGACGACGATGCGCTGATAGTCGACATCATCGGCGAGTTCCGTTTCGCCAGGCAGGGCGTTCCACGCGGCGAGCTGCTCACTGAACACCGGTGTGGTCTTCACGACGACCTGCCCGCGCGGTTCGTCATCATCGAGCGTCGAGGCCGTGATGGTGGCTCGGTAGGGAGCCTCGGGCGCGGAGGGCGGATCCTCGACTGGCATAGTGCTGTTACCTCTCGTTAGGACGGTCGTGTGCTGAGCCAGTACACAACCAGCCACGGCTATGGCACATACGCCTATGCAGCTATGAATCCGATTCACCACACTTGAATACGTGTGCTACCTTCTTCGCATGTCTTGCACTGAGGAGCGACCTTCGTGAGCAACCCTCTGGTAACAAAAGTTCTACTCTCACCCCTGGGCAGCTCAGCTGTCGCCGCGGGGGATACCGGCACGATCATCAAGATCGTTCGTCAAGCTTTGGGTTGGAACCAACATGATCTAGCCAAACGGACGGGCTACTCCCAGCCGACGATCTCACGCCTCGAACGTGGGCAGAGCCGTGCCGCTAGGGACATGATGATCTTAAGTGACTTCGCCGCTGCCCTCGGCATCGCTCCAGCTGCGCTTGGGCTAGTGCCCTCCCCGCCGACCTCCTCTACACTGGATGAGGTGGACCGACGTAAATTTTTTAACGGCGCGCTGACGATCGTCATAGCCGCCATGCTGCCTCAGGCCATTGTTACGCCTGGCCGCATCGGTGCTGCCGACGTTGCCCATTGCTGGACAAGCCTCCGCCGCCTCTTTGAACTCGACGACCGGCACGGCGGTGTTGCTGTCTATCAGGTCGCAGCGCGGATCGCGCAACACTTGCAGGACGCCCTCCGGCGCGGCTCATACACACCGCAGGTGGGGAGTGACCTGCGCGCAGTAACAGCAGCGACGATGGAGCATGCAGGATGGCTTGCTTACGACGCCGGCATGCAGGACCAGGCCCGCCGTTGGTGGCTTGAAACTTGTCATCTCTCTGATCCCACGCACGTCCCGGAAGCGCATATCACGGCACTCGCATCCATGGCTCTACAAGCTAGCGCCGGACCGGCAAGTGCAGCACGTGAGACGATTGATCTTGCTCATGCTGCGCGGGCTGCTGCTGGCACGAGCGCAAGTCCAACTTTGCTCTCCGTCTTAGCGGCACGCGAAGCTGTCGGTCTTGCAAAAGCCAATGACGCGACCGCTGCTAATTCCAAGATTACCGAATCTCGGCGATATCTTGATCAGGGCCGACGTGGTGATGAGCCTTTATGGCTAAACTTCTGGGGCGAAGCCGATCTCGCGTCCCACGAAACTCGTGTATACCTCGCGACAGGAAAATTCAAGTCTGCCGAAACCTCGGCTCGTACCACACTAGCGAATGCCGATGTTGAATTTTTTCCACGCAATCACTCTCTTTATGAAATTCGACTCACCTCGATCCTCATCCGCTCTGGCCAACTCGACGAGGCTATCTCGATAGCGAACAATATCATGCAGAGAGGCGAATTGATCCTCGGTTCTCAACGAATTTCTACTCGTCTACTTGATGCTATCGACTCGCTCGCGCAGCAGAGTTACAGGCCTGCTAAGTCGTTTGCCGCTGCGGCGCGCCAAATTTTCCCAAGAGCATGACAAGCAATCAAACATATCTCGACAATGTTATAATGACAATCTACCGCGCTGGAACAGCAGGAGCACAGCTGGAATATGTTCAAGCCCTTTACGCTTCAGTGTACGCCGAACCGCCATACTGTGAAAACCCCAGCGATGTAGAATCATTTGTGGCTAGTTGGTCAAAGCAACTACATCAATCGAATTTCCGGCTGGTAGTCGCGAGAAATTTTCACGATCCTATCGGGTTTGCCTTTGGCTACCGGCTTGGCCCGGAAACGCTGTGGTGGCAAGGAGTACAGGAGGAGATCTCCCCGGTGGTCACCAATGAATATCCAGGACGGACCTTTGCGGTGATCGAATTAGCCACCGCGCGCCCCCATCGACGTCACGGCATTGGACGCGAACTCCACACTCATCTACTTGCCGGACTTTCCGAAAAGCGCGCCACGCTCCTCGTTCGACCCGAAGCTCGGGCAGCTCAGCACGCATACAGGAGGTGGGGATACCAAGTAGCCGTAATGAAATAACTTGGTTGTTTTGAAGGGGGCTCCGACGCCCTGACCAGCGCAGATGCAATTTTGTGCTATTTTAACGTGGTTTATTTATTGCATTACGCCTCCCAACGTGTCGGATCCATCCAGCCCTTTACCGATGCGCCCATCTACGACGCGATGATCAAACAATTAAATCCGGACTATCAAGGCCCTGGTGAAGAGTCGCGGTAAGGGTGGTAAGGACCGTTGGGTTTCTCAGTTTCGGAGATACGTGTCGATGGCCGAATGAGCGCTTAACGATAAGGGTGCAAGGTAGACTAGTTCGAGTGCATTGCCTCCGCCAGTCCTTGGTATCAAGCCGTGGTGCACCCACCACTTGATACCAAGCTCTTGGTTTCTCGCCTTACCGGTAGGGTGGCCAGGTGAGACCCACCGGCACGGCAACGGCATGGGAGGTCGGTTCTTGTGGTCGGCAGGCGAGACGGTCGTCCCCGTTACGAGCAGATCGCCGCGCACCTGCGTGCGCAGATCATGTCCGGTGACCTGCTGCCCGGCACGCAACTGCCGTCCACCCAGCAGCTCGTGGAGCAGTACGGCGCGGCGAACACGACGATCCAGAGCGCCCTCGCTGCGCTCAAGGCCGAGGGTTTCCTCACGAGCCGAGTCGGCAAGGGCGTCTACGTACGGGACAGGCAGCCGCTCGTGGTGCGGGTGGGCGCCTACTTCGAGCCGAGTCCACGGGGATACTCGTACCGGCTACTGGATGTGGCCGAGGTCCGGCCGCCTCTCGACGTCGCCGCGACCTTGAACCTCGCCCCAGACGGGACCGCCATCCTTCGGCACCGACTGACGCTCCACAACAGCGAGCCTGTCGATCTGTCCTGGTCCTACTACCCCACTGACATCGCCGGCGGCAGCGCCCTCGCTGGTCGAGCCAAGATCACCGGCGGGGCGCCTCATGTTCTGTCCGAACTCGGCTACCCGCAGGTGTACTTCAGCGACCGCCTGTCCTCGCGACCACCCACCACCGACGAGCTCGAAGGCCTGGAGCTGCCCGACGGGGTCCCCGTGATCCGCCAGTTTCGGGTCATCTACTCGACGAACGAGCACCCGGTCGAGGTGTCGATCCTGATCAAAGGCGCGCACCTGTACGAGCTGCTTTACCGAGAGGCCATCGGCACGCCGTAGCCCGAGCGCAGCCTCGGGGCTTCGGGTCAGAGCGGCCAGCGGTGGGCGACGGCGATGCCGTCGGGGCCCTCGCGGACCTCTCGCTTTCACGTTCCGCGAAGGACAGTTCACCGATAACCGCGGAGCCTCCACGCCCAAGTCAGAACACTTGCGTTACTCCCACGCGACAGCGCCGACGATCGGCAGCGACCGCCACCACGAGTCCAACCAGAGCCCGGGCGGATCACCGGCACGATGGTCACCCTGACCTCACTGCTGGTCCTCACCCAACGCTTGAAGGATCTCCGTCAGGTTGTCGGCGGTGCGTTGAGTATCGGGGTGGTCGTCGCCCAGGACCCGTCGGGAGCGGGTGAGGGTGTCCTGGTCGAGGGTGCGGGCCTGCTGGTGTTCGCCCAGCGCGGACAGGTCGCGGGCGAGGTTGCCGGCGGAGATGAGGGTGTAGGGGTGGTCGTCGCCCAGGATCCGCCGGCGGCGGGTGAGGGTGTCCTCGTCGAGGGTGCGGGCCTGCTGGTGCTCGCCCAGCGCGCGCAGGTCGCCGGCGAGGTTGCCGGCGGAGGTGAGGGTGTAGGGGTGGTCGTCGCCCAGGACCCGCCGGGAGCGGGTGAGGGTGTCCTCGTGGAGGGTGCGGGCCTGCTTGTGATCTCCCAGCGACCTCTGGTCGAGGGCGACGGTGCCGGCGGAGGTGTGGTTGTAGGGGTGGTCGTCGCCCAGGACCCGCCGGGTGCGGGTGAGGGTGGCCTCGGGGCGGGGGCGTGCCTGCTCGTGCACGCCACGCGCGCGCAGGTCGCTTGCGAGGTTGCCGGCGGAGGTGAGGGTGGAGGGGGGGTCGTCGCCCAGGACCCGCCGGGAGCGGGTGAGGG
>JBBSQN010000135.1:0-16258 GCA_038257875.1 Mycobacteriales bacterium
AACTCCTCGGTCTTCCACCGCCGCACCGCCTCCGGGTCCTGCTGCTGGGCGCGGTACACCGGACGCTGCGGGGACAACCCGAGCCGGCGCAGCAGCTTCCCGACGCCTTGCGGGGTCATCTCGACCTCGAACTCCCGACGGATCAGATCCCGGACGATCTTCCGTGTCCACAATGCGAAGTCGAACTGGAACTGCCGCGGGTCACGTCCGACGATCAACCCCCGTAGCCGGCTCTCCTGCCGGTCGGTGAGTTTCGGAGCCCCGCCGGGAATCGGGCGCACCATCAGCGCCTCGGCACCACCGGTGCGATACTTCCTCCGCCAGTCGAAGAACGTCGACCGACCCAGCCGCAACGCCGCCTTGATCGCATCTGGGTGCACGTTATCATCGATCATCCGGATGAACTGTTTACGAACGTCCGGGAGTTCCCGACGGGGAAGGCGACGGATCTTCATGTCCCAAAATAATAGCAGAATAGCAGAATGGTAGAGAGTCCGCTAGCCAGTTTCTCCTTAGTGCTGGCGACGACCGCCCACAATGAATGCTGTAACGAGCGCAGCTAGGTCGGCCGCCCCGAGGATGCTTCCACCGATAGTGTTCCCGCTACTTAGTAGCAGGTAGGACCAGAAGCCGAACGTCATCGCGACAGTTAGGGCGCTCACAATGCCTAGTGCCTGAATTAATTGCTGGCGCTTTTCGATCGTCGATCGAGTCCGTGCTCGCTCTTCGACAATTCCTACAACTTTTTCGGCCAGCTCTGGATAGTTATTTGCGAGGCTTTCGAGCTCTTTTAATCGGACCTGGGGGATTAAGTCACTTCCAGGTTCTCGTGTGGTCATTGCTGGGCTCTGGGGTGCAACGTCTCGGCCAGTCGTCCGGCCTCTTCTCGGTCGATTTGCTGACTTCGTAGAAGCGTGTTCAGTCGTACTTCTAGATCATCGGTAATCGCCAATATTCCTCGCTTTCGCACCTCGGATAAAGCTGGAAGAATATCACCTCGTTGCTGCTCTGGAATCTGCTGTAGGGCAAAGTCCATAGCTTCACTTGTTTCCGCAATCATCCTCATCGCGAATTGGTAGAGGCTGGCCACCTCTGCTATCTCAGCCTGGATCCGCTTGGGTTGCGAGGGGTACCGCTCCTCGCTGTCTCCCGTATCAGTGCTGCTAAGCGCCGACCCAAACAGTTGGTCGAACAGGGTCTCTGTTGACGGATGCTCAGGCTCAAGCGAGCGGCCGGACAGGTCCACGATGCTGCCGAAGCCGCGAACGAAGTCACTCGTCAGACTCATACCGTACATGATGACGCAGAGCGGAGCCTCTGTCGCAGCGGCACCCAGTCGTATGCGGCGAACGGGACGCCGTCCGCGACAACTCGCCGCCGCGGACAGGATCACACCGATGCCGTCGGGTTGCGAGTGTCAGTGACAACGACTGGGCGTCATAGCGGCGGGCGTACGTAGTCGCGCGGACCGGCGGGCACCCGCTAGGCTCGCGGCGCGCCCTGATCTTCGGGTTCGCCAACTTCGACGTGGCGGACGACCTGCTCACACTCGCTCCCTGACCGACCGCGAGATCGCAGACTGCAAGAGCTGATCCTCGCTGCGGGGCCCGCGAGGTGGCGCCCGGCGGGTGGTGTTCATCCGGTTGCTATCGGCCCGTTGCGGCGGGTGGGGTCGGGTGTTGCCGGGGTTCGGTACCAAGACCGGTGTGACCTCATCGCAGGTTCTCGTCCGGACGCCGCAGGCCGCCGCCTCGCGGTACTCGTTGCTGTTGACCACTGACTCCGACGAGGTGCGTGCTGCCCAGCGGCTGCGCCACCGCGTCTTCGCGGGCGAGCTCGGCGCCGTGCTGCACGGCTCCGAGCCCGGGCTCGACACCGACCGGTTCGACGCGTTCTGCGACCACGTCGTGGTGCGCGACGACGCGTCCGGGGAGATCGTCGGCACCTACCGCATGCTGCCACCGGAGCGCGCCCGCGCCGCCGGCGGGCTCTACGCCGACGGCGAGTTCGAGATCGACGAGCTCGCGCCGCTGCGGCCGTCGCTCGTGGAGACCGGCCGGTCCTGCGTGCATCCCGACCACCGCGACGGCGCCGTCGTCGGCCTCGTCTGGGCGGGCATCGCGCAGTACATGCTCCGCACCGGCAACCGCTGGCTGGTGGGCTGCGCCAGCGTCCCGCTGACCGACGGTGGCGGGCTCGCCGCGGGCGTGCGGGACCGGGTGCTGGCGCGGCACCTTTCTCCGGAGCCCTACCGGGTGCGGCCGCGGCTGCCGTGGGACCCGGCGGGGATCACCCCGCCGTCGCGGGCGCCGCTGCCGCCGCTGCTGCGCGGCTACCTGCGGCTCGGCGCGTGGGTGTGCGGGGCACCCGCGCACGACCCGGACTTCGGGTGCGCCGACTTCCTTGTGCTGCTCGGCCTGGACCACATGGATGGCCGTTACCTGCGCTTCTTCCTGGGCGAGCAGGCATGACGGCGTCCACATGCCTGGCCGCGGACCCGGCACACCCGGCACACCCGACACATCCGGTGCGGCCGAGCGCAGGCTGGGTGCCCTCGTCACCGTGCACACCGGGGTGCCTGCCCGCCGCGAGCGGACCCTGCTCGGGGCGGATGCGGGTGGCCACGCGGCTGGTGGGGCTGTTCGCGGTGCTGCTCGGCGCCGTGCTGGGCGCCCCACTCCTGCCCGGGTCGATGCGCGCGGGTTGGCTGCGCGGGTGTTGCCGGGCGGCGCTGCGGGCGATGGGTGTGCGGCTGCGGATCAGTGGTGCGCACCGCTATACCGGCAACGGTGGCGTGCTCGTCGTCGCCAACCACGTGTCCTGGATCGACGTCCTCGCGCTTGACGCGGTGCAACCGGTGCGGATGCTCGCCAAACGTGAGATGCGTGACTGGCCGGTGATCGGCGGGCTCGCCACGCGGGCCGGAGCGCTGTTCGTCGACCGGGCCGGGCTGCGCACGCTGCCCACCACGGTGGCGGCGACCGCCGATGCGCTGCGCTCCGGAGCCGCCGTCGGGGTCTTCCCGGAGGGGACGACGTGGTGCGGAGCGGCGGCGGGATCGTTCCGTCGCGCGGCGTTCCAGGCTGCCATCGACGCGGGCGCCGCGGTGCGACCGGTGGCGATTACGTTGCGACGCCCGGACGGCGGCGGTACCGGGCGGGCCGCGGCCTTCGTCGGCGACCAGACCCTGTGGGACTCATTGCTCCGGATCCTGCGCCTGCCGGGGCTGATCTGCGAGCTGACCGTGCTGCCGGTGATCCCCGCCGGAGCCGCCGCCGACCGCCGCGAGCTGGCCCGATGGGCGGGCGAGCGCATCGCCGAGGTCACCGGCGTCGACCATCAGGCCACGACACGTGCCGCCGCCGTTCCGCAGGCCGCTTGATCAGGCGCATCACGTCCGTCGGTGGGCTCTGGACATCGGCTCGTCTCCTACGAGAGCGCGACCGAAGCGCGCCGCACCGCGAGCGGCGACTACCCTGGGAGGCTCATCGACCGGTGAGGGCATGAGGCCTGACGTGATTTCTCCTGGGACCGTGGCGGCGACCACCAGCACGACCTACCTCGACCACGCCGCCACCACCCCGATGCTCGACGCGGCCGTGGCAACCATGAGCGAGGCGCTCGGGCGCACCGGCAACGCGTCCTCGCTGCATTCCGCGGGCCGCCGGGCGCGCCGCGACGTCGAGGAGTCCCGCGAGCGGATCGCCGCCGCCGTCGGCGCCCGCCCGTCGGAGGTCGTGCTCACGACCGGAGGCACCGAGAGCGACAACCTCGCCGTGAAGGGCCTGTACTGGGCCCGCCGCAGCGCCGACGCGCGTCGCACCCGGGTGCTGGTGTCGGCGATCGAGCACCACGCCGTGCTCGACTCGGCGCAGTGGCTCGCCGAGGACCAGGACACCGAGGTCGAGATGCTCGAGGTCGACGGTTACGGCCGGGTCCGACCGGAGACGCTGCGCACGGCGCTCGCTCGGGAGCCCGAGCGGGTGGCGCTGGTGTCGGTTATGTGGGCCAACAACGAGGTCGGCACGGTCAACCCGATCCGCGAGCTGGCGGCGATCGCCCACGAGTTCGACGTGCCGCTGCACACCGACGCCGTGCAGGCCGTCGGGATCCTGCCGGTCGGTTTCGCCGCGTCCGGCGTCGACGCGCTCACCCTCACCGGGCACAAGCTCGGCGGCCCCTACGGCGCCGGCGCGCTCCTGCTGGGCCGCCAGGTGGCCCTCACCCCACTGTTGCACGGCGGCGGCCAGGAGCGCGACGTCCGATCGGGCACGTTGGACACCCCCGCCGTGGTGGGGCTGGCCACCGCCGTCGAGCTGTCGGTGGCCGCCGCTCCCCGCCGCGCCGCGGTGCTCGCCGGGCTGCGCGACGACCTCGTCGTCGCGGTGCTCGTCGCGGTGCCCGAGGCCACGCTCAACGGCGATCCCGGCACCGGTGTCGTCGACGGCGGACCGTCGCGGCTGCCGGGCAACGTGCACCTGTCGTTTCCCGGCTGCGAGGGCGACAGCCTGCTCATGCTCCTCGACGCGCACGGCATCGAGTGCTCCACCGGCTCGGCGTGCACCGCAGGTGTGGCGCAGCCCAGCCATGTGCTGCTCGCCATGGGAACCGACGAGGCCACGGCCCGCGGCTCCCTGCGGTTCTCCTTCGGGCGCACCTCCACCCCCGCGGACGTCCACGCCGTCGCCGCCGTGATCGGCCAGGTCGTGGACCGGGCCCGCCGAGCCGGTCAGACGGTCGCGCTCGCCGCCGGGAGATAACCGTGCGCGTGCTGGCGGCGATGAGCGGTGGTGTCGACTCGGCGGTCGCGGCGGCCCGGGCCGTGGACGCCGGGCACGACGTCGTCGGCGTGCACCTGGCGCTGTCGCAGACCCCCGCCGCGCTGCGCAGCGGGTCGCGGGGCTGCTGCTCGCGCGAGGACGCGGGTGACGCCCGCCGGGCCGCCGACGTGCTCGACATCCCGTTCTACGTCTGGGACTTCGCGGCGCGGTTCGCCGAGGACGTGGTGGACGACTTCGTCGCCGCCTACGCCGCCGGGCAGACCCCCAACCCGTGCCTACGCTGCAACGAGAAGATCAAGTTCTCGGCGCTGCTGGAGCGGGCGCTGGCTCTCGGTTTCGACACGGTCTGCACCGGCCACTATGCCCGCCTGCAGGTCGCCGATCAGCCCACGCTGCGCCGCGCCGTGGACGCGGACAAGGACCAGTCCTACGTGCTCGCCGTGCTGACCCACCACCAGCTCACCCACGCGATGTTCCCGATCGGTGACACGGCGAAGGTCGAGGTCCGCGCCGAGGCCGCCGCCCGCGGGCTGCGGGTGGCCGACAAGCCCGACAGCCACGACATCTGCTTCATCCCCTCCGGCGACACCCGCGCGTTCCTCGGTTCCCACCTCGGGGTGCGCCCCGGCGCGGTGGTCGACGACGTGACCGGAGCGGAGCTGGGGCGCCACGACGGCGTGCACGGCTTCACCGTCGGGCAGCGCAAGGGCCTCGGGATCGACGCCCCCGCACCCGACGGGCGGCCGCGCTACGTGCTCGGCATCGAGCCGGCCAGCGGCACCGTCCGCGTCGGCCCGGCCGCCGCGCTCGACGTCTGGTCGATCGACGCCGCGCGTCCGGTGTGGAGCGCCGGACGCTGTCCGGGAGAGCGGTTCCCGTGCGTCGCGCAGGTCCGCGCGCACGGCGGGCTGGCTGCGGCGACCGCGGTGCCATCGCCCGACGGGCTGCGGGTGGAGCTCACCGAGCCGCTGCGCGGCGTTGCCCCCGGGCAGGCGGTGGTGCTGTACCACCCCGACCCCGGCGGCGACGTGGTGCTGGGCAGCGCGACGATCACCGCCACCCGCAGCAACGTGCCCAACTCGTGCATCGTGCCGTGCTGACCAGTCCCCACCTCGTCTTGTCCAGGCTGGCTGCTGAGGTGGCGTCCAGGCTGGGCGAGGTCGTATCCGAGGGCTTCACGGTCACAGCCGACGACACGACGATCACGCTGTCTCGCTGGGGCGAGACGTGGCGATCGCTGGACCTGTCCCTGGAACTGGGCCATTACCCCGATGAGCCCCTCGCGGAGACCGCAGCGCGGGCGAGTCTGCAGGTCCTGCGCGACGTCCAAGACGATGTGATCGAGACGATATGGACGGCCTGGCCCGAGGCTGCCGGGCGATCCGGTCCCGCGAGGGCCTACTCTGAAGTCGAGAATGGACGGCTCCGACTCGGCTACGTTGGGGCCTTCGACCTTGAGCCGGTCGACGTGGAGGACTAGGCGCTGACCTGCGATGATCACCTCGTGACCGAGCTGCCACCTGACGCCGTCAACCCCGCCCCGCCTGGCACTCCACCAGGCGAGCGATCACGCGCCGCTGACCTCTGGTGCGCCCACGGCGTCCGCTGGACCCACGAACCCACGGGCTATCTGCCCACCGTCGAAGACCCGCAGCACCCGCCCGTGCCCTGCCGCGACGCCGGAGCCATCCCGGAACCGTGTCAACCCACCACCGCCTTCGACCCTGCCGACTACCCCAACGCCGGCTTCCACGCCGTACAAGCCGTACTCGACGAGCTGAACCCATGATGCGAGATCATGGAAGGCGTGCCGAAGCCACCGTGTGACATCCCGATCACTGAGGACCCGATCCGGCTCGGCCAGTTTCTCAAGCTCGCCGGTCTGGCCGAGCACGGTGGGCATGCTAAGGCGTTGCTGGAGGCCGAGCAGGTGCAGGTCAACGGGCGGGTGGAGACGCGCAGGGGTGCTCGGTTGCGGGCCGGGGACGTGGTCGCTGTTCGCGGCGGAGAGCGGGCCCGCCCGGTGGTGTCCCGCTGACGTGACGCTTCGCTCGAATCGTCAGCCGAGCGCGGCGACGACACGCTCCTCCACCAGCCCCGCCATCGACGAGGCGTAGGAGGCGGTGAGGTGGTTGTCGTCCAGGTAGACCATGACGTTGCCGATCTCCGCCGGGCAGCGCGCCGGGTCGCATACCGCGTCGGCCACGTCGAGGAACGACACGTTCGGTGGAACGTCGGTCAGCTGGGCGTAGGGCGGGACGGCGGCGTAGACGGCGCCGCGGTCCATGCCGCACTGCGCCGCGTCGCGGCCGTGCTGCTGCACGCAGTCGGGCACGGAGAAGTCGAAACGCGGGTTGTCGCGCACGGCTATCACGGGGATACCCGTTTCGTACAGCCGCCACCACTGCGCGACGAAGCCCGGCGGGGTGTGCTCGGTCAGTCCGGGTCGCACGTCCCGGGTGGCGAGGGTGACGACGGCGTCCGGCTGGAGCTCGGCGATCGTGGCGGACGCGGCGGTGTTCCACGCGAGACAGTCGGCCTCCTGGGGGACGACCTCTGACACCGTGGAGAACGGGCAGGCCCCGCGCACGATGGAGATCAGCTGCCAGTTGTGTCGCTGGGCGATCGGGACCAGCGCGCCCGCGAGCTGCTGGATGTGTGAGTCGCCGACGACGACGATCCGGAGCGCGGGCGGGCCCGGGCCCTGCACGGGCAGGGCACACGCGTCCATGGGGAACAGGGTCATCGGGGTGCAGTCCCAGTACTCGATGCGGACCCAGTCCTCGAACACGGAGACCGCCGGCGGCAGCAGCGGTGCGCTGGTGCCGCTCGCGGCGACCAGCGCCTGCGCACCGGGGTGGTCGGCATCACCGACCATCCCGGCGGGGACGGCGCGCTGGTTCGTCGCGAGCTGCCAGCCACCCGTGGCGAGGAGCACGGCGGCAAGGCCCGCCGCGGCCAGCCGGTAGCCGCCGCGGACGCTGAACGAGCGGGCCAGCACCGGTTTCTCCACCAGGTGGTGGGTGAGGACCGCGAGCACCAGGGAGGCACCGATGATGACGGCCCCGCCGCTCAGCCCGACCTGCTCCCGGTCCCGGGTGGCCAGGTAGAGGATCAGCACCGGCCAGTGCCAGAGGTAGAGCGGGTAGCTGAGGTCGCCGAGGTACTGCGCGGGCCGGCTGGCGAGCAACCGGTCGGCCCCGTGACGCGAGCCCGTCGTGCCGGCGATCAGCACGAGCGCGGCGCAGCCCGTCGGCCACAGGGCGGCGTAGCCGGGGAACACGTTGCCGCCCTGCAGCACCATGCCGCAGCTCACCAACCCGACCACGCCGAGCCATCCGAGCGCGATCCGCATCCGGCGGGACAGGGCGATCCGGTCGACGCCCAGGGCCAGCAGCCCGCCGAGGGCGAACTCCCAGAGCCGGGTGAGCGAGTGGAAGTAGGCCAGCGGCTGGTTGGTGCTCGTGAGCGCGATCGAGAAGCTCAGCGAGGCGGCGAACAGCCCCAGCACCGCGAGCGTCAGCTGGGTGTGCAGGCGGGCTGTGGCACCGCGGGCCATGAGTGCGACGAGCGCGATGAGCAGTGGCCAGACCAGGAAGAGCTGACCCTGGATCGACAGGGACCAGAAGTGCTGGACCACGCTCGTGGTGTTGGTGCGGGCGGCGTACACGACCGAGTCCGCGGCCAGCTGCCAGTTCTCCAGGAACAGCGCGGCGGCCGCCACCTCCCGGATCGTCTGGCTCCACCGCCCCGCGGGCAGCGCGACGACACTGGCCAGTACCGTGGCGAGCAGGACCGTCAGTGCCGCCGGCAGCAGCCGCAGCAGCATCCGGCTCCAGCGCTGCCCGAGCCGCAGCGGTCCGCGCTCGGCCGCCCGCGCGAGCTGGCCGGTCAACAGGAACCCGGAGACCAGGAGAAACACGTCCACACCACCGGAGACCCGGTTGAACCAGACGTGATAGACGACGACCAGGGTGACCGCCAGCGCGCGCAACCCCTGCAGCTCGGGACGGAAGGACCGCGCGGGTGCCGAGACGTTCTCCGGCCGGTGTTCGGATCGTGCCGTCATCCCGTCCCTCGCCGCCAGCGTGTGTATAACCCCCACCGCGCCGCGCCGGGTGTGGACTAGCGTAACGTGATGGTGATCTCGACCGGGTAACGGGGCGGCTCGTCCATACGGCTTGCTTTCAGGGTGTGGTCAGTACCCGACGTAGTCTCCGGAGCCGTTACTGCGCCCACCGGCCTCGAGGGTCTCGAGCCCGTAGTGCTCGATCATGTAGCGGATGCCGGCGGTGATGTTGGCGACCGGGTCGGTGATCGGACGGTCGGCGACATCGGGGTGCACGTAGTGCTTGAACGTCGACGGGATCGTCTGCATGAGGCCCTGGGACGGGGTGCCGCGACGGGCGTTGCTGTCCCAGGTGTTGATCGCCCGGGGGTTCCCACCCGACTCGGCCAAGATGATCTTTTTGACGCCGGGGGCGAACGACTGCGACAGGTCGAGGATCTGCAGGGCCTCGGCGATCCAGCCGTCCAGGCCGCCGCTGTCGATCAGGGCGGCGACGCGGTCCCGTTCGGTCTGCTCGCGCTCCTGCTGGGCCTGTTGTTCGGCGAGCTCCGCGGCCTTGTCGAGCAGGGCGAGGTGCTGGTCGGCGGCGGCGAACTCGTCGGTCTCCTCGACCGAGTAGGCGACCGGGAGCAGGGCGCCGGCGCCGGCGGCCGGAGCTGTGGTCGCCAGGGTGGCGGTGTTCGCGGCGAGCGTGGTGTGGAAGGAACCCGCCTCGGCGGCGGCGGTGGTGGCCGTGCCGTCGGTGGGTGTGGGCACGAGCGCGGTGACGGTTCCGGTGGCGACAGCGCCGACAGCGGCTGCGGTGGCGAGAACCGTGGTGCGCAGCGACGGCCCGGTGGGGGTCGGTCCGTGTGCTGCCTGATGTCGGGTCGGTGCGGACGTGGCTGCCTTGCGCGCACGACGGACACGGGGAGAACGATGACCTGCCACGAACCTGCCTTTCAGCGTGGGGGAGCGATCCGCGCAGCGCAGCCCCGGCGAACCGGCTGGGGAGTCCCGGTTCGGGGCGCTGATGATCGGATCGTGACGCTGGGCAGCACCCTACGAGAGCGCGTCCCGTTACGACAAGCGGGTGGTTGACGTTTCACCGCAGTTTGACGGCCGTTCACCTTGTCGGGTGATGTGGTGGCTGTGCCGCTGAACGCTCAGTCGGCTCGACGAGCGGTCCTCGAGGGCAGCAACAGGCACGAGTCGCCGAACTCGTGCCACCGGTACCCGCCGTCGACGGCCGCCGCGTAGGCCCGCCGGACGAGCCGAACTCCGGCGACGGCCTCGAGCAGCAACAGGTGGGACGTGTCCGGCTCGTGCCAACCGGTGACGAGACCGTCCACCACGCGGGCGGGACGATCGGGGCCGAGCACGAGATCGGTCCAGCCCGTCCCCGCGTGGACGCGGCCCGCGGCGTCGGCCACCGTCTCCAGCGCGCGGGTCACGGTCGTACCCACCGCGACGACACGCCCCCCGACGGCGCGCGTGGCCTCGACCGCCTCGACGGTGGCGGCCGGTACGCGGTACCGCTCCGGCAACGGCACCTCGTCGGCCTCGAGCGAGGACACGCCGGTGTGCAGCGTGATCTCCGCGACACCGACGCCCCGGGCCCGGAGCCCGTCGAGGACAGCCGGGGTGAACGGGCGACCCGCGCTGGGCATCTCGGCGCTGCCGAACTCGGTCGGGTGCTCGGGTCGCGGCGCGGCGAACAGGGTGCGGTACGCCTCGAGCGGCCAGTGCCCGCGCAGGTAGGAGTAGCGGATCGGCCGACCCACCACGGCGAGCCAGGCCGGCACCCCACCCGCCACCGGGATCCGCGCCCGCCAGAGCCTGCTGCCGGCCTCGACGCGGGGATCGGGATGGCCGGCCAGCAACGTGGCGTTCACCCCCTGGGGCAGCCGGACCGACTCGCCGGCGACGGCGTCGCGCACCCGCCGCCCGTCCGGGGTCCGCAGCTCGACGACGAGCCCACCATCCGGTGCCGGGCCCGACACGTGCACCGTGACGGCCCGCCCGCCGGACCGGTGCCCGTCGACCGCGGCGGGCTCGGTGTGCGAGGTGTTGACGACCACGAGGTCGCCCCGGTGCAGCGCCTGCGGCAGGTCGCGGAACCGCGCGTGCCACAGCGGACCGCGCTCGCGCGCCACGAGCAGCCGGACCTCGTCGCGGGCCAGGCCGCGTGCCTCCGGCGGCTCGACGGCTGACAGCTCGGGTGCGACGGCGAACACCGTCGCGGCGGCCGCCCTCATGCCGGGCTCCCGGCCGGCGCCAGGTCCGCGGCCCGGTGGCGCCCGCTCGCGGGACGCTCGTCGAGCAGGCGCAGCAGCGCGGGCACGACCGTCGCCGGCTCCGGGCGGTCGGAGATGTCCTCGCCGGGGAACGCGCGCTGGTGCATCGCGGTGCGCATGTCGCCGGGGTCGAAGGCGTGCACCCGCAAGTCCGGCTCCTCGACCGCGAGCACCGCGGCGAGCTTGTCGAGCGCGGACTTGGCCGCGCCGTAACCGCCCCAGCCCGGATAGGCCTCGACGGCGGCGTCCGAGCTCAGGGTGATCACGGTGCCCGTGGTCGAGGCGCGCAGCAGTGGCAGCGCGAGCTGGGTGAGCGCGAGCGGGGCCAGCACCGTGGTCTCCAGCACGGCGCGCAGGGCGTCGAGCGGGTAGTGCTCCAGGGTGGGCAGCGGGGCGGGGCCCAGCTCGCCGGCGTTGTGCACGAGCAGGTCCAGGCGTCCGCGGGCGGCCCGCACGAGCTCGGTGCGCACCGTGGCGTCGGTGACGTCGCCGGGCACGGCGAGGACGCCGGGCAGGTCGGCGGTGGCGGCGCGCAGCCGGGCGGCGTCGCGGGCGCAGGCGATCACGGTGGTGCCGCGGGCGGCGAGGGCGGCGGTGAGGGCGAGGCCGAAACCCTGCCCGGCACCGGTGACGATGGCGGTCTTCTCGGTCATGCGACTAGCCTGCGACCTGAAGTCAGCTTCAAGTCAAGGGAGTCGGATGGACGCGCGGGACCTGCTTACGATTGGCGAACTCGCCCGCCGCAGCGGCTTCTCGCCCTCGGCGCTGCGGTACTACGAGCGGGAGGGCCTGTTGCGCGCCAGCCGCACCTCGGGGGGCCAGCGCCGCTACGAGCGTTCGGTGCTGCGCCGGCTCGCGTTCATCCGGGCGGCGCGCACGATCGGTGTGGGGCTCGAGGAGGTGCGACATATCCTCGACACGCTTCCTGAGGCCCGCACGCCGACCAGGGCCGACTGGTCGCGGCTGTCGCGGTCCTGGCGTGGCCGGCTCGACGAGCAGATCCAGGCGCTCGTGGCCCTGCGCGACGGGCTGGACTCGTGCATCGGTTGCGGGTGCCTGTCGCTGCAGCGCTGCCGGCTCTCCAACCCCGAGGACCAGGTGGCCGAGCACGGACCCGGAGCCCGGCTGCTCCCGCCGATGCTGCGCCGCACCCCGGCCCAAGGGGCGTAGCGGACGCGACGAACGTCACTCTCGTCCGAACCATCCGGCGAGCGGACCGTTCGTCGAAGCGGGGGAAGTGCGGCCCTCTCGCCGCTACGGTGGGTGGGTGCGCGACGCTTCGCTTCACCGGTGGTTGGAACTGGAAGGGCTCGACAACGTCCGCGACGTCGGCGGGCTGCCGCTGCGCGCCGGCGGGACCACGCGTCCCGGCGTGCTGCTGCGCAGCGAGACGCTCCACCACGTCACGCGCGCCGACGTCGAGCACCTCGTCGACGGGTACGGGCTGCGGCTGGTGCTGGACCTGCGCACCCGCCGCGAGATCGACCACGACGGACCCAGCGCGATCACCCGGGCGGGCGTGCAGACCGTCGCGCTCAGCATCCTCCCGGAGGAGGGACAGACGCTGCCCGAGACCGGCGCGGACCTCGATCCGATAGTGCACGCCTACCTCGGCTATCTCACCGCCCGCGGCGAGAACGTCGTCGAGGCGGTGCGGCGGCTGGCGGCGCCGGACACGGGCCCGGCGATCGTGCACTGCGCGGCCGGCAAGGACCGCACCGGGGTGCTCGTCGCGCTGGTGCTGGACGCGGTCGGCGTCGAGCGCGATGCGGTGGTGGCCGACTACGCGCTCTCCTCGGAGCGGCTGGAGACGATGTTCCGACGCTGGGCGACCGTGGCCGGCCTGCCCATGCCCGACGACGTCGCCCTGCACCTGCCGCGGGCCGAGGTGATGGCGACGGTACTGGGTCACCTCGACGCCGAGCACGGTGTCGAGGCGGCCGGGGGAGCCGCCGGTTGGCTGCTCGCCCACGGGCTGGACGAGGACGCGCTGCACCGCCTGCGTACCCGGCTCACCGACGGGTGAGGGCCGCACGAGTGAACCCACCGGTCGCCACCTCAGGGCAGCTCCTCGATCGTCACCGACGTGTCCAGCTTGCGCAGCGCGCCCGGCTCCCCGGTGACGGCGGGCCAGCCGCGGCGCCGCGCGCTGGCGGCCACCTGGCCGGCCACGATGTCGTCGAGCCCGCAGGCCCCGAGCAGCAACCCGGACTCCTGCGCCGAGGCCGGGCCGAGCTCGTCGATCACGGTGTTGGGCAGGTCCAGCAACACCTGCAGCGCCGGGTGGTGCTCGGGTTCGAGCACGGCCCACGCCCGGCCCAGCGCGGCGCTGGGCACCGCGAGCACGATGTTCTCCTCGACCGCCGCCCACACGAGCGCACGGACGTACAGGGGCCTACCGACGGCGAAAGCCGCGAGCGCGGTGGTGTCGAGGACCCGTCCGCCGATCACGGAGTCGCCATCAGACGGTGGCCGGTGACATCAGCCGCAGCATGCGGCGGGCCTGCGCGAGCTCGTCGGGAGGAGGAGGCCCGCCGTAGAGGTCGGCCAGGGTGGCCAGCGAGCGTTCCTGCAGTTGGCGCGCGGCCACGGCCTCGGCGATGTAGGCCGAGAGGCTCCGGGCCGCCCCGCGACGAACGGCGTCGCGGGCCTCGGCCAGCAGGTCGGCCGCCAGGCTCACCGTTACCCGCTCTGTGTGCATCCCCGAAGGTTACCGGGCCCGAGCGCCCAGAGGCACCCGATGCGCGGCCGGTCTGCCTAGGGTGGGCGGAGTTTGCCGCAACCGGGCACGAGGAGGCCGGATGGACCTGACCTACACCGCTGCGGAGGAGGAGTTCCGCAGCGAGCTGCGCTCCTGGCTGCAGGCGAACATCCCGCAGGAGTGGACCCGGCCAGGGTTCTGGGAGTCCCTCGATGCTGACGAGAGCTTTCGCATGCGCCGCGGCTGGGAACGCGACAAGGCCCTCGCGGGCTTCGCCGGCATCGAATGGCCCACCGAGTTCGGCGGTCGCGGCGGTACCCCCGGCATGAAGGCGATCTACGACGAGGAGACGGTGCGAGCGCAGGCCCCACGCACCGTCAACCCGCTGGGCCTGGCCTTCCTCGCGCCCACCGTGATGGCCATCGGCACCGACGCGCAGCGCAAGGAGATCATCTCACCGGTGCTGCGCAACGAGGTGATCTGGTGTCAGGGCTTCTCCGAGCCCGGCGCCGGCTCCGACCTTGCGGCGCTGTCGTGCAAGGGCGTGCGCGACGGCGACGACTTCGTGGTCAACGGGCAGAAGGTGTGGACCACCAACGCCATGCAGGGTGACAAGATCTTCGCGATGGTCCGCACCGAGCCCGGCAGCGTCCGGCACCTCGGCATCTCGATGCTGCTCATCGACATGCATCAGCCCGGCGTCGAGGCCCGCCCGCTGCGGCAGATGAGCGGGGCCAGCGAGTTCGGCGAGGTCTTCTTCACCGACGCGCGCGTGCCCGCCGTCGACTGCCTGGGCGAGCTCGGCGACGGCTGGCGCACCGCGATGTTGCTGCTCTCGTTCGAGCGCGGCGCCTCGGGCATCGCGCAGTACACCGAGTTCCGCCGGCAGTACGACGAGATCGTGGCGGTCGCGCGCCGGCTCGGCCGCGACCGGGACCCGGCCGTCCGCGGCAAGCTCGCCCGGGTGCTGACCGACCTGGAGTGCCTGCGGCTGCACGCCATGCACGTGCTCACGCAGACCGAGCAGGGCCGTGACCTCGGATCCGAGGCGTCGATGACCAAGCTGATCTGGTCGGAGACGTTCCAGGACCTTTGGGAGGTCTTCGACGACATCCTCGGCGAGGACGCCACGCTCGACGCGCTGGACGGTCTCGACCTCACCCCGCTGCACGCCCGGGCGATGTGGTCCCGGTCGGTGACGATCTGGGGCGGGTCCTCGCAGGTGCAGCGCACCATCACCGCCGAGCGGGTGCTCGGCCTGCCCAGGTGAATCGAGACAGGTAGGGGTCGAGCTCATGTTCTTCGCACTCACCGACGACCAGCGCGCGTTCGACGCCGCGGTCCGGTGCTATCTCGCCGAGCGCTTCGACCTCGAGGCGGTGCGGGGCGTCGTCGAGGACGCCGGTGGTGACGGGCATCCGGCGGCGCTGTGGAAGGCCGCCGCCGAGCAGGGCTGGCTCGCCGTTGGTGTCCCCGAGGAGCACGACGGCCTCGGGCTCGGCCTGGTGGAGGCGCAGGTGATCGCCAGGGCACTCGGCGCCGGGGTGGCGCCGGGGCCGTGGCGCGCGACGGTGCTGGCCGCGGAGGCGATTCGGCTGGCGGGTTCGGCCGAGCAGCAGGCGACCTGGCTCCCCCGCTTCGCGGGCGGTGCCGCCGTGGGCGCGTGCACGCTGCGCGGCACGGCGCCCGGCACGCTCCCGGCCGTCGAGTACGGCGAGATCGCCGACGTGGTCGTGGCCCGCTGTGACGACGGGCTCGCGCTGATCGAGGGTGCCACCAGCACGCTTCGGGGTTCTTACGACGGCACGGTGCGCCTGGCCGACGTCGTCGCCGGGGCGGGCTCGGTGCTGCCCCGGGCGACGCCGGAGGTCGTGGCCGAGCTGGTGGCACGGGCCACCGTGCTCGTGGCGGCCGATCTCGTCGGGATCGCCCGCGAGGCGCTGGCGCGCACGGTGGCCTACGACTGCGATCGCCAGCAGTTCGGCGTCCCGGTCGGGTCGTTCCAGGCGATCAAACACGCGCTGACCGACCTGCACGTGGCGGTGACGCTGGCCGAGCACGCCGCGCTCTACGCCGCGCACGCGGTGGACGCCGGCCTCGACGGCGCCGATCTCGCCGTATCCGTGGCCAAGGCCAAGGCGAGTGACGCCGCCCTCGACGCGACGGCGGCGATGATCCAGTACCACGGCGGGATCGCGTACACCTGGGAGCACGAGGCGCACCTGTTCTACAAGCGCGCCAAGCGCCTGGCCGGCCAGTTCGGCGACGCCGACACCCACCGCGCCCGAATCGCCACCCTCACCCTCCGCGGCTGACGCCGCCCGTGGGGGGGACGGACCCCCCGGGGGCGGGGTTTGCCGGTGGGGGGGGGACCGGCCGCGGCCCCCCCCGGGACCGCGGACCCCCACCACCCCCCCCGCCCGGGCCGGGG